>JBDKGM010000001.1:0-20825 GCA_039798185.1 Bacteroidota bacterium
CGCATCCGAATGCGGGATTACCCAATGCCTTCGGACAATACGACCAAACACCAGAAGAAATGCAAGCGTTAATCCGCGAGTATTTAAACGAAAATTTAGTGAATATCATAGGGGGTTGTTGCGGCACTACGCCGGAGCATATTCGTGCGATTGCTGAGGTAGCTTCTGAATTTAAACCGAGATTGCAGATAGTTGTCGGTTGATGGTTGTCAGTTGTCGGTTGAAAAAAGTATTTTAAATTATGAATAAAGATTATACAGATTTGGAAGTTTGGCAAGAAAGTAGGAAGCTTACTAATCAGATTTACGAATTAACAAAAACATTCCCAAAAGAGGAACAGTTTGGATTAACCAATCAAATTAGAAGAGCTATAGTATCTGTAACTTCTAATATTGCTGAGGGGTGTGGCAGACAATCCGCTAAGGATACAATAAATTTTTTACACATTTCAAGAGGTTCTTTGTATGAAGTAGAAGCACAAAGTTATATTGCTTTGGATCAGCAATACATCTCTGAAGATCAATTTCAAACGGTGTTAGACAATATTCAAGTTTGTAAGCGATTGCTTAACGGCTTTATTAATTATTATCGAAAGCTATTATGAGTAAAGTTGTATTACCGACAACCGACAACCCAATACTATTCAAGTTTGCAAGCGTTTGCTTAAGGACTTCATTAATTATTTCCCAAAATTATCATGAGTAAAGTTGTATTACCGACAACCGACAACCCAATACTATTCAAGTTTGCAAGCGATTGCTTAACTGCATTATTAAATTTTACTGAAAATTATCATGAGTGAACTTGTATTACCGACAACTGATAACCGACAACCGACAACCCAATACTTACGGTTATCCGGCTTAGAACCACTAATCATCACTCCTGAAACTAACTTTGTTAACGTAGGGGAACGGACCAATGTAACCGGTTCGCGAAAGTTTTTACGCTTGATTAAAGAAGGGAATTACGAAGCAGCAGTAGATATTGCGCGCGCCCAAGTTGAAGGCGGTGCACAAATCATCGATGTCAATATGGATGAAGGAATGCTCGACGGCGTAGAGGCCATGACCAAATTCCTGAATTTAATTGCTGCCGAACCCGATATTGCCCGTGTACCCGTGATGATCGACAGTTCGAAGTGGGAAATCATTGAAGCCGGACTCAAAGTCATTCAAGGAAAAGGGGTGGTGAATTCTATTTCGTTGAAAGAAGGTGAAGCCGCTTTTATCCATCATGCCAAGTTGATTAAACGCTACGGTGCTGCTGTGATTGTCATGGCATTTGATGAAGCAGGTCAAGCCGATACCTACGAACGCCGTATCGAAATCTGTAAACGCAGTTATGATATCTTGGTGAACCAAGTGGGTTTTCCAGCTACCGATATCATTTTTGATCCCAATATTTTCCCTGTGGCGACCGGTATGGAGGAACACCGCCGTAATGCGGTGGACTTCTTTTTGGCTACAAAATGGATTCGTGAAAATTTGCCTCATGCACACATATCGGGCGGCGTGAGTAATGTGTCGTTCTCATTTCGTGGGAATGATAAAGTGCGCGAAGCCATGCACTCAGCCTTCCTTTACCATGCCATCCAACACGGAATGACGATGGGAATTGTGAATCCGGAGATGTTGGAAATTTATGACGAAATCGATCCAGAATTGCTCACTTATGTGGAAGATGTGTTGCTCGACCGTCGTGATGATGCGACCGAACGCTTACTGGATTATGCGGAAAACTTAAAATCGGATACCAAAACAACTGATAAAGTCGTGCAAGAATGGCGCAACGGTTCGGTACAGGAGCGCCTCACGCATTCCTTAGTGAAAGGCTTGGACGAGTTTATCGAACACGATGTGGAAGAAGCACGTCAACTGGTAGACCGACCTATTCAGGTTATCGAACAGCATTTGATGAACGGAATGAATGTCGTGGGCGATTTATTTGGCTCGGGGAAAATGTTTTTACCCCAAGTGGTGAAATCGGCTCGGGTCATGAAAAAAGCAGTAGCCTATTTATTACCCTTCATAGAAGCCAGCAAAGACGGTCAGTCGGCGGGGGCTGGAAAGGTGCTCATGGCTACTGTAAAAGGCGATGTACACGATATTGGGAAAAACATTGTTTCCGTGGTCTTGGCCTGTAATAACTTTGAAATTATCGATTTGGGGGTGATGGTACCGCCAGAGAAAATTATACAAACTGCGGTTGCCGAAAATGTAGATATTATCGGATTGAGCGGTTTGATTACGCCGTCCTTGGACGAAATGGTGTACCTCGCTAAAGAAATGGAACACTTAAACATTTCGATACCGATTATGATTGGAGGGGCAACCACCTCGCGGGCACATACTGCCGTGAAGATTGCTCCCGAATATACTGGAAGTGTTGTCCATGTGAACGATGCTTCGCGTGCCGTAACGGTGGCGAGCAACTTGTTACAACCTGAAAACAAAGCGACGTATGCCGAACAAATTCGCGAGGAATACGATCAATTGCGCGAAGGGTATTTGAACCGCAGTCGTGAGAAAGAATACTTGCGAATCGCTGAGGCGCGTGCCAATAAATTGCAGTTGGATTGGTCCCATTACCAACCGGCAAAACCGAATTTCATTGGAGTGCAAGAGGTGCAGGTGACCTTAGCGGATTTGGTATCGTTTATCGACTGGACGCCTTTCTTTCATTCGTGGCAATTGTTTGGGAAATACCCTGCTATTTTGAAGGATGAGGTCGTAGGCGAACAAGCGCAACAGCTTTTTGACGATGCCCAAAAAATGTTGGCGCAAATCGTTGATGAGAACTGGTTTACCGCCAAAGGATTGGTGGGTATTTTCCCAGCGAATACGGTTAATGACGATGATATCGAAGTGCAACCGACAACCGACAACCAACCACCGACAACCTTTCTCACCCTGCGTCAGCAGTCGAAGAAAACGGCAGGCGCACCCAATATTGCGTTGGCCGACTTTATCGCGCCCAAAGAAACGGGTGTGCACGATTATATCGGTTGTTTTTGTGTGACTACCGGATTTGGAGTCGATGAAAGGGCTGCCATTTTTGAAAAAGAGTTAGACGATTACCACGCAATTATGGTGAAAGCCTTGGGCGATCGCTTGGCCGAAGCGTTTGCGGAATACCTGCATTTGAAAGTACGAAAAGAGATTTGGGGTTATGCCAGCGACGAACAGCTAGACAATCAAGCTTTGATTGTCGAAGATTACAAAGGAATTCGTCCCGCACCAGGCTATCCCGCTTGTCCCGACCATTTAGAGAAACCCACGATATGGAGTCTTTTGCAAGTCGAAGAACGCATTGGGGTTACCTTGACGGAAAGTATGGCGATGTGGCCGGCCGCTTCGGTGTCGGGGTATTATTTTGCGCATCCGGAGAGTAAGTACTTCGGACTCGGGAAAATCAAAGCGGATCAAGTGGCGGATTATGCCCAACGTCGTGGAGTAAGCGTGGATGTGGCACACAAGTGGTTGGCGCCGAATGTGGCGGATTAGTGACTAGTAATTAGTGACCTGCCTATGCCGGCAGGCAGGCTAGTCGTTAGACTTTAGACTTTGGACTTTGGACTTTGGACTTTGGACTTTCGACTAATGTGATTAAAGCAGGGATCGCGCGAGGGGTAGAAGCAAGGTGCCGTGCACCGCGGATAACCCGACCCCGTTGCTGCATGCATGATAAAAGCAGGAGCTTCCTCAACGGGGACGCGCCCAAAAAATAAAACTTGAAACGTTAAACATTAAACTTGTAACAAAAATTTCATGAAAGTAACTCAACATATCGAAAATGCCCAAGGAAAGCCGTTGTTTTCTTTTGAGATTTTACCGCCTTTAAAAGGCCAAAATATTCAGTCAATTTTTGACGGGATTGATCCGTTGATGGAGTTTCAGCCGCCATTTATTGACGTGACCTACCACCGTGAAGAATACGAATTCAAGGAGTTGGGGAACGGTTTGCTGCAAAAGAAAATCGTAAAAAAACGTCCGGGAACAGTAGGGATTTGTGCGGCCATTCAAGGGAAATACGACGTGGATGCGATTCCGCACGTGTTGTGTGGTGGTTTCACCAAAGAGGATACCGAAAACCTGTTGATTGACTTGGATTTCCTTGGTATTGATAATGTGGTGGCATTGCGCGGCGATGCGTTGAAAACAGAAACCTATTTCAAACCCGAGAAAGATGGGAACAATTATGCTTCAGAATTGGTGGAACAAATTAGCAACCTGAACCAAGGGATTTATTTGGATGAGGATTTGAAAAATACAGCCAAAACCAATTTCTGTATCGGAGTTGCAGGCTATCCCGAAAAGCATATGGAAGCGCCTAGTTTGGATTCAGATATTCATTTTTTGAAACAAAAGATCAAGAACGGCGCGGATTATATCATCACACAGATGTTTTTTGACAACCAAAAGTTTTTTGATTTTGTAGACAAATGTCGGAAAGCCGGTATTGAGGTGCCGATTATTCCCGGACTCAAACCCATTGCGACCAAAAAGCAGTTGAACTTGATTCCGCACCGCTTTAGTTTGGAGCTACCCGATGCCTTGATTATGGAAGTAGTGCGTGCGAAAGACAACGATGCCGTGAAGCAAATCGGTATTGAATGGTGCATCGCACAAAGTAAAGAACTCTTGGCGGCAGGCGTACCCGTGTTGCATTACTATTCCATGGGGAAAGCCGACAACATCAAGGCCATTGCCAAAGAGGTGTTTTAAAAAAGCTACTAACTAACCTTTATATTCAGGAACCTGGTTCACTTCGGTGGGGCAGGTTTTTTTGTCGAAAGTCGAAAGTCGAAAGTCGAAAGTCGAAAGTCAAAAGTCAAAAGTCGAAAGTCGAAAGTCAAAAGTCGAAAGTCAAAAGTCGAAAGTCAAAAGTCGAAAGTTTTCCCTCTTTTGAAAAAGTTTAACTCCCCTTTGGGGTTTGGGGGGCTTAACGCATTGATTGTGCGTCGTTTCTTTTATATTTGTAAAAAATACGACCATGAGAACAATCACGTTTCTTTTTTTGCTTTTCTTTTCGCCATTTGCGATGGCTCAATTGGTATTGGATCCAACCTATGGAAATGGAGGTGTCAATGATACGGGTTTGGCATCGGGGAATGCCTACAGCAGTGGAATTAGTGGCGTTTCGAATGCGAGTTATTTTTATCCCGATAAATCGGTGTTGATCCCGTATTCCTTGAATCCGAATTTCAGTATACAGTTTCCTAATTTGGCACCTACAATTGGTGTGAAGAAATATTTGGAAAATGGAAGTTTGGATGCTTCCTTTGGTACCAATGGAACGGCTTTGTTTACTTCAAACAACCATGCCGAACGTTTCGATATTTCAGGGATTACCGTACAAAGTGACGGTAAGATTGTCTTGGTGGGGCGCACCCATAATTTGGGCGGTTTCTCGTATGATTACAAAGTTTTTGTATGCCGATTGAATGCCAACGGGACGAAAGATACCGGTTTTGGTACCAATGGCGTGACGATACTCAATACCTATTTAGAAACCAGTGCCGATACTAATGACGAACGCCTGTTTGATGTCACGGTAGACAGTCAGGGGCGAATTCTAGCCGTAGGGTATAACTACTGGTTTCTGGGCGGAACCAATTACGACGGCAGTGGTTTAGCAATTCGGTTTACAGCCACGGGTGCTTTGGATACTACGTTTGGAGTCAACGGAATCTATGAATCGCCTTTGACAGGAACCGATAGTTTTTCGAACATCTATCCCACCGATAACGGTGATTTTCTCTTGTTGGGGAATGTAGTGCCTTCCAGTACGAGTTCGAACCTCACGCTTTTTCGCCTTACCGCCAATGGTACTTTGAATACTTCATTTGGTTCTAATGGCATCACACAACTAAACTTTGGAGGGAAAACCTACCCGGCAAAAGTCTTTACACAATTCGATGGCAGTTATATGGTAGCAGGACTCAACGTTACGGGCGGATTGGCCTTTGCGAAGTTGGACCCCAACGGGGTTTTAGACCCTTCATTTAGTGGTGATGGTTTGAACTTGACCAATATTGCGGTGCCTAACCATTATACGATTGGTGCTGAAAATTACCCCGGCATCAGTTCGGATCTTATCCTTCAAGCGCCCAATGGACAGTATTTTGTATGTATGACGGTGCGCCAAAGTAATTCGTACAATTACATTATTGCAAATTTAAATTCAGATACTACATTGTATACTTCGTTTATGACCAATGGTTATGCCTTGAATGATGTGACTGCTTGGGATTGGGCGCGGGCGATACATTTGCAAAACGACAATAAATTGGTGGTTATGGTCAGTGCAATTTTGTACCGCTACCAAGATTTTATTTCGTTGCAAAATCCAAGTTTTCAATCGCACACCCTCGCTTTTCATCCGAACCCCACGACGGGAAGTGTAGAGTTAGGGCAAACCTATGCAACCGTTACGGTTTTTGATGCCGCAGGAAAGCAGGTATTAACCCAAAACCAAGCGGCAGCAGTGGACTTAACACCGTTTGATAAAGGGGTTTATTTTGTGCAAGTGCGCTTACCTTCGGGCGAACACTTGACGCGGAAAGTGGTGAAGGAGTAGCGAGTTCCTATTACCTCAATTTTTTATCCAAAAAATAAAAATCCCCCAAATATTTCCTCCATTTATTCCTAAAAATGCGATACTTACCCACTAGAAAGCTGGGGTTGGGTACGCTTTTTACGTACTGTATCCACTAAAAAGGTTAGAAGCAGTACGTACAAGGCGTACCCAGAGTACGTCATTTGCGTGGGTAGGGGTGGGGGGTGCCTCCCGTCGGAGTACGTAAAAAGCGTACCCAGTGTACGTAAAAGGCGTACCCAAAGTACGTCAAATGCCGAATCAATGCAGCATTAGGCGTACTCTTTAGTCCATTTGATTCGCAAAACCCACTTGCCACGCATCGCTTTCTCGGTAAAATCTCCCTCGGGTAGGGTTTAAAAATAAAAAAGGATACGTTTTTAGCATTGAATCCTGTTAAAAAACCAGAGTAACAGACCATAAAGTACCCATGGCATAAAGATTAGGAATGCCGAAAGCGCTCGGTACCGATTGGGATGCTTTAGATTCCAACTGGGGATTTTGTAAAGTATGTAAAAGTTTAGAACTAATGAAAGAACGTATAACAGCACCATAGAGGAAAATCGTCGACTAATAATGCCAAAACAAAAAAGGACGAATAGTAAAAGATAAATCGACTTCGGGTAAGTGCTCGGTGATTCCATTTCATAAAATTAGCAAATAGTCAACCATTCTTTGTCGTAAATCATTTCAAATTTCAAATTTCAAATTTCAAATTTCTGTTATATTTGCTTCACTAAATTCCACTCATGCGCAAGTGTTTTGTAGGACTTCTTCTTTTCGTTCAGGCAGTTTTCGCCCAGAAGAACGCCAATACACCTTCTTTTGAAGTGAACCTGTACCGCGGGAATGTTATGCCTCATACCCCTGATTTGTACCACCTTCAAGGACATCCCGAAGGCATTCAATTTACCTATAACCTGCAAACCCACGGCGCTCAAGAATGGCATCGCGTTTATAACTATCCGTCGTATGGGGTTTATTTGCTTTACCAAGATTTCAACAACCGGTTTCTCGGACACAGTTGGGCAACAGGGACCTATTTTCGGTTTCATATTTTAAAACGGTACCTCCAACTCCAAACGGCAGCGGGTGTGGCCTACATGAATCAGCCTTACGATAAGTTGACCAATTCCAAAAACAAAGCCTTTGGAAGTACACTCTTGGCCAATATCAATGTCGGACTCCAATACCGTCAACCGCTTTTTCATGATCAAATGGCTTTGTCTGCCGGCTTGTTGTTTACACATTATTCCAACGGTCGCTCCAAATCCCCCAACAGCGGGATTAACACCTATGGATTTACGGTCGGACTTGCATACAACCTCCAAAAGCCCGTTCCCAATTCGCCCGACACGACCCGCGTGCAGACGAATTACCGTGAAAAACTGCATTATAATTTTGTGTTTAGAACGGGTTTTAATGAAAGCTCCGTCATCAATAGTGGCCGCCATCCGTTGTATCACATTGGAGCGTATATCGACAAACGCCTCAATCGCAAAAGCGGTGTGCAATTGGGAGCCGATCTCTTTCTTACGCAAAGCTTTAAAGATTTTATCAAATACAAATCGGCCGCCTATCCCGAAGATCATATCGACCCCAATACAGATTATAAAAGGGTCGGACTCTTTGCAGGGTATGAGTTGTACATCAATCGCCTCTCATTAGAAGCTCAGGTTGGGTATTACCTTTATGATCCATTACATAATGAAATTTCCATTTACGACCGCATCGGATTAAAATACTATTGGACACCCAAGGTATTCTTAGGAATTTCCTTGAAAACCCATATGTTCCTCGCCGAGGCTATCGAATTTGGAATTGGAATACGATTATAACATGAAAAAACTACTCGCACTTTTTCTGGTCCTACTCGTTGCTTGTGAAAAGCCCTCTGATTGTATTGAGTCGGAAGGCACAATCATCACACGTGAAGTGTCAGTAACGCCCTTTACCCGCATCGAAGTCTATCGCGGTATCGGAGTCGAAATCACCCAAGGCTCCGAATACAAAGTGGTTTTGGAGTCGGGTGAAAATTTCATCAATAACATCCAAGTTACTCAAGAGGGAGCAGTTTTGAAACTACGCGACAAATCTACATGCAATTGGGTACGGGAATATGGAGTCGCCAAAGTGAAAATTACGGCACCTAATCTCGAAGCCATATATTCCAAAACCGAACAAGATATCCGGTCTATAGGAACTTTAAATTATCCGCTCTTGCATATCTATGCCAACGATGCCCACGGCGATGGCGTTCCGGGAGCAGCAACGGGCGACTTTTTTCTAAATGTAAATGCAACGGAATTCACCATCGAAAACAATAACGTTTCCCGGTTTTATATATCGGGTCAAACTCAAAATGCGACGATGATTTTCTGGGCGGGCGACGGCCGTATCGAAGCCCAAGATTTTGAAATCCAAAACCTCTATGTCTATAGCCGAGGTTCCAACGATATGTTGGTCAAACCCATGCAATACATCCACGGCAGTATCGTCAGTACGGGCAATGTGATTCTATACCACACGCCACCGACTATCGATGTGCAGCAAACCTACCAGGGGCAGTTGCTTTTTAATTAGTTTTTCTTGGCTGTTTTTTCTCGGAAAATTTGCTCGAGGTTTTTCGCTTTGGCTACAATCTGTAGTGCGCGCAAACTGTTTGCTGTCGCAAAGTCGAAAATACGCGCTCTTGGGTCTTCCTCCGTTTGGAAGGTCAGTTCCCACAAATTGTCTTTCACGTTTTTCGTTTGCGTAAGTCCTGTGAGTTGCGCAAATAAGTCGGCACTCACCGTTTGGTCAAATTCGACTTCCACCACTTGAACCGTCACTTCCTCTACCAGTTTGTCCAGTTTTTTGTCGGTGACAATTTTTCCTTGATTGATGATAATCACACGGTCGCAAATCGCTTCCACTTCCTGCATAATATGCGTAGAAAGAAAAACCGTTTTGTCTTTACCCACGTTGCGAATCACATTCCGAATTTCCACCAATTGGTTCGGATCAAGTCCTGTTGTGGGTTCGTCCAAAATCAATACCTCGGGATTATGCAACAAGGCTGTGGCGAGTCCCACACGTTGGCGGTACCCTTTCGAAAGTTGCCCAATTTTCTTGTGGGCTTCCGGAGTAAGTCCGGTTAAAGTAATCACCTCTTCAATGCGCGAAGTAGGTACGTTGTACACATCGGCATTAAACGCCAAGTATTCCCGCACATACAAGTCGAGGTAGAGCGGATTGTGTTCGGGCAAGTAACCTACCGAACGTTGCACCTTTAGCGCATCGGTTGTTACATCGTGTTCGTTCACTTTAGCATTTCCTTCATCCGCACTCAAAAAGGTAGTCAAGATTTTCATCAAGGTCGATTTTCCGGCGCCGTTCGGACCAAGAAACCCCACAATTTCTCCTTTTTTTACCGAAAAGGAAACTTCATCTAAGGCTTTTTGCGAACCGTAATACTTGGAAATAGCGTGAACTTCTATAGACATAGTGGTAATATATTTGACACAAAGGTACAGATTCTCATTGAATTTTTGGGCGTTCCCTCGTGGGATGAAAAACGATACTACACCGCTTGTTGTTTACCCCACGAGGTCAGGCTGTCGGCCGTCGCTGCCCTCGTCACCTCGGGCGAGCTCCACAAGGCCTCCATCCTTAACGCAAGTATGTGCTATAAAGTATGGATAAGGAGTGAAGTTTAGAGTGGTTTGGGTATATTTGTGAATTAAATAAAGCCATTAAGTATGAAAAAAATCCTTTCCTTTTTAGTATGTTTCAACGTAGCATTACAATTACAATCCCAAACGAAAACTATTTTTCCTGAACCTAAAGAAGGTTATAAGAAAGTTGAATTACAGTTGCCCAAAGTTGATAATACAAAAAACTATAAAGTACAAATTACTTTTTCATTTGATGCCAATGTTGGAGAGTGTTCGAATGCTTCTTTTAGCTTAAATCCAAGAATCGATATCATAAAAAGTTATGGAACACCTTTAGATTACACTCGTCCTTATTTTAGTGTTGAAAAAGAATTTGTGGATATTTTAGAAATGAATGCTACAGACTGTAAAAGTAAAAAGAGAATAAAGCGAAAAGTGATGTGTGATGTTGAGTATTTAATTGACTATAGTTATGATTACGCTATTCCTTTTTATATCCCAAATGACTGGTATGTTGAATACAAAATTTGGAGAACTGAAAATGATTTTACAACTGTAAAATAATAGATTAAAATAGGTTGTCTATTTACTATTAATTAAGTTCAATGGGTACTAATTTTTTGAGTATAATGAAAAAACTCCTTTTCCTTTGCGCAACGTCATTCACCTTAGCCACAGCGCAAAATACACCCACCATTTCACAAGCGGAAGTGACCCGTATCGAGACCGAACTCGCCGCAGATGCAATGCAAGGCCGCAAACTATTTACCCCCGGGATTGACAAAGCGTCGGCGTTTATCGAACAAGAATTTGCAAAAATCGGGTTAGGCTATTGGGGTGTATTGACCAATTACCGCCAAGAATTCCAAATTCGAGGAAAAGCCGCTAACAATGTAATTGGCATCCTACCGGGTAAATCCAAACCCAATGAATATGTCGTGTTTTCGGCGCATTATGATCACCTTGGAACCGAAGAAGGAGGCAGTGACACTGTCTACAATGGCGCCAATGACGATGCTTCGGGTGTGACAGCAGTGATCGCTTTGGCCAATTATTACAAAGCCTTAAACAACAACGAACGTACCCTGATTTTTGTCGCTTTTACCGCAGAAGAAGTGGGCGGATTCGGTTCGCGCTATTTTTCAAAAAACATCACACCCGATCAAGTGGTCGCTCTATTTAATATCGAGATGATTGGCACCGAAAGTAAATGGGGTAAAAACTCGTGCTATATCACGGGTTTTGAGAAATCTGATTTTGGAACCATATTGCAACGTAACTTACAAGGGTCACCGTTTCAATTTCATCCCGATCCCTATCCTGCCGAACAATTATTTTACCGTTCCGATAATGCTACTTTGGCCGCTTTGGGAGTTCCTGCCCATACCATTTCAACGTCTAAAATGGATGACGAACCCAATTACCATAAATTAAGTGATGAGGTAAAAACCTTGGATTTGGCCAATATGACGGAAGTAATTAAGTCCATCGCCCTAAGCGCACAATCGATTGTACAAGGGAAAGACACACCTAGTCGGGTGAAATAATCCTGCAATCGTTTTCGTAAATTTTCATTTTTTTTTGAAGTAAGCAAACAATAATTTTAATACATTAGCAAAAACAACAGAGCTGATGCGTAGTACATTCACCACTTATTTTAATTATTTCTTTTATTTCTTCGCACCGAAGGAAAAGGGAATGGTTTTGTGTTACGTCAAGAAGTAAAAAATTAAGCACCAATACTAAAATCCCGATTTCTATCGGGATTTTTTTTTGCCCATGAAAGAACAAATAGCTATACAAGGAATTCAAGGTTCGTTCCACCATCAAGTCGCTCTTGCGTATTTTAAAACGCCGTTTGATTTGGTGGAATGCCTCTCGTTTGAAGACGTCGCCGATTGCTTGCAAAGCGGTCAGGCCACGCAAGCTGTTATGGCTTTGGAGAACTCCATTGCTGGAGCCATCTTGCCTAATTACAGCCTGATCGATCGCAATGGGTTTCATATCGTCGGGGAACAGTATTTAGAAATCCAACAAAATCTAATGGCGCTACCCGGACAATCGTTGGCTACCCTAAAAGAAGTGCATTCTCATCCCATGGCGTTGTTACAATGTATGGCATTTTTAAAGCAATATCCGCACCTCAAACTCGTGGAAGATAAAGATACTGCAGAAACCGCACGCCGCATTCAGGCCCAACAATTACAAGGGATAGCCGCAATTGGGAGTTCGATTGCAGCCGACTTATTCCGGCTCGAAATTATCGTTCCTGAGATTCAAAACGTGAACAATAACCTCACGCGGTTTGCCATCGTCTCGCGCCAACCCAATGCGCCTTCAACTCAAATCAATAAAGCGTCAATAAAGTTTGAACTCCACCACCAGCGTGGGAGTTTAGCCGCTCTACTCAATGTGATGAGTGATTGCCGTTTGAACCTCACCAAGATTCAGTCGTTGCCCAAAGTCGAGTCGCCGTTTACCTACGCTTTTTTTGTGGATGTGCTTTTTGAATCGTATACCGATTTTGAAAAAGCCACAGCGGTACTCTCGCTCATGGCACAGTCGTTTAAAATTATAGGAATTTACCAAAATACATTACCATGATTACCCCAGCCGATCGCTTACAGTCCGTGCAAGAATATTACTTCTCACGCAAATTGAAGGAAGTCCAAGCCCTCGTGGCGCAAGGACATCCCGTAATCAATATGGGTATTGGAAGTCCCGACCTGCCGCCGCACCCTACGGTGCAACAAGCGCTCGTCGATGCACTTGTACTACCCAAAGCTCACGAATACCAGAGTTATCAAGGGATTCCCGAACTCCGTGCCGGCATGCGTCATTTTTATACCAAACAGTTTGGAGTCGCACCCTATAGTCCGATCGATTTTCTTCCCTTAATGGGTTCCAAAGAAGGAATACTGCATATCGCTATGGCGTTTCTGAATCCAGGCGATCAGGTGTTGCTTCCCAACCCAGGCTATCCTACCTATGCCGCTGTAGCAGATTTGGTTCAGGCTGAGGTAGTGTATTACGACCTACAGCCGGATCAAGAGTGGTTGCCCAAATTTGCCAGTTTAGAGACCATGAATATGTCAAAAGTAAAAATGATTTTCATCGGTTATCCCCACATGCCGACTGGTACTCCGGGGAATTTGGAATTGTTGCAACAGTGGGTTGATTTTGCGCGCAAACACCAATTGCTTTTGGTGAATGATAACCCGTATAGTTTTGTATTGCACCGGCATCCGCTTTCCATTTTCAATTGTGAAGGCGCTGAAGAAGTGGCTATCGAACTCAATTCGCTAAGCAAAACGTTTAATATGGCAGGTTGGCGTGTTGGTATGGCGGTAGGGAAACCTGAGTTTTTGGAAGCCGTCCTTAAAGTGAAAAGCAATATGGACAGCGGTATGTTTTTAGGGATTCAAAAAGGAGCCGTAGCCGCTTTACAATTGGGAACAGAATGGTTTGAAGCCCAACGCGAAATCTATGCCCGTCGCCGCGAATTGATTTGGCAGTTGGCGGATGAATTGGGGTGTGCGTATGATAAAAAAGGCGTCGGACTTTTCGTTTGGGCGAAATTGCCCGAAGGGAGTGACGCCGAAAGTTTGATTGACCAATGGTTGTATGAACACCATGTATTTATTACCCCCGGAATCATTTTTGGCAGCAATGGAAAAGGCTATATCCGGTTTTCATTGTGTGTCTCTGAAGAAAAAATAAAAGAAGTATTGAAACGATTTAACGTATGAACATAGTAGTCATTGGAATAGGATTAATTGGAGGATCGATGGCGCGGGATATGCGTCAGATTTGGGATCAGGCGCAAATAAGCGGGATTGATGCCCAAAGTGACCATGTGGCAAAAGCAATTGAACTCGGGATTGTTGATCGAGAGGGCAGTTGGGACGCACTTTCGGAAGCGTCGATTGTCATCGTATCAGTGCCGGTGGACAAAGCTTTAGTCGTTGTGCCCAAAGTCTTGAACCTAGTTGGTGAAAACACACTAGTACTTGATGTGGGTTCGACCAAACAACCCCTTTGTGAAGCGGTACAGCACCATCCTAATCGGCGTAATTTTTTAGCCACTCATCCCATTGCAGGAACGGAGTTTTCAGGTCCGACAGCTGCATTACAAGGTTTGTTTGAAGGGAAGACCAATATCATTTGTGAAGTTGAAAAAACGGCTTTTGGTTTGCAAGAGCGCGCCATGGAATTGTTTCGCAAATTGGGTATGCGCATCCGGTATATGGATCCGCAGGCGCATGACAAACACATTGCGTATGTATCCCATTTATCGCATATCAGTTCGTTTATGTTAGGCAAGACCGTTATCGAAAAAGAGCAGGACGAACGCGATATTTTTGACATGGCAGGGAGTGGTTTTGAAAGTACGGTGCGCTTGGCTAAGAGTTCGCCCGACATGTGGACACCCATTTTTGGTCAAAACAAAGTTAATGTTTTGGCAACATTAGAAGAATATATCCGAAATTTGTCCCGATTTCGGGAATTGTTGGAAACCGATCAGTATGAAGCTTTGTATCAAGAAATGCAACATACCAATCGGATTAAAGAAATTTTAAACGGAATCAAAAAATAAGCCTTATGGAAAATAAGAAAGAAATGCGCACGTGGTTGGATGATTTTCAGTTACCACATCCGTTGGTGATTGCGGGGCCTTGCAGTGCAGAAACTGAATCTCAAGTACTGCAAATTGCGCGCGAACTCCAAGATTCAAAAGTGTCTATATTTCGAGCAGGGATCTGGAAACCACGCACACGTCCGGGAGGTTTTGAAGGCGTGGGTGAAATTGGATTGAAGTGGTTGCAAAAAGCCAAAGCCGAAACCGGATTGTTGATGGCGGTAGAAGTGGCTACGGCAGCACATGTGAAGTTGGCATTGGAACACGATATCGATGTGTTATGGATTGGCGCTCGCACTACGGTTAATCCGTTTGCCGTACAAGAAATTGCCGATGCCTTACAAAATACGGATAAGATTGTATTGGTGAAAAACCCGGTTAATCCTGATTTAGCGTTGTGGATTGGTGGGGTAGAACGTTTATATAATGCGGGAATAAAGAAGTTGGGTGTCATTCACCGCGGATTTTCTACCTATGAAAAAACAAAATACCGCAATAATCCCGAGTGGCAGATTGCCATTGATTTTCAAAGCAAGTTTCCCGATATTCCGTTGATTATTGATCCGTCGCACATTACGGGCAAACGCGATATGATATTTCAAGTGACCCAACAAGCTTTAGATTTTAATTACGATGGGATGATTATCGAAGCCCATTGTGATCCCGATAATGCATGGAGTGATGCGGCGCAACAAGTGACTCCCGAGCGTTTGAAGCAGATTATTTTTGATTTGGTGATTCGTAAAGAAGACGATGCCGACGGCGATTATTTACAGCAATTGTCCAAACTTCGGGTTAAAATCGACGATTACGATTCCAAATTGCTGGATGTCATAGGACAACGTATGAAGGTTGCGGAAGATATTGGTGTTTTAAAGAAAGCCAAAAACGTGGCAGTATTACAAAATAAACGTTGGAATGAAATATTAGAACGCATGGTAAATGAAGGGGAGCAACGGGGATTGAGTGAGGAATTTATCGTGCAATTTTTTAAAGCAATCCACCAAGAGAGTATCGCACATCAAGAAAAAGTATTTAAAAATCAATAAGAAAGTCCCTTCGGGGATTTTTTTTTGCTCCAAATAATTCCTTATCATTGTGGTCTTAATAACCTCTAATTATTAACTTTTTATGAAAAAACTTTTTGCTGTAGCAGTAACAGCTTTGCTTTGCTGTAGTGCTACGCTTGTATCTGCACAAAACAAAATTGAGAAAATTAACATGACCTACGGGGAAGAGCTTCCTGATGATGGTGGAAAAATTATCAAAATTGTAGGGGAAACGAAAGGGAAAATCTACGCCTTAGTTTTGAAAGGGAAATCGGACTATTTTTTAAAAATATTCGAGTCCGGTAGTATGAAACAACTTTCCAAAAATCCTATTGTATTTCCAGAATTGAAAGACAAAGAATTGGAATTTGAGGAGATTGTATTGTTGAATGACAAATTGTATGTGATTGGAAGTGTATTCGTTCGTTCGGATAAAACTTTCTCATTAGTTGCTATTCCGATTGATGAAAAAGGAAAATTATCGACGAAAACAACGTTGATGTTTGAATCAAAAGTAGCCAATAAATCAGACCGTGGAGGGTTTTATTTCCGTAAATCACCGGATGAACAAGTATTGTTGGTGATGCATACCTCGCTTTTTGAAAAAGAAGATTCGATGAAATACGAAACCAAATTATTTGATGAAAATATGGCTTCGTTTTTTTCGGTTGAAGACGTTGTGAAATACGATGACAACAAAAAAGATTACGAGTTTACGATTTCTGATTTTGATGTCAATGTTAACGATGACGTTTTTATTGTCGTAAATGAAGGTTTTCGCGATAAAAAGAAAAAAGAGAAAGTAGAAAAAGTAGAATTGCATTTGTATAAAAAAGCAAATGGCTACAAAAAAGATATCGTTAAAATTGACATTGTTGATAAAGAAATTATCAATTGTAAAATGTTGGCTACCAATAAAGGAACTGTAAAATTAACAGGGTTCTTTTCAAGTGTTCGCGAAAGTGGAAGAGCCAATAAAGAATTGAAAGGGATTTATAATATCACGGTGAATACAGCAGACAACTCCGTAGTGAAAAGTGTGTTCAACGAATTTGATTATGCTACAAAAGTAAAATTGATCGGGGAACGTCGTGCTAAAAAAGGAAAAGATGTGAAACCGTTGTATAACATTCAAACTATTATTGAGAAAAATGATGGTGGTTTGATTGTGTTGTCAGAATATCAAATGGTTGTTTTTGGGCAACGTCAAGGGATTGGTCCGTTAGGATTTCAACCGATTACGTACATTACCAACGAAGTTATTGTAACGAGTTTACGTCCAGATGGTACATTTGAATGGGGTAATGTAGTGCCCAAAGAACAATCGGCGACCATTACAGCGATGTCGGTTAACTTATTTGCAGGAGGTTCTTCAGGGAGCTATAATGTAGCTTTAGGAATGTCAATTCCAGTAGCAATGATGGGTAAAGGTCCGGAATACTTGAGTTTTATTCCTATTTACAAAAACGGTCAATTGAATATTTTAATCAATGACCATGTGAAAAATAAAGGAATCACCGATATTGAAGAAATTCGCTCCATGGGGAATTACAACAATGCCGTTCCGTCTTTATTTGTCTTTGATGAAAAAGGAAATATGTCGCGCAAGGACCCAGAGGAAGTGATTAAAAACGAGTTAGTCATTCGCCCCGGTGTCTACTGCCGTAAGAACGAACGCGAGTTTATTATTTACGCTTCACGTAAGTCCAATGATAAATTAGGACGAATGATCTTAGAAGATTAAAAAAATAAAAAAGAAGAAAGCTGTTGAAAAACAGCTTTTTTTTATGTTTAGAAAGGATAAAATGTAATTTTGCAGTATGACAGGATGGGTTTACAAATCAACTGGAAGTAATTACACCGTAAAAACGGCTGAGGGAACGCTATACGATTGCCGGATTAAAGGAAAATTCCGAATCAAAGGCATCAAGAGTACGAATCCCATAGCTGTAGGCGATGTGGTTGATTTTGAATTGGATCAATCTACAGACGAGACCATTGGTCAAATTCACCATATTCACGACCGCAAGAATTATATCATTCGAAAGTCGGTAAACCTTTCCAAGCAAGTGCATATCATTGCGTCCAATATTGATGTGGTTTTTTTATTGGTTACCATAAATAATCCCGCGACTACAACCTCATTCATTGATCGGTTTTTAGTCACTGCAGAGGCGTATGGTATTGAGGCCGTGCTGATTTTTAATAAAATCGACACCTATGATGAAGCAACTTTGGATGAACAATTGTATTTGCAATACGTCTACAGTCAGATTGGCTATACCTGTTTACGTGTTTCAGCTTTAGAGCACAAAGGACTGGATGAGTTGAAAGCCTTGATGCGTGATAAAGTTTGTATGTTTTCTGGACATTCAGGTGTGGGAAAATCTACATTGGTCAATGCATTGGAGCCTACACTGTCTTTACGTACTTCAGAAATTTCAGATTCGCACCAACAGGGACAGCATACGACGACTTTTGCCGAGATGTTTGATTTGTCATTTGGTTCCAAGATCATTGACACACCAGGTATTCGCGGCTTTGGTGTTGTGGATATGGAGCCCCAAGAAGTTGGGGATTATTTCCCTGAATTTTTTGCATTGAAAGAAGATTGTAAATTCAACAATTGTTTACACAAAGAAGAGCCGCATTGTGCAGTGAAAGAGGCCTTAGATGCCGATGCCATTGCATGGTCACGTTACCGCAGTTATATTCAGATTTTAGAAGGAGAAGAGGAGCATTACCGCAGTGATCAATATGCTGATGAGCGGAGGAATATGCAGTGATCAGGATGCAGTTTACAGTCTACAGTTTACAGTTTACAGTCTACAGTAATCAGTGTTCAGTAATCAGTGTTCAGTAATCAGTGTTCAGTAATCAGTGGACCGTTTATAATAGTCAAATCATTTAAAATTTATCATTCAAAATTTAGAATAATCACCCATGCGTGTTGTCATACAAAGAGTCACTCAAGCTTCTGTAACCGTTGATGGAGAATGTGTCGCTGCCATGCAATCAGGTCTCTTGGTGTTGCTTGGTATTGAAGAAGCAGATGGGCTAGACGATGTGCAATGGTTGGCTGCAAAAGTGGCTAATCTTCGCATTTTTGGTGATGAAAACGGAGTGATGAATTGTTCGTTAAAAGAAACACAAGGCGATTGCATTGTGGTGAGTCAGTTTACATTACATGCCTTAACCAAAAAAGGGAATCGACCTTCTTACATTCGTGCAGCCCGACCTGATCATGCCATTCCGATGTATGAAGCTTTTGTACAAGCCGTTGAACAAGAGTTGGGCAAGAAAGTAGGTACAGGAGTTTTTGGCGCCGATATGAAAGTGCAATTACTCAATGACGGTCCGGTTACGATTTGTATGGATACAAAAAATAAAGAGTAAAAATCTTCAAAACTATTTGTTAAATTTTCGTAATATTTTATATTTGAGGAAATTTAAAAATATGTATAAGCCATTAGTTATCGCGTTACTGTTATGGACGCAACTATCCTTGTCGCAAGCCCCTTCATATGCGACATCATCAATCGGAGACAACCTAAAAGAAAATGCGAATAGTGTGGTGCGAGAGCACGAAGTCACTGTTGAGATTGTATCTCAAAAATCGTACATAATCAAGAAGCGCGAAGTGTTAACTGTTTTAAATTCAAAAGGGTTAAAAAATATTGATGCGAATGAACACTACAGTTCTTCAGAAAAAATCAATTCCATTAGTGCGGTTGTTTATAATGCTTTGGGTAAAGAATTAAAAAAAATTCGAACATCCGACTTCAAAGACCAAAGTGTAGCTGATGGGTTTTCAATTCTAACTGATGATCGTGTATTGTATTTGGATTATACCCCCACAGAATATCCTTTTACTATTGTTTTTGAAAGTGAAGTAAAGTCAACGAATACCGCTTTTTTACCTGTTTGGACTCCGATTAATGATTATTATGAAAGTGTTCAGAAATCCAAAATAACCTACCTCTATCCGTCGGAAGTACAGTTAAATTTTAAAGAATATAATTTTGAAGGCTTGTCACTTCAAAAGACACAGTCCGCTGGGAAATTGGAGATGCAAATTGAAAATTTGAATGCTATAAAACCAGAAGATTATACCCCTTCTAAGTCTAAAATCTTGCCGATGGTTCGATTTGCATTGGATAAATTTAATTTGATTGGTGTGTATGGAGATGCCAAAACATGGAAAGATCATGGTGTTTGGGTTTACAATACGTTATTAAAAGAGACTGATGAGTTATCCGATGAAACGATTCAAAAGGTGAAAGAGTTGGTAAAAGATGCCAAGACAGATTTGGAGAAAGCGCAACGCATCTATCAGTATATGCAAAATAAAACAAGATACGTTAGTATACAATTAGGTGTAGGTGGCTGGAAACCCATGTTAGCAAAAGATGTCGACAAGTTGGGTTACGGTGATTGTAAAGCACTCACAAACTACACGCGTTCCTTATTAAAAGCGGTGGGAGTAGAGTCGTATTACACGGTCATTTTTGCGGGTAGAGAAAAAGCGGATATCTCAGATGATTTTGTGGCTATGCAGGGGAACCACGTGATATTGGCCTTACCCAATAAAGATAAGTACACATTTTTAGAATGCACAAGTCAAGATGAGCCCTTCGGTTTTCAAAGTGATTTTACGGATGATCGAATTGCTTTAGTAATCAAACCGCAAGGGGGAGAATTGATTCGCACCAATAATTATAATGAAAAGGCAAGCAGTCAATTGATTACTGGAAATGTAAAGCTATTGGAAGACGGAACAATGTCTGCAGTTTTCACTAGAAAAAGTACGGGAATTCAATATAACGCCCACCGACAAATTGAACATAAATCAAAGCAAGAAATTATCGATGCTTACAAAGA
>JBDKGM010000002.1:0-8834 GCA_039798185.1 Bacteroidota bacterium
ATTGGGGGTACGCACAAGGCGTACTGGAAGTACGTAAAAAACGTACCCTAACCGGGGGCCACCCTCACCCCTGGGTACGCACAAGGCGTACCGGGAGTACGTAATTTGCGTACCCCATCGTACCTTTTTAGTGGGTGAGGTACGTAAAAAGCGTACCCAACCCTAGCTTTTTAGTGGGGTAACGTGCTAAAATCGCCATAACTGGCGCTGTTCTCTTACCCTTTCGGAGTTTTTTAAAGAGGGAGCAAGGTGTTTCAGGAATACAATGGGGTGTAAAACGGTAGCGTTGTACCGTTAGGGTGCCTAATTTCACTAATGCAGGCCGCTGAGGACCCTGCCTACCGGCAGGCAGGTTGCAACATACAACAGGAAAAGGCTACTGAAGCAGGACTTTATTTTGTAAACAAAAAAACCACCCCGAAGGATGGTTTGTATTTATAGGGTATGAGGCTAATTAGTCTCTGCTGTATATTTTAGAAAGCAAACGCAAGAACTCGACATACAACCACACTAGGGTGATCATTAAGCCCATAGCGCCATACCATTCCATGTATTTTGGTGAACGGTTAGCCACTCCACGTTCGATTTGATCAAAGTCCAAAAAGATGTTTAAAGCCGCAATGACAATCACAAATACGCTGATTCCGATGCTCATCATAGAATTACCATGATGTACGGGTTGGAAATTGGTAAACATCGATACCAACCAAGTGATTAAGTAGTATACACCAATCGCCAAGGTCGCTGCAACGACAACGGAACGGAACTTATCGGTAACTTTTACGATTTGAAAACGGTACAAGGCCAAACAGATAAAGAAAGTGACAAAGGTTGCGCCTACCGCTTGGATTACAATTCCGGGGTACTTTGCTTCAAAAAAAGCTGATAAACCTCCGATAAATAAACCTTCAAAAATGGCATAGCCCGGCGCTAAATACGGTGATAATTCGGGTTTGAATGTAGAAACCAAAACCGCAATTAACCCTACGATTGCTCCTCCAAGGATTAAAATCACAGGATTAAAGCCAGATCCAATCAAGGTCCATGTAGTGATTGCTCCTGCAACCAACAATACCAACATAATAAACGCTTTGTTCATTGTGCCATTGAGGGTCATGGTTTGGTTGTAATCGATTAGTACGGCTTCATGAACCGTTTCAGAATTGTTGTACGATTTGTTGTTGAAAAATGGGTTTTTAGATTCCATGTTACGTGTGTTTAATACTCAAAGATAAATTGATTTTTTGGAAAGAAAAAAGGATTATCAAAATTCTAACGTTTCGATAATCCTTTTCGTATCTAAATGTTTATTGGTCTTATTCGATCTCCGAAATACGAAGCGTATTAACCATTCCGCGTTCTACTACAGGCATGGCTGCTAAGTTGATCAAGATGTCGCCTTTTTTCACAAAGCCATGTTCTTTGGCCATTTGATTAATATCTTCTACAGTATCGTCTGTGGTTACAAACTTATCGTAATAAAAGGCTTTCACACCCCATAGCAAGTTCAATTGCGTTAAGATATTTTTATTGGACGTGTAAACCAAAATATGCGCAGAGGGACGCCAAGCCGAAATTTGGAAGGCCGTATACCCGCTGTTGGTTAAGGTTGAAATCGCTTTGGCTTTGATGTCGTTGGCCATCGTCGCCGCGTGGTAACAAATCGATTTGGTAATGAAACGTTTGGTACGCACGTGAGGCGGATTTTGTGGTACTTGAATCAACGGTGAATCTTCTACCGCTTCAATGATTTGCGTCATTTTTTCAATTACTTGTACCGGATAGTTTCCTACGGATGTTTCTCCAGAAAGCATTACCGCATCGGCACCGTCCATTACTGAGTTGGCCACGTCATTCACTTCGGCGCGGGTAGGCGTTAAACTTGTAATCATGGTTTCCATCATTTGGGTAGCTACGATTACCGGGATACGCGCGGTTTTGGCACGGTGGATTAGTTTTTTCTGGATCAACGGAACTTCGTGTGCCGGAATTTCAACACCAAGGTCTCCACGTGCTACCATCAAACCGTCGCAATAGGCTACGATTTTATCGATATTTTCTACCGCTTCGGGTTTTTCAATTTTCGCAACGATTGGAATTTTATGGTCGGTATGTTCGCTGATTAATTCTTGTAATTCCATCAAATCTTTGGGCGTACGCACAAACGAAAGGGCGATCCAATCCACATTGCTTTCAATAGCAAAAATGGCGTCTTTGATGTCTTTTTGGGTTAATGCCGGCAAGGACACTTTGGTATTGGGAAGGTTAACTCCTTTTTTTGATTTTAAGGGTCCACCCTGAATTACTTTGGTTTTTACTTCGTCTTTTCCGTCGGTTTCTACCACTTCAAAGATTAACTTTCCGTCATCCAACAAAATTCGTTCCCCTGGATTTACATCACTAGGGAAGGCTTTATAGTTCATGTAAACGCGTTCAGCATTTCCGGGAACGTCTTCAGCGGTTTGAAACGTAATGATATCGCCTGGATTAACGACTACATCTTCTTTCATAACGCCTACACGTAGTTTGGGTCCTTGAAGGTCACCTAAGATGGCGGTTGTGTAGCCAAACTCTTCGTTTAAGCCGCGGATAATGTCAATTCGTTCTTTAACATCGGCATAATCAGCATGTGAAAAGTTGATGCGGAACACATTTACTCCAGCGTCAATCATGTCTTTAATCACTTCGCGTGAGCTACAAGCTGGGCCTAATGTGGCTACAATTTTGGTCTTTTTTCTCGTGGTTGGCATTCTTTAAAAAATTAAATTGTGTTTTGACTTCAATTTGTCTTTATCGATACAGTAAGCGAGGCTTACCCATTCAATGTCGCTTATTTTCCGGACTATCGCCTCAACATCTAAATCATCTTCCAGATTTCCGATTTTGAGCAGGTAATCCACTTTTTTGAATTCGGGTAAAAGGTACACGGTCGTGGCTATTTCGTTATCCAAACCTGCGAATAAATCGCCAGATGCTTGCGTAACATTGGCTATCTCACTTTTGTTTTGCACTAAATTCCAGGTGATAAACTGGTTTTCATCGTAAAATTCAAAGCGGGAAAGTCCGGTTAACCCATCTTTTACCTGAATTTGAAGGTCCTCTTCAGTGCGCGCGAGAAGGACTTCGAGTTGGCGGTTAATATGGTAAGCCAATCGGGAATCTTCCAAAGTGGTGTGGATTGCAATTACTTCATAATCGCTTTCCTCAAACTCATGGATGTAGATTTTTTGAGTTGCCATTTACGCCAAAATAAGTTGTAAATATACGGGTAATCGGTTTCGGTTTTACCGAAAGGAAGTTAGATTAACGTTATTTTATGAACGAAAACGTTGTAGATTTTTAAGAGATTGCTCTAATTTTTGTTAATTTTTTCCTGAAATGCAAAATAAGCGCGTTTTGCTGCAATCTCTTCCGCTTTCTTTTTTGAAGTGGCTCTCGATTTTGCGACCACTTTATTGTTGATACTCAGGCGAACACCAAAGAACTTTTGACCGTCATTTCCGTTGTCATCGAACACATCGAAATGAAAGTGTAGTTTTTCTTTTTGGCACCATTCGATAACCAAACTTTTGTAGCTGATGACTTTACCTTCTAGTTTTTCAATATCCACATACGGAGTGATCACTTTTTCATGGATAAATTTTTCGCAAAAGCTATAGCCTTTATCGAGAAATATAGCGCCAATCAAGGCTTCGAAGATATTTCCGTGGATGTTTTCGCCAAAATGTTGGGGAGGCACTTTACTCTCTACAAATTGTATGAGGTTGAGATCGCGACCGAGTTCGTTTAAATGTTCGCGACTCACGATTTTGGAGCGCATTTTGGTTAGATATCCTTCATCTCCCGAGGGGGCTTCTTTGTACAAGTGGGCCGCAATGACGGAGCCCAGCATGGCGTCACCGAGAAACTCCAACCGTTCGTAGTTAACGGGACTTCCGTTTTCGTCAGTAATGTTGGAAGAGCGGTGCGTAAAGGCTTTTTTGTAGTATTTTAAATTGCCTGGCGCAAAGCCTAAGATGTTTTGAATCGTATCAAAAAAAATCCCGCCCTCAGGCTGAGGACGGGAAGTTTTACCAAATATTTTTTTAATGATGCGCATAGACGAGATTATGCCTCAATTTTTCTAAATAATACACACGCATTGTGTCCACCAAACCCAAACGTATTGCTCATCGCGACATTGATTTCGCGTTTTTGTGCTTTGTTTAGGGTTAAATTCAATGAAGGATCAATGTTTTCATCAACTACTTCATGGTTAATGGTAGGCGGAACGATTCCGTGTTTCATCGCCAAAATTACTGCAATCGCTTCAATTGCACCCGCAGCACCTAGTAAGTGACCTGTCATGGATTTGGTTGAATTGATGTTCATGTTTTTGGCATGGTCACCAAATACCGCGCTGATGGCTTTTAATTCGGCAACGTCACCCAGTGGAGTAGACGTTCCGTGTGTGTTGATATGATCCACATCATTAGGGTTCATACCCGCATCGCGTAAGGTGTTTTTCATTACGGCGATTACGCCCACACCTTCAGGATGTGGAGCCGTTAAGTGGTAGGCATCAGAGGATAAACCGCCACCGCCAACTTCGCAATAAATTTTTGCGCCACGGGCTTTCGCATGTTCATATTCTTCTAATACTAAGGCACCTGCACCTTCACCAAGAACGAATCCGTCACGGGTGGCATCAAAGGGACGCGACGCTGTTGCAGGACTATCGTTACGGGTTGAAAGCGCATGCATGGAATTGAATCCACCCATACCGGCAATAGTTACAGCTGCTTCAGAACCTCCTGAAATGATCACGTCACACATCCCTAAACGGATGTAGTTGAAGGCATCAATCAAGGCATTGGCTGAAGAAGCACAAGCTGAAACCGTTGTATAATTTGGCCCCATGTATCCATTACGCATTGAAATGTGCGCAGGAGCAATGTCGGCAATCATTTTCGGGATAAAGAAAGGGTTGAATTTTGGTGTTCCGTCACCTTTGGCATAGTTTAACACTTCATCTTGGAAGGTTTCTAAACCACCGATACCGGCACCCCAAATCACCCCAACACGACTTTTGTCCACATTGTCGTCGGTGATTCCGGCGTCTTTGATGGCTTCGTCGCTCGCTGCAATCGCATATTGTGAAAATTTATCCAAGCGGCGCGACTCTTTACGGTCCATGTACTGTTCCACATCAAAGTTTTTCACTTCACAGGCAAACTTTGTTTTGTGTTTTTCGGTATCGTAATAGGTAATTGGCGCAGCACCGCTACGACCGTTTACTAAACCGTCCCAATATTCCTCAATGGAATTCCCAATAGGAGTTAGGGCTCCAAGTCCGGTTACAACAACACGCTTTAATTGCATAGAGATGTTTTTTAGTTTGTTCTTAATATAAAGAATACCCGTGTTCCTTTTTTGATTTCGCGCAAAGAGACAGGGGTATTTATATACATGATTGATTTACAATCGTAAAATGTAGTTTTAAAAAATAATAAAAACCCGTATGTACGTGAGTAACATACGGGTTTACTATATTTTATTATTTTTTAGCTTCTTCGATGTAAGAAATAGCTTGACCAACAGTTGAAATGTTCTCAGCCTGATCGTCTGGAATTTGGATGTCAAATTCTTTTTCGAACTCCATGATAAGCTCAACAGTATCTAATGAATCCGCTCCTAAATCGTTAGTGAAGCTTGCTTCAGATACAACTTCATTTTCGTCAACTCCTAGTTTGTCCACGATAATCGCTTTAACTCTTGATGCAATGTCTGACATAGTTTCTAATTTTTAATTTTAAATTGATGGCAAAAATAAAAAACTTTATTTTATTTCTACATTTTGATTCATAAATGTTGTAACGAAGGTACTAAAATATTTTAACAATCCTTTAAGCATCGATGATTTATCTCGTTAATTATTCGTTTTTTTGCAACAGAAACAGCGCTAATTTTTCCTCAATATGTCACAAATTGTGATTTTTGCCTCAGGTTCAGGTACGAATGCCGAAGCAATTATTCGATATTTTTCACCAAAATCCGGTGTGGTTCAAGCCATTTTTTGTAATAATCCCACTGCGGGTGTACTAGAAAAAGCAGAGGCGCTTGGGGTTCCTGTGGAATTATTTGACAAAAACCAATTGCATGATGGGGATGTTTTGGAACGCTTGAAAAAGTACCAACCGGATTTGATTGTTTTGGCTGGATTTTTATGGATGTATCCGGCTTCATTATTGAAGGTTTTTCCGAAAGTGATTAATATTCATCCGGCATTATTACCTAAATATGGTGGCAAAGGAATGTATGGAAATCGGGTGCACGAAGCGGTTTTGGAAGCGAAAGAATCCCATACAGGCATTACGATTCATTATGTGAACGAGCACTACGACGAGGGAGCCATTATTGCGCAATTTGAAACCTCCATTGCCGAATGCACGACTGCCGCATGTATTGCAGCCAAAGTTCATGCCTTGGAACAAGCATATTTCCCACAGGTTATCGATCAACTCCTCCACGCCTAATTCATAACTCATAATTTATAATTTACGAAATGCATCAAATTCATCTTTACACGGACGGCGCAGCCAAAGGGAATCCAGGAAACGGCGGGTACGGTGTGGTTTTGGAGCAAGTCGGGACGGGCTACCGTAAAGAGTTTTATGAGGGATTTCGGTTAACGACAAATAACCGCATGGAATTATTGGCTGTGATTGTGGGTTTGGAAAAACTAAAACAGCCCGGGATGTCGGTATTGGTGGTGTCGGACAGTAAGTATGTAGTAGATGCGGTCGAAAAAGGCTGGGTGATGGGTTGGGAGAAAAAAGGCTTTCAAGGCAAGAAAAATCCCGATTTGTGGATTCGGTTTTTAAAAATCTACCGCAAGCACAAAGTAGATTTTAAATGGGTAAAAGGACATAATAACCACCCACAGAATGAGCGTTGCGACCAGTTAGCGGTCATGGCTTCGATGCAGCACAATTTGTCGGTGGATGCCTATTATGAGCAGCATCAGGATACCTTACTTTGAGTTGCGCTTCAAACTTTTTAGGAGCGCATTGTGTTCTTCAAGCAGTTGAATGTATTTTTTCCGCCAATATTCTAAGGTATTTTCTTCTTCAGGATATTCATTTAGAGGTTCTTGTAGCTGATTTCGGCGAATTTCTTTGATTTCAAAACTAAAGTCGTGTTTGATGATTTTTCCTATTTCGAGTACCGTATCTAGAGAAACGTTTTGGTTTTCAAACATTAAATAGAACCACCGCCGGCTCTTCCCCATCCGTTTTGCAATTAAACTTATGGGAAGACCACTTAAGTAAATTGCATTCTTGAGTATTTCTCCGCGGTGTTCCATAGTGCAAAGTTTTACACCTATGTGGGAAAAATATTTCTCAAAAATTTCTCAGATGTGTGAAAGTTTTGTAATTTAGGCAAAGAAAATGGATAATTTCAACATATAAACCTATGGGTCTCTACGGAGGTGCAGCAGGTCGTGTGTTTACACGGTAGTTTTCAAAAGTAACGCGTTGAAAGCTATAATTCGAAAGTGACGAAACCCGGTTTAGGCCGGGTTTTTTATTTCTTTAATTCGTATGATACACTGAACTTGCTTACATGTTGTGTGTAAAAAAACAGGAATTTATTAGTGACAATGGCAATTATATTATTTCGGAGTACAATCCAGAAGATCCAAAGGAGTGGGATGATTATTATGAGAACAATTTTAATTTCGTTCAAAAACTTACCGATGACTGGAAATTTTATGAAAAATAAATCATTCCTACACTTTTAAACGCCTTACCCTTATTTACATTTTAAACTAAAACTGTATCTTTGCGCCTTTAATTTAAAAACGAGTTCATGAACAAGCTTTTAATCGTGGGAACCGTAGCTTTTGATGCTATCGAAACGCCATTCGGGAAAACGGATAAAATATTAGGAGGAGCGGGAACTTTCATCGGATTGTCTGCCTCCCATTTTAATTTGCAATCGGCTATCGTATCGGTAGTTGGAGATGATTTTCCACAAGAATATTTAGATTTACTAACGGCACGCAACATTGATATTTCGGGATTAGAGATTGTGCAAGGCGGCAAAACATTCTTTTGGAGCGGTCGTTACCATAATGACATGAATTCGCGCGATACCTTGGCTACAGAGCTTAATGTATTGGCGGATTTTAATCCAATTGTGCCTGAGAATTTTAAAGATGCTGAGGTAGTGATGTTAGGGAATTTACACCCTTTGGTACAGACAGGAGTGTTAAATCAATTAACTGCTACACCAAAATTGGTGGTTTTAGACACGATGAACTTCTGGATGGATTGCGCATTACCGGAATTAATGGATGTGATCAAACGCGTCGACGTGATTACCATTAACGATGAAGAAGCCCGTCAATTGTCAGGTGAATATTCTTTGGTAAAAGCCGCAGCTAAGATTCATACGATGGGTCCGAAGTACGTAGTAATCAAAAAAGGGGAACACGGCGCTTTATTATTCCATAATGAACATATTTTCTTTGCACCTGCTTTACCTTTAGCAGATGTATTTGACCCTACAGGAGCTGGAGATACCTTTGCTGGTGGATTCGCAGGTTTTGTAGCACAACAGGGAGATACTTCTTTTGAAACGTTGAAAACAGCGATTATACAAGGCTCTAATTTGGCTTCCTTTTGTGTGGAGCAATTTGGAACCGAACGCATGGTGCGCTTAACGAAAGACGAAGTGGCGCAACGCTTGAAACAATTTAAAGCGCTGACGCAATTTGAAATAGAATTATAGTAACTTTATGCCTCGAAATTTTCGGGGCATTTTTGTTTACTTTAAAAATAAATGTTTTG
>JBDKGM010000003.1:0-3671 GCA_039798185.1 Bacteroidota bacterium
AAATATAATAGTATTTTCTACTTTGATGCTTATCAGTTACAACTTAATAGCACAAACCAAAACTGAAATAAAAATTGTTGGCGAAATGAGAAATGTAATGTGGAAAGGACAACTTTATGGAAACATAAATCTTGACACAATTGCCAACAAAGAACATTTATTCGGACTTGGCCCTGTTGAATATTTATCAGGAGAATTAATGATTTTTGATGGAAAAGCATATAAATCAACAGTTCTAACACCAACAACTATGAAAGTAGAAGAAACTTTCATAATTAAAGCTCCGTTTTTCGGTTACGCCAATATTGAAAAATGGGAAGAGCAAAATTTGCCAGATAGCGTAAAAACTTTAACGCAATTAGAAACATATATTGATGCTATTTCTCAAAGATCTAAGCGACCATTTTTCTTTAAACTTGAAGGCGAAATTTCATCTGCAAATATTCACATTGTAAATCTGCCTAAAGGCTCAAAAGTGAGTTCGCCAGACGAAGCACACAAAGGTCAAACAAATTATCAATTGCAAAATGAAATAGTTGATATTCTTGGTTTTTTCTCAACCGAACACAAAGCAATTTTCACACACCACGATACTTTTTTACACTTACATTTAATTACCAAAGACAGATCTAAAATGGGACATTTGGAACAAGTTGAATTAAAAGGAACGGTAAAATTATTTTTACCCATCTACTAAAAAGGATAATATAATGAATTCAGAAAACATAAAACTTGGGCTTAAGGAAAATTGGAAACAGTTTACCATTTTAGTAATCGTGAACGCTTTTGTTGGTGGAATGATAGGAATGGAAAGGACTATTTTTCCGCAGTTTGCCGAATTGGAATTTGGTGTAGCTTCAAAGACAGCAATTCTTTCTTTCATTACAGCATTCGGTATTACTAAAGCCATTGCAAACTATTTCACAGGACGACTTGCCAATAGATTCGGACGAAGGAATTTACTTTTATTTGGTTGGCTTATCGCTATTCCAATTCCATTTATACTCATTTACGCCCAAAGTTGGAGTTGGGTGATTTTTGCCAATATGCTTTTAGGTGTTAGTCAAGGGCTGACTTGGAGTAGTACAGTAGTTATGAAAATCGACCTAGTTGGAGAAAAAGACCGAGGATTTGCAATGGGTTTAAATGAATTTGCAGGTTATTTTGCAGTTGGTGTGGTTGCATTCTTGACAGGTTATATTGCCAATACTTATGGTATTACCCCTTATCCATTTTACGTTGGAATTTTCATTTCCATTATTGGTTTTATCTTAACTGCACTTTGGGTGAAAGACACAAGGGTGTTTGTTCATAAAGAAAATGCTACCGACAATACAACACAACTTGACAATGTGTTTTTAGAAACAACTTTCAAAAACAAAACATTAAGTTCAGTAACACAGGCAGGACTAATAAACAACCTGAATGACGGAATGATTTGGGGCTTGCTTCCAATAGTTCTTTTGTCGCTAAACTTTGACAATGGAAATATTGGTATAATCACAGCAATTTATCCGACTGTTTGGGGTATCGGACAACTTTTTACTGGCAAAATGTCCGACCATTACTCAAAAAAAGCAATGCTATTTTGGGGAATGCTTTTGCAAGGGGTGGCCATTTTACTTATTCCGTTTAGTAGTGACTTTTATGAATTAGTTTCTATTTCAGCAATTTTAGGTTTAGGTACTGCATTGGTTTATCCGACATTTTTATCAACTATTGCGCAAGCAACAAGCCCCAAACAAAGAGCCGAGAGTATTGGCACGTTTCGCCTTTGGAGAGATTTAGGTTATGCTTTCGGTGCAATAATTTCAGGTGTTACTGCCGACTTATTCGGTATTGATTACGCCATTTATCTCATTGGTGGATTAACAATTATTTCTTCATTCATAATCAAATTCCGTATGCCCGAACAAATAAAAACTATCAAAGAATGTATTGAAGTTGATGAGGTGAAACAAGCACTTCAAAACAACCAAAAAATTCAAATCATTGACGTAAGAAGTAAAGAAGAATATGAACAAGCTCATATCCCAGATGCTTTGAACATTTCACTTCAAGAATTAAAAAACAGCCTTTCACAACTTGATAAAAACTTTCAATTTGTTACTGCGTGCGGTAAAGGTGGCGGACGATCAGCAGATGGAGCAAAACTTTTAAAAGAGTTTGGATTGAATGCAATTTGGCTCTGTGGTGGAACAAATAAATGGCTAAATATTAACTGATGATAAAAACGTTTACACCAAACACAATATGGCTAAAAGGACTTAAAAAGTTCACGGCTCCCCAAACTCATCAACAATAACCTTGACATGTGCTGGTGTCAGTAATCTAAGACCTGGCTTATAACCATGGCTCTTAAGTACAGGTAAAACATTTTCACTCAATTTGATCCACCTGCGCAATTGAGCACTGGCACTTTTCTTTGATATATTAGGAAAATAGAGCTGAGCAAGCTCCCCATAACCGTATGATTTTATTCTAAATTTCTCTTCCATTTTCTAAACTCGTCTAATTGGGTATAAAAAAAGCCCTGGGGTTTCCAGGGCTTTAAGTTTAAAATGACATTGCTAATCGGGTTCCTAACCTAGTGGATAGTAGTTCCATATCTTCACCTACTTTTTTATCTACGATTCGGGCATAGTGCTGGGTGCTTGTAATGTTTTTGTGCCCGAGCATTTTACTAACCGATTCAATAGGTACACCATTCATCATTGTAAGCGTGGTCGCAAATGTGTGACGAGCGATGTGATAAGATAAGTTTTTAGTGATGCCACAGAAGTCTGCCAACTCTTTGAGGTAAGCATTCATCTTTTGATTGCTCAGTATAGGCAATACGAGGTCGTCTGCTTCAAGCAAATCCAAATCAACGTACTTGTTTATGATTTGCATTGGAACGCCCAATAACGGCACGTTTGCACGTCCTCCTGTTTTTTGCCTTTTAGTTTTAATCCAGGTGCCAGCTTCATTTTTTTCAATTTCGCAACGTCTGAGTTTTTTTACATCCGCGTAAGCCAAACCTGTGAAGCAAGAAAATACAAAAAAGTCCCTAACCCTAATAATCCTATCAAATGAAGAGGTGTACTCCATAATTGATTTCAATTCATCCTCTGTAAGGTAGGGACGGTCAACTTCTTTCATGGTTAAGCTGATTCCTGCAAAGGGATCCTTTAATATCCATCCATGACGGAGACAACGATAGGTTATCCTTTTAAGATTTTGCAGGAACTTGTTTGTGGTGTTAAAACTGCAACCTTTCTCCGTTTTCAGATACATACCAAATTCAGTAACCATGTAATGATCGATGGATTTAATCGGCACATCGTTGACTTTGTATTTGATTTTTAGGAAATTCGAGAAATGATTTTTGGCAGCATTGTACTTTTGACAAGTGGCATAGGTACTTTCCTTACCAATTAATTTGCGAAGTCCCTCAATGTGGTCTTCCCAAATTTCAATAATCATTTTGGCTTTTGCTGTGTTAACTCCGAGTACAGCATCACGCAAAAGTTGCGGAGTAACGGTATCGTGCATGGTGATAAGCTCACTATACTTTTGGCGAGTTCGGGTGATCACGGAATCAATGTAATCATTGAATTCACGTGCTTCGTGAGAGCGACCAATTACTTTGGCGCGTTTAGAATCCCAGTCTTTGGGCTGAATACTTCGCT
>JBDKGM010000004.1:0-3001 GCA_039798185.1 Bacteroidota bacterium
ACTTACTTTAAGTAGTGCAATTTCAATGGCACAATCCTTAAAAGTAATGACCTACAACCTCCGCCTCGATCTAGATTCTGATGGAGAAAACTCATGGACCAACCGCAAAGGGTTTCTGGAAAGCCAAATCCAATTCTACGAGCCCGACCTCTTTGGGGTACAAGAAGCGAAACCCAATCAAGTAATTGATCTAGCCACCGCGCTGCCGCAATATGCCTATGTAGGTATAGGAAGAGAAGGGGTAGGGAAGGGCGAATCTTCCAATATTTATTATAAAAAAGAAGCATTCAAACTGTTGCAAGAAAGTACCTTTTGGCTCTCAGAAACACCCAATGAGGTTTCAAAAGGATGGGATGCCGCCTGTCATCGGGTATGTACTTATGCATTGTTGCAGAACAAACAAAACAAACAAAAATTTTGGGTATTTAACACGCATTTAGACCACATGGGCGAACTAGCACGGACCAACGGACTAAAGCTCATTGTATCCAAAATTAATAGCCTCAATACGCAAAAACTACCGGTCATATTAATGGGTGATTTTAATACGGAACCCACCGCAGAACGGATCACCGAATTAAAAAAGCTAATGAATGATACCCGAGAACTCTCTCAAGAAAAACCATTCGGGCCCTCAGGAACGTTTAATGGTTTTAAATTCAACGAACCGGTAAAAACACTAATCGATTACATTTTTATTTCTAAAGATTGCCCGTTCAAAGTGAAAAAATACGCCGTCTTGAGTGATTCCAACGACTTAAAATACCCTTCAGATCATTTGCCCGTTTACGTTGAGTTAATCTACAAATAAAAAAATATGAAAATTCTAAATAATGCTATGAAACTTTTTCTATTCACCCTAATGATAACCTTGGTAACAAAATGCTCCACAGCAAGCGATACCGCTGTAGCCACAAAACCATCCGTTAGCATAACCAGTACGCCATCCACGGAAGGAATAGACGTTTCATTTGCCATCACCTTAAGCAGTGCAAGCACAGCGCCTACAGTCATCACGATAGCCACTACGCCAGGTACCGCTGAGGCTAGTGATTTTACAGCAGTCAACACATCCGTTACTATCCCAGCAGGTCAAACGACTAGCACTATAAATGTGCCTACAACCAATGATGCAGTAAGTGAAGCAACGGAGTCCTTTACTTTAACCGCAACAGTAACTTCTACCAATACACTAACTTCCGCACCCATAGTTGTTCAAGGCACCATACTGGACAATGGAGTAGTAGCCAATGAAGTCGATTGCTGGCTCACCAAAGGTGACCAATCCATTAAATTGCAAAAGCAAAGCGGTATTCTAAATTTTACCACCACAGCAAATGCCTATCCAAATATTGATGTGGATGATACCCAAACCTTCCAATCCGTTGATGGTTTTGGTTATACGCTAACAGGTGGGAGCGCCCAGGTAATAAACCAATTAACGACGCAGAAAAAACAAGAGTTATTACAAGAATTATTTGGGGCAAACCCCAATTCCATTTCCGTCAGCTACCTCAGAATAAGTATTGGGGCATCCGACTTAAATGCATCGGTCTTCTCCTATAACGACCTTCCTAACGGCCAGGTGGATACGGCGCAAACTAATTTCAGTATCGCCCCCGACAATGAATTAGTACTGCTCCTAAAAGAGATCTTGTTAATCAACCCAAACATCAAAATAATGGCAGTGCCTTGGTCGGCACCTCTTTGGATGAAAGCAAGTTATACTTCTATTGGCAGCAGTCTAGTGCCGATATATTACAGCTCGTATGCCACTTATTTTGTAAAATATGTGCAAGCCATGCAAGCACAAGGCATTACGATTGATGCGGTATGTCCGCAAAACGAACCCCTACACGGAGGAAATAACCCAAGTTTAGTCATGACTTCAGCACAACAAATCAGCTTTATTAAAAAGTTAGGGCTGGCATTCCAAAACGCTGGAATAACGACCAAAATTGTGTGCTACGATCACAACTGCGACAATACGGCTTACCCTATAGATGTCCTAAGTGATGCTACCGCAAGTCAATACGTGAACGGTTCCGCTTTTCATTTATATGCCGGCGATATAAGCGCTTTAACTACCGTACACAATGCCTTTCCAAATAAGAACGTATACTTTACAGAGCAATGGACTTCCTCAACCGGCGATTTTGCACAAGATTTAAGATGGCACGTAAAAAATGTCGTAATTGGCTCCATGAGAAACTGGAGTAAAAATGCCCTCGAATGGAATTTAGCCAACGATCCTTCCTTTGGACCGCATACGTCTGGGGGATGTACTCAATGTAAAGGGGCCGTAACCATAGAGAACAGTACAACATATACCCGCAATGTAGCGTTCTATAATATCGCACATGCTTCAAAATTTATTCCCTCAGGTTCGACGCGAATTGCCTCTAACATTGTGGGCAACCTAAGCAATGCCGCGTTCAAAACACCCGCTGGAAAAAAAGTACTTATCGTCGATAATGACGGCAGTACTTCAGAAACATTCAATATTAAATTCAACGGAAAATGGGTGACTACGACACTAGATGCAGGGGCCGTAGCAACGTATATTTGGGAATAAACAAACCATGAGAAAAATTCTAATCACTACACTTATCCTATCAGCTACTTTAGCTTTTGCGCAAGGAAAAAAAGTAAACCACAACGTACTTCCTGCAAAAACTAAAGTAGTGGTATATACGTCGGCCGATAGTACCAATCTAAGATTGACCAAAACCAACGAACTTTCGTTGTCGGATTTAAACCAACCGCTAGAAACACAAACCTGCATATTTGTGAATCCCGCTAAGAAGTTCCAAACCTTCCTAGGGATTGGAGGAGCCATTACCGATGCCGCCGCTGAAGTATTCGCAAAATTACCCGCCGCAAAACAACAAGAGTTTTTAGAAGCTTATTTTTCTAAAGATAAAGGAATCGGGTACACACTAGTGCGCACCAACATCCACAGCTGCGATTTCAGTTCGGACAGCTATACCTATGTGGACGA
>JBDKGM010000005.1:0-37277 GCA_039798185.1 Bacteroidota bacterium
TTCTGTAAATTTTACACCAAAACTAATATGTTGGAAATATTTTTTCCAGAAATGAATTTCTAAATTATTAGGGAATTTATTTAAACCTAAATCTAATACTTTCATATACTTATTCCCACCAATTAAACTCATTTCATCATTAATACTATTAGGTTTATTAAACTCAAATAACTCAAATGCAAAACTCCAGTACAAAAAAGATAAATTAATGTAATCATCTGGAATTGCTAACTCTTTGCTAATGTTTTTTTCATAACACGCAACGGCTTCAATATATTTTTTCTTAATTTCTAATTCTACTGCCTTTACCATTATTTATCTAGGTATATTGTTAACCCCTGCATTGATGATTTTATTATCAAGTGATTGAACCCAAACTTGTTTTCCATTTCTATAAATTTTTGAAAATCCCCCGCTACCGCGCGAATCCTTTCGCGTGGTTTTACAATTTAAAATACTGAAAAACACAAACTCCATCTAACATGCCTTTTTCTCCAGAATAATCTGAAGCACTACTATATTTGTAATCTTCAGCTCTAAATACAATTCCTTCATCTACTGGATTGTTATGAATGTAATCTATTTTTTGCTGAATGACATCATTACTCCACAATTCAATTGGTTTATTATCATGTCGCCAAAATTGATAGTTTGAAGTATTTGAACTTTTTTGAGCTTCTTTTTTAAAATAGTCTAATAAGAATTCTTTTCTGCTTTCTCTATGATTTTCTTGAATGGCTTTGATAATACTTCGGCTTGTAAATCTTTTAAAATCTCCTAATAGTAATTCAGGTTTTTGATTATCAATACTTCTAAAAATTAAATGAATATGATTAGTCATAATACATCATGCATGAATTTCCATGCCTTTGTTTTTTTGGCAATATTCTATACTTTCTAAGACTAAATCTTTATACTCATTTCTAGTAAAAACACCTGCCTGCCGGCAGGCAGGTCTAACCAACCCACAACTGCAAAACTAACAAAATACAATCCTTCAGAATTATGGAATTTATAATTTCGGCTCATAACTTTTTATTTATACCAAAATTAGAAAAACATTCATTGTTATCAAAAAACCACGCGAAAGTCCCGAGGCTTCGGGAGCGCGGTAGCGGGGTGTAGTTCATGGTTGTAGTATAAAATGTTAAAAACCACCTGTGAAGGTGGTTTTGCTTTTATTTGTTTCGCAAAGTCGGGAGATTGTTACGGAGCATCGTGCATACAATGAACACTTTGCGGAGCTGGTTCAATCAAATAAAGTAAATGTATTAAAGCAATTTTCAAACAAATTCTAATTGAATAGAATTGTTATATTTAATGGAGAGCCCAGTAATACCAAAATCCAATAAACAATCTATCAACTTTTCAGAGTAGAAGTGCCCTGCAGTTGCTTGTACTGATATAATATCTCTTCCATAAAACTCCTTCGAAATAGCAACTTTTTCATAACTCACTAACGGCTCTTTTTCTAATAACGTTAGAAATTCTCCATAATTATTCACTGAAAAATAGTTAACATTATTTAATATTTTATGACCAGTATATAGAACTGATTTATCAAAAATGATTTCAGGTGTAGTTATTGTTTTAATAAACATCAAATAGTATTTCTCCTTTATATTTTCTATTTCAAAATCAAAAAGACTACAATCACCAATATTAAATAATTTAACAATATTTATATATTTCTGGCTATAAATTTTGAATAGACAATGATACTGAGGGCCATATCCCATTATATCTGTTACTTTAGCTTTCTTGCGTAATTTTCCTTTTATTAAAGGAGATTTCAAATCCATAATCTTTTCTTGCTCAAACCAAAAATTTAAGTTTTTATAATCAAAATGTTTTTCAAAAGAAGTATAAATATTGTCTTTAATAATTTCTTTTTCATCAACTTCCACTTGTGAAGCTCCTGAAGTAACACCTATAATCTTTGGCCCCGCTGTCCTATCAAACTGAAAATATTTCATAAACTAATTACCATTAAACTGTCTAAAATAGTCATTTAAATTTTGTCCTGTAGATTTATAATTATCATAAGCCCCCCGCTGCGCAAAGTCTCCTGACTTTGAGCTGCAGTAACCCCGAGGCTTTGGCTGAACGGACGAAGTAAATCCACACCATCGGTTTAAAATTATTCCACAATTTCAAAAGGGAGTTTGAAATAAACTCTACGTTCCTTAAAGAAATCTTTCCCTTTTTTCTTTTCCATTGTTCGACTGATCTCTAAAATATAGCCTCCAATATTACGTTTTCCAGTTTTTGCAAAACTTTGCACATAATCAAGTCTATTATTTTTAAAATATAAAGTGTCAAAATGTTTGCAAGTGGTAATTTCGCAATAGTTGTCAATTTTTTTCTGACATAATAGTAATACACGAATGCTATTTTTTATTGTCGGCTTGTAATAAAATTTTACCAAAGTAGTATCATTTACTTTAAGTTTGGTTTTGCCAATGGTAGCTTGAAAAAAATTACTTCTCTCAAAATCTAACTCTTTTTTCTTATTATAATACCAGCCCTGATTTAGATACAACTTATTACATAAATTTATGTATTCTAGTTTTTTTTCTAATACATCATCGTTGTAGTATTCGAATACTTTTTTCCCTTCTTTCTTTTCATTAACTGAAGTCACTTCAATCTCTGTTTGTTTATTTTCTGTACATGAAAGAAATAAAATAGATAGTAATAGTATGATTTTTTTCATAGTCAAATCATTGAATGAAATTTTCCCCGCTATGGGTGGTCTAATTATTTTGATTTTATATTTTGCCCATTAGGGAGTGAATATTTCTTTAATTTCAATGATTTTTTCATTTTCAATAGTTAATAAAAACAACTTCTCTTTAAAATCATTCTTTAAATCATCAAATGTTATTGATTGCTTTTCATTTTTAGATTCATTAACACCAACCAACTCGATTTTCACTTTGTTAGAAACTTCCATCTTTCTAATCTTATTATTTTCATTTACAATATAAATATCATCGGGTACTGAATAGATAGTCTCTCCATTTACAACATGACTATCTGCTTCTCCTCTTTTTTTAGCCTCTCTTACCGCATCATCTCCAACATAATATTGAACATAATCTGCATCAACATAGTGCCTACCTTTTTCATTGTAAATGTTAAGAATTAGAGCGTAACTTTTGTTCAACTGAATATTTTTTTCTTTTACACATCCACTAAAAGAAATAAAAATTATTGACCAAATACTTAATATGTTATTTATCATGATTAATTAATTTACCAGTTCATCCATCTATTAATATTTCTCCATAAATCTCCAGCTGCGCAAAGTCCCCGTTAGCGCTGATTTGCATTCCGTGCTAATCCACAAAAAAACAAATATAGTTGTTTTACTATGTGGGCACAGATTACACTCAGACTTTAACCCAACAGATGAAATAAATCCTTCCATCATTCGTGGAGCAAACCCTCCCTAAACCCCACAAGCTTCAACCCGCCCGCTTGTAACAGATAATCCTCCCCATGCATGCGTTGGACATAGCGCACCGAGAGCAGTCCGAATACCTGGGGACACTCAGGTAGGGCACAAGTAAAGGCCAAATCCTGTACAGTAGTATCCGTTAACGCAAGCGTCAATGGTGTACTGCGGTGTTGGAGAAACGGACTTTGATGTTCAAAATCCAGTCCAAGGAGTACAAATTGTATCGTGACATGGGTAGCCCCCGTGATATTAGGCAATAGCGATGGCACACAATTGGAAACCATTAACCGACCTTCTTCCCAATGTACCGTGTAGTCAAACGGGAAGAGGGTGTGAAAAGCACGGTCCTTATCAAATTCAAAACGCCCCACAATGCGCTGGGCATCCTCCGACTGTAAGCCTTTCCAAACCGTGCGCTCCCCGCGCTTATGAGCCGTATCCAACACACTAAGTGCTTTAAACAAACCCACCACCCGATTGTGTACAAGCGGAAACCGTAACGGTTGTAAATAGGATGAAAAACTAGTTCTAAAATAACGGCCAAGCCTTGAACAATGCCCAAATTCACTGCCATTCTCGCGAACCCGCACAAAGTTGGCGTCCTCCTTGATTTTTTTACCGTTAAATCCTCCTGTTTTCCGAACGATAATTTTACCGTTCATTCTGTAAAATGACAACCCTTCTAGCTGTCCCGTGAATTGAATAAGGCCTTCTAACTTTCCCATAGGGTATCGCTTTTAGTAAATTCATGAATAGATATAGCACTGTTATAGCACTATTACAACACGGTTACAACACAAATACTGTACCAAATAAGTTACAGTAACTTTAATGTAAAGAAATAGCGATGAATTACTTACGAAGCATTTTCCCTTTCATCTTACTGAAGAACTCAGGCGTAACCCCAATGTAAGAGGCAATCTGTTTTTGCGGGACACGCTGAATTAAAGAAGGATAACGATGGCAAAATTTTTCAAACCGCTCTTCAGCACTGCGGCTCATAGTATCCATCAACCGCTCTTGGTGGGAAACCAAAGAGTTCTCTGCCAAAATACGGAAATACCGTTCCAATTGCGGCAGTTTTTGGTACAACAACTCCTGCTGGTGCTTGGGCAATACAAGGACTTCGGTAGCTTCTAAGGTCTCGATAAACAAAGACCCCGGTTTTCCCGAAAACAAACTGTACATATCACTAATCCACCAACCCTCACACGCAAAATGCAAGATGTGTTCTACAATATGATCGTTGATGTAAAAACTACGCACCAAGCCCGAAGTGATAAAGTAGGTTTCTGTACAGACGCTTCCCGCAGGATGTATAATCGATTTGGCTTTAAACTTTCGGGTCTCCGTATGGGACAAAAACAAAGCCGCCTCATCGGGAGTGAGGTGGCTATGTTTTTGAATATGAGCGATCAGCGATTGCACTTTACTTTTTTAACGGTAACAATTTAAAATAAGTCACCACAAAGGTGTTGCCTTTAATTTCGCCAATAACTTCCGCTTGACGGATGGCCGAACAAAAGCCGTCCGCTGCATGGGCATCGCCATGATCGTCAAGTGTAGTGCCGACCACAAAATAGGATTTACCTTCAATACGAACAGCTAAATCACAGCCTTTTTTGTCTTTCATTCCAAACTGACATTGCCCACAGGAGACTTCGACTAACTGGGTTTTCGGTTGTGCTGGGGTTTCTTGGGCTTGCGCCGAAAGTCCGGTCACAAACAAACTAAGTAGTAATAATAAAGTACGCATCATCTAAGGGTTTACAGTAATTTGTTGTGCGGTTTCTTGCGCACGTTCAACAAGGTTTTCAATAGGAGTGTCCAAAGCATCATAGCTCAAAACAACACCCATTCTTCGGTACGGACGTGAAGTCGGTTTACCAAAGATACGAAAATCGGTTTTGGGTAAGCCCGCCACGATTTCAATTCCGGTGTAGCTTGGCTGTTCTGAATCCGCGGACGCTAAGATGACCGCACTAGCACCTGCTCTCTCTTGGGTGATTTCAAAAATGGGCAAACTCAAAACCGCCCGTAAGTGCAATTCAAACTCGTTGAAGTTTTGTGTCCCCGCCAAGGTCACCATCCCCGTATCATGCGGGCGTGGAGAGAGTTCTGAGAAATACACCCCTTCGTCGGTTAAGAAAAATTCCACTCCAAACAATCCTGCACCTCCCAATGCTTCCGTAACTTTTCGCGCCATGTCTTGGGCTTCCGCTAAATCACGTGCTGCTACACGTGCGGGTTGCCAACTCTCTTGGTAATCACCGCGTTCTTGACGGTGACCGATGGGCGCACAGAATAAAGTAGGATTGTTGTTTTGGGTAACCGTCAGCAAGGTAATTTCGGAATGGAAGTTGACAAAGGCTTCCACAATCACTTCCACCACATCACCACGCGAACCTTCCACGGCATACGCCCAAGCTTTCGCAATGTCTTCTGTAGTTTTTATAGTGGATTGTCCTTTTCCTGACGAACTCATAAGCGGTTTGACTACACAAGGAATCCCTACTTCATGAACGGCTTGTTCCAATGCGGCAGCAGAAGTAGCATAACGGTAATTGGCTGTTCGCAAACCCAGCTCTTGGGCGGCAAGATCACGAATCGCTTTACGGTTCATGGTGAAATTGGCCGCTTTAGCAGACGGAACTACAGTGATGCCCTGCGCCTCATAATCGTAAAAACGCTCGGTGCGTATGGCTTCTATTTCGGGTACAATAAAATCAGGTTGGTGTTTGGCAATAACGGCGTCCAAGGCAGCGCCATCGAGCATGTTGATGACTTCATAATCATGGGCGACTTGCATCGCGGGGGCATTGGGGTAACTGTCAACCGCAATTACGGTTTGTCCCATGCGTTGGGCCGCAATAACGAATTCTTTGCCGAGTTCGCCCGAGCCTAAGAGTACAATTTTTTTCTTCATGGTAGTGGTGTTTGGATTAGGAAAGTTCCTGTTTTAGGAGAATCCGCGTTAGGGGGTGCACTGGAAAGCCCGGATGCCGGAGTTTACGGAGGCAACGGTCTTGTAAGGAAACACCCGACCTGCAAGGGAACGCCCAAATAATAAAACAAAAAAGCCCCAAGTTTCCTTGAGGCTAGGGTATGTGTTAAGCGACGGCTTCTTTAATGCGTCGTAAGGCTTCTGTGAGTAAATCTTCGCTGGTAGCATAAGAGAAACGGATGCAGTTTGGGTTTCCAAAAGCGTCGCCCGTTACCGTGGCTACGTTGGCTTCTGCGAGTAAGTACATCGAGAAATCGTCTGCATTTTGGATCAATTTACCGCGTAATGTTTTCCCGAAGAAAGAAGATACATCCGGGAAGACATAAAAGGCACCTTCTGGAACATTGATTTTCATACCAGGGATGTCTTGCAATAAGCCCACCACCAAATCACGTCGGCGTTGGAATGCAGCAACCATCTCGTTCAATACGCTCGGATCGGCATCTACAGCGGTAAGCGTAGCCCGTTGCGCAATCGAGTTGGCACCACTTGTAACTTGACCTTGCATTTTGGTACAGGCTTTGGCAATAACCTCGGGAGCACCGATGTATCCAATACGCCAGCCGGTCATGGCAAAGGCTTTCGCTACACCATTAACGGTGATGGTGCGGTCAAACATACCCGGAATCGATGCGATACTGCAAAAGGTTCCCGAGAAGTTGATATGTTCGTAAATCTCATCAGCCACTACATAGAGATTGTCGTGTTGTAAAATGATTTCCGACAGTGCAGTGAGCTCCTCGCGGCTGTATACCGAACCACTAGGGTTACAGGGCGAACTGTACCAAATCATTTTGGTTTTGGGCGTAATGGCTTGTGCCAATTGCTCCGGGGTAATTTTAAAATCACTATCCACGGAGGTAGGAACCTCTACGGGAATACCGCCTGCAATTTTGATGATTTCATAATAGGAAACCCAATACGGTGCTGGAAGGATAACTTCATCACCCGGGTTAATCATGACTTGTGCAATGTTGTACAAGGATTGTTTGGCACCCGTAGAAACCACGATATTGGCCGGTGTGTAGGCCAAATTATTATCGCGTTTGAATTTTCTACAGATCGCTTCTTTAAGGTCTAAATAGCCGTCAACGGGTGAGTAGGTGCTGTAGTTATCATCGATGGCTTTTTTAGCCGCTTCTTTGATAAAATCAGGCGTATTGAAATCAGGTTCGCCCAAACTTAAACTGATGATATCTTTTCCTTGTGCTTTTAATTCACGCGCCAATGCGGCCATAGCCAAGGTTTGTGACGTACTCAGACTGTTGATCCGGTCAGAAAGTGGATTCATTATGTTGTGTTATTGATTGTGGCAAATATAGCCCTATTTTTTAAGCGAATTGTGGTTTTTTTCCTAATTCCTTCAAGTGGCCAAAGTGCGATATCACGGCCTCACGCATGGTTTTGAACTCATAATACGGAAGATTACATTCTTTCGCCGTTTGTTTTACGATTTCCGCAATTTTGTCGTAGTGAATGTGACTAATATTCGGAAAAATGTGGTGCTCAATTTGGTGATTTAATCCACCTGTATAATAATTGACCAACCAATTCTTAGGTGCGAAATTAGCAGTAGTATACAATTGGTGAATTGCCCAAGTGTTTTCCATTTCACCTTCCTCATTCGGAACAGGATTGTGGGTTTCATGAACTACGTGTGCCAACTGGAAAACAATACTCAAAATCAAACCAGCGGTGTAATGCATCACTACAAATCCCAACACTACTTTCCACCAGGTAATTCCCATTACCATAGGAACAACCAACCAAATCGAGAAGTAAATGATTTTAGTGATGATTAATGTCGTCCAACGAAACACCGGACTCTTGAATTCGCCATAGGATAATTTGCGTTGTAAATAGCGTTTGGTTTGCTGGAAATCCGAAGTGATCGCCCAGTTAAAGGTTAGTAAACCATATAAAAACACAGAGTAAATGTGTTGAAATTTGTGGTGTTTGTACCATTCGGCTTCTTTGGTAAAGCGTAAAATACGTCCGGCCTCAAGGTCTTCATCATGCCCTAAAATGTTGGTATACGTATGGTGCAATACATTGTGTTGTACTTGCCAGTTGTATACATTTCCAGCGAGGATGTAAATACTGCCCCCCATGATTTTATTGATCCATGATTTGGACGAATACGAACCGTGGTTCCCATCGTGCATGACATTCATTCCCACGCCAGCCATACCGACACCGATCACAATGTTCAGTAAAAGGTACACCCAAAACGGCATATCCATAGCCACTAGGAAAAAATAAGGCACTAAGAAAAGAGAGAACATTACAATCGTTTTTAAGTGTAATTTCCAGTTTCCAGTGCGGTCGATATTGTTGTCTTTGAAGTAGTCGTTGACACGTTTGTTCAACGTTCTGAAGAATTTTAATTGGTCATTTTTGGAGAAGATAGGACTTCCTGCTTCCATGTAATCTAAATTTTAAAGTTGTGTCAAATTTACGGATTATAATTTTTTCAATCCTGATATTCATCATATTTTATCAACTAAAAAACGTAATTTTGCACAAATTTAACTCCATGGACGAAATTCTTAAGCAATTTCCTAATCTTTCTGATAATCAACGTGCTCAGTTTGCAAAACTACACGATTTATATACCGAGTGGAATGCAAAAATTAATGTGATTTCTCGAAAAGACATTGATGAACTGTACACCCGTCACGTTTTACATTCATTAGGAATTGCCAAAATTATGGAGTTCCAACCCGGTGCCTCAGTTATGGATGTGGGAACAGGTGGTGGTTTTCCCGGAATTCCCTTGGCGATTTTATATCCAGAAACGCAATTTTATTTAATCGATGTGATTGCCAAAAAGATTCGCGTGGTCAATGAAGTAGCCGCAGGATTAGGTCTCACCAACGTGAAAGCCGAACAAATGCGCGCTGAAAAGGTAAACGAGGAGTTTGATTTTATCGTGAGCCGTGCCGTAACCAACATGCCCGATTTTGTGAAATGGGTCAGAGGTAAGGTGAAAAAGCAATCCAAACATACTTTGGACAACGGGATTTTGTACTTAAAAGGCGGCGATTTAACCGAAGAATTGGCCGTATTCCAAAAGACCGTAGTGTATAATCTCTCCGATTATTTTGAAGAGGATTTTTTTGAAACAAAGAAAGTGGTTTACTTACCATTGAAATATAAGTCATAAAAAAAGTCCCTACATCTAGGGACTTTTTTTTATTAGGATTTGATGAGTTTATAGGTGGATTTCCCACTTTCAGTTTGGAACGTCAACAAATAGATGCCGCTTTCCAAGGCTAACGGTAACGTCAGATTACCAGTAAAAGTTGGCTGTTGTGTCGTCCATATCACTTTACCTAGTGTGTCGATCAGCGTAAGCTGCGCCTGTTGTATTTCATACGGCGCATAGATTTCCAATTGCGCTCCTACAGGGTTTTTAATTTGTAATTGTTCTATCGCTAATGAAGCAGCACCTAACTGTCCTTGCACAATCTCATTATAAGCAAATAACATATTAGTAGGCGTTAAGGTCACGTGATTTTCATTCGTAGTAGGTACATGATAATTCACAAAAGGAGTCGTCGAAGCCGTTGAAATAGGGGCGTAGTAATTGGTGCTGTTGCTAATTGCTAGTGAACTCGTGGTCGGAATAAAGTCGAAATACATGATTTGAAGACTGTTCATGAATTCAGTAAAAAGTGCATTGGTTGTGCCTCCCGTGTTCAACCCACTCATGTCAAAGCGCCCACCCGGAGCAGAATCCAAACCTGAAGTGGTGGTTGGATATTTGCAATTGGCCAAACTTTCTAATACAGTTACCCAACCAAATAAAATATACGTTTGTCCTCGAAAACGACTCACTTGATTCGTCTGACCCGCTGCCGGAGTAAAACGTAAATTGATAATAGCGCGTTGGGTTGAGGTTTGATTGAACGTATGGTCCATCACCACCATATCGGGTGATCCGGTCATCGTACCATTTCCTGCACCATTGGCTATGGCTACATTGCGAACCGTTGCTGGGAAACCCATAGTGTTTAATTCTGTTTGAAAGGCATCGCGATAGTTGGGAGCACCAGTAGGTAACAACGAATTGGTTGCCGTCATAAAATCATAAGCACTTCCTGCTTGTAAATGACCCTCTAAATGGTCAATGAGCATTTGGCGCGCTGCCGGACTCTTCAACATGCCATTCACAATCGTTTGCATCGTCGTGTCGCCCACAGGACCATACGCCATGTAATTGAATAAATGTTGGAACCCAATCGGAACATTGGCACCCAAATGTGGGGAATCAAAGGAAATATACAAACGGGTTTGATGGCTCATGCTGTTTTGCTCCATATAACGTAAAGCATAGCGAGAAATCAAACCGCCCATACTTGGACCGATAACCACATTTTGCTCGTTGCCCACTTTTTGCGCATTGATCTGATTGATTAATTCAACCAACACATAGGCATTGCGCTGAATAAAATCGACGCCACCATCCACTGTAGTGGTTGTGTTAGGACGCACATAATTGGGGAAATTTAAAACGATGACATCAAAACCTAATGCTCTGAGATCATCCGCCATATTCTGACCTGTTCCATAGGTCATTTGATTGTAAATTGCTGTTGTATTACGGGTGTCGCCTGGGTCAAATCCATCGACAAGAATAATAGGTTTGTCTAAAATACCATTCGTAGTGTCCATGAATAGCTCATATTCTCCCTGACCTTGAAAGGCAGCCGTTTCGCCATAGCCTTGATACGCCAAGGTTGAGGTAATCGTATTCACTACATTGGGCTGCACGGTAAAACTATTTTGTTTTCCATAAATCTGCCCTTCCGTAGTAAGTGTAAATTTGTTTTGCACCTGACTACCATCTGAAAATAAGGTAGTAACTTGAATCGTATGTTTTCCAGCATTTGAGAATTGAATAGGCAATCGTTGACCAGGCGCTAAGGTGTAATTCGCTCCGTTTTCTAATTGTAGTTGCAATGCCATTGGTTGCTTGGCTCCACTAAAAATAAGCGCTTCCGGTAAGGTGAAGGTCACCTCATTGGTGCGGGAAGTAAGCAATAAGGGTGCGACTCCAGCGAAAGTATGCGGTTGCAAATAGCTGGAATTTCCTTTAGCTATCCATTGTCCTTGACTGTTTTTCTGTAGATCAGCATACTGATTGGTAGGAATGGATTCAAATTCCGTTACCAATAATGCCAATGGGAATTCTGAACGGGTGAGGGCTATCGCTTTTTGTGTTTCAAAAACAGAAAGATCAGGAAAGCGATTGGAAAAATCAGCCCGTTGGAGTTCGCTGTAGATTTGTCTGAAATTCGCTGCATTGAGTTCGCTAGGCTGTTGTTCATTAATTTTTGAACTGCACCAAACACGGTCTATTAAAATATGTGTTTTTGAATCGGATTGTAATAAATCATAGGATCGATCCTGCGCATGAAGCGTGAATGTAAAAAGTCCTAATGCAGTAACAAGTAGTTTTCGATTCATAATTTTTGTTTTAGATGTTCGAATGTACAAAAAATTAAGAATCAATAGAATAAAAAAAATCCGACCCTAAAGAGAATCGGATTTTAAACTATGTTTTTCTTGAAGCTTATTCACCTAAGAACGGATAACGATAGTCCGCAGGCGTTACAAAAGTTTCCTTTATCGTACGAGGCGAAACCCAACGCAATAAGTTTTGCATCGACCCCGCTTTGTCATTCGTTCCTGAAGCACGTGCACCACCAAACGGTTGCATACCCACTACAGCTCCTGTGGGTTTATCGTTGATGTAGAAGTTACCCGCACTGTTTTGTAAGGCTTGTGCTGCCTCAACGATAGCGTAGCGATCTTGACTAAATACAGCACCCGTTAGCGCATATTCAGAAGTGCTGTCAACTAATTTTAAGGTATCAGACCAATCTGCATCCTCATAAATATAAACCGTCAAAACAGGTCCGAATAATTCGGTTTCCATGGTTTTGTATTTAGGATTAGTGGTTAGAATAACTGTAGGTTGGATAAAATAACCCACCGATTTATCATAATTTCCGCCAAATAAAATTTCAGCATCTGCATCTTGTTTGGCTTGCTCGATATACGAAACCAATTTATCAAAAGAACCTTCGTGAATTACTGCGGTCACAAAGTTGGAGAAGTCTTCGGGTGATCCCATTTTGATACTTGCCAATTCTTTGCCCATTTCTTCTTTAATCGCAGGCCACAAGGATTTTGGGAAATACGCTCTTGAAGCGGCACTACATTTCTGTCCTTGGAATTCGAAAGCACCACGAATGGTATTGGCAACTACTTGTTTCACATTTGCCGAAGGATGTGCCAAGACAAAATCTTTACCACCGGTTTCCCCTACAATGCGCGGATACGTTTTATAAGTATGAATGTTTTCTCCAATTTTCTTCCAAATTTCTTTGAAAACGAAGGTCGAACCTGTATAGTGAACACCCGCAAAATCAGGGTGTTTCAATATAATATCGGTTATCATAACAGGATCACCAAATACTACATTGATAACTCCATCTGGGACACCAGCTTCTTTAAATACATCAATAATTACTTTAGCAGAAAACACTTGGCTATCACTCGGTTTCCAAACCACGGTATTCCCCATCAAAGCAGCACTTGCAGGAAGGTTGGCAGCAATAGCCGTAAAGTTAAATGGAGTGATGGCATATACAAATCCTTCCAACGGACGGTATTCTACACGGTTCCAAATATCCGATACCGAGGTAGGTTGGTCGCTATAGATCTGTGTCATGAATTCTACGTTGTAACGCAAGAAGTCAATTAATTCACAAGCCGCATCGATTTCTGCTTGAAAGATAGTTTTCGATTGCGCAATCATAGTGGCTGCATTTATCTTTGCGCGGTAAGGTCCGGCAATTAATTCTGCGGCTTTTAAAAAGATGGCTGCACGGTGTTCCCAAGGCATGTTCGCCCAATTTTTACGCGCTTCCAAAGCAGCATCAATAGCATTTTTCACATGCTGAGTTTCGCCTAAATGATAGGTTCCTACGATATGTTTGTGGTCATGAGGAGCACTCATCGTACGTGTGTTTCCAGTGCGAACTTCCTCCGAACCAATATACATTGGCACATCGATGGTTTCATTCCACATTTTTTTATAGGCCGCGAGTACGGCTGCTTTCTCCGGTGAATTGGGAGTATATGATTTTACGGGTTCGTTAACCGCTTTAGGGACATTGAAAAATCCTTTAGGCATGAGTTGTATTTTTTTGAAATTGAACAATAATAAAAAAGTAGGTTGGCTTTTTACGAATTTGCCAACAATGAACAAAAATACAAAGGTTTAACTAAAAAGTTGTCAACCTACGTTACAAAGTTTACTCGGAATTAATTCAAAGCGTAAGGCGCATTCAAACGGAAAGCAGGAACAATCACACGGAAGTTACGCGTTGTGGTAAAATTAACCATGTTGAACCATCCATGCATCGCGCCATGGGGAGAGGAAAGTAAACATCCAGAGGTGTAGGTGTGGGTTTCACCCGGTTTTAATACCGGTTTTTTACCAATTACTCCTTCACCGTCCACGACTTCTAGTTCGTTTAACGAATCGTAGATTTCCCAATGACGGGATAAAAGTTGTACGGAATCTTTACTGTGATTTTCAATCGTAATCTCATACGAAAAAGCATAGTGCAGCTTGTAGTTTTTAAAGTAAGTGCCTTCAAAAACCGTACTCACAGAAATTTTAATGCCTTTTGTGATTTGGGTTACCATTGTCAATTATTTGAGGTAAAGTTACAAAAAAAAGGTAATACTCAGCGGATTACCGTTTAAAGAAAATATTAATTGATGATATCTACAGAAGAAGCAATGCCTTTTCCAATTACACGATCATAGCGTTGGTTGTTTTCGCGGTAATAAACCAAAACCATATAATCATTTTCGGTTTGGTAGAAATTTCCGTCAATCGCATTAGCGTTGTCGATAGTGCCATTCGCATCAGCCACAGTAAAACAATAGTTCGTAAATCCCTGTTTTACCATAATCGCTTTCTCATATAGCCCTTTCTTTTCATTGTAATCCATTTTATATTCATCATTCAAGGCGTAATTGTTAAACATACCTGTGATGTAAATATTTTTATTTTCATAAAATGCAGGAGCGGAAAGGGAAAGGTAAATCCAAGCATAATCTGCCTCTGTTTCCGGAACGGTAGAATTGACATTATTGATGAAAAAATTACCGTTTTTGTCCGGCCAATAGGTGTAGGGCTGACTTCCCCGCGCTTTATTGGTATACAGGTAACAGCCATAGAGTCCGGAGTTGGTATCCACTTTGGCAATGGTATTGGTAGCCGCCCGTATATTTTTATTTTCAAAATATAAAAATTCGTTGCCCGCCCAGAATTGCGTCTCACTATCGTATTTATAAATCAAGTCATTCCCCACCGTATACATCGGTTTGATGTTGGTTAAGGCGGCATTCAAACGACCGTTTTGAAGCACCATTACTTTCACATTCTTCAACGGACTTTGGAAGTTGATCGTTCCGGATTTTACTGCAAAATCCATATTGTGCTTGTACGGCGTGTCATTCACTTGACGGGCTCGTTTTACTTGTAAGGGCACCGAAACCAGATTTTCATATACCACAAATTTGCGTGAAAAAACAACTTCGCGATCTTCATTTAAAATGCTAATCATGTAGTTGCCACTCACTTTCAATTGGGTAAATTTATTGGGAAAAGTTACGCGATAATGCGAATAGATCTGCAAACAGTTCAACGAATTGGTATAGTCAATAATGCGTTGGTCATTGAATCCTGTCAAATACTCATTGATGCTTAATTGGGATGGTTTCCAATCGTAATCACAATGGGTAATGTGGTAGTAATAATTGCTTTCTGCACCTTGTAAATCATCAAATTGCAACTGAATGTCATCACCCAATTGAAAAATAGGAATCATATTTTGTCCATTTTGAACAAAAGTGACGGTTTTGATATAATAAGGAGGATTGACTTCTTTTTCTTGTGCCAAAGAAAAAAGTGAGGTCAATATAGCCAGAACAGCCCAAAATCGCTTCATGAGTTCGTTGTTAATTTTCGTAAAGATACTAAAGCAACGAAAAAAAAGCCAAATTATTTAAAACAAACCGGAATGATTTCGCCTTTTGCTAAACAAAACCGTTCCACATCTGCCGGATTTAATTTCGAAGTATAATCTTCTTCAACAACCGTAAATCCGATTTGACGCAGTTTGTCAAAGTAATCCCGTCCATACACGCGCACATGATCGTACTGTCCAAAAATCGTAGCGCGCTCTTTCGGATCCGTAATACTATCATCCGTAAAAGTCACCGCTCGATTAAGATCTTGTGGAATTTGGAAAATACCCATGCCACCGGGTTTCATAACCCTGTACAATTCTTGCATTGCTTTGGTGTCGTCTGGAATATGTTCCAAAACATGGTTGCAAAAAATAATATCGTAGGTGTTATCTTCAAAGGGAAGATTACAAATATCTGCTTTAACATCCGCTAACGGCGATAATAAATCGGTCGTCGTGTAGTCGATATTGGTTTGCTTTTTAAAACGCTTGTAAAATTCTTGTTCAGGTGCAAAATGCAATACTTTCTTTTTTGCCGTAGCCGTAAAAAAATCGGTTTCGCGTTGCAAATACATCCACAACAAACGATGTCTCTCTAACGATAAGGTGCTTGGTGAAAGTACATTGTTGCGCTGACTCCCATAGCCATAGGGTAAAAACATACGGAAGCTTTTACCATCAATCGGATCGGTGAATCGGTTTCCTTTTAACAAAAAAGCCAATAACGGACGCACTACAATACTTAACCGAATTAAAAGAGGACGCGGAATGGTATTTAAAACAAACTTGAAGACTTTTTTGATCATATTACCAACGGGTTTTTACGAAATTCGTCTTCTTCATTACTCTGAATTCCCAACGCTTGATAAATGTATTGGAACGTCGATAATAATTCGGGTTTGCCATCAACCAAAGCCACATTGTGCTCAAAATGCGCACTCGGTTTACCATCGGCGGTCAAAATCGTCCAGCCGTCTTTCAACTGCTTGATGTTCTTTGTTCCCATATTAATCATCGGCTCAATCGCTACGACCATACCTTCTACAAACAATTTGCCGCGACCGCGTTTGCCATAATTTGGCATCTCAGGCTCTTCGTGCATTTTCTTACCTACGCCGTGGCCAACCAATTCGCGTACCACACCATAGCCATGTCCTTCACAATATTTTTGAATGGCATTCCCCACATCTTCCACACGGTTCCCCGCACGAAATTCGCGAATACCTACATACAAACTTTCTTTAGTAACTTGTAAAAGCTTTTTAGCTTCTGGACTCACCGTTCCAATTTCAAAACTATAGGCATGATCCCCATAGTAGCCGTTTTTCAAAACCCCACAATCTACCGAAATCACATCACCTTCTTCTAACGGTTTGTTATTAGGGATACCATGAACAACTTGTGCATTCGGACTCACACACAAGGAGTTTGGAAATCCATACATGCCTAAAAAGCCTGGTTCAGCGCCGTGATCACGGATAAATTCTTCGGCCAATTTGTCCAATTGTAAGGTGGTAACCCCCGGACCAATTATTTTCGCAATTTCCCCTAAGGTTTTGGAAACCAACAACGCACTCTCGCGCATGATTTCAATTTCTTCTCGGGTTTTGGGTATAATCATAAGTCTGAAAATGAGAGGGCAAAAGTAGGTATTTTTTTTCGAAAGTCGGACTTTTTTACCCAGACAACTTTCGCCTAAAACCATGAGAAATGTCATATTTTTACGTAAAATCCCATCCTAACTTTGTCCAAAATTAAAGGTATGAGCAAGTATGTAACCGCAGCAGAAGCTGTACAAGTCGTGAAATCCGGCGATCGCGTCTATTTACAGGCCGCCGCCGCTGCACCCACGGTTTTGGCCAACGCCTTAACCGATCGCGCCCAAGAACTGCGCAATGTAGAAGTTTGTCACCTCCATATTGAAGGCGAAGCCCGTTATGCCAATCCCGAATTAGCAGAAAGCTTCCATGTCAATTCCTTTTTTATTGGTTCCAATGTGCGCCACACCCTCAAAGCAGGAAATGGTTCGTACACCCCTGTTTTTTTAAGTGAATTGCCGCATCTATTCCGTAAAAATGTATTGCCCATCGATGTGGCTTTTATTCATGTTTCACCACCCGACCGCCACGGCTATTGTTCGCTTGGGGTATCAATTGAGGCCACAGTTGCCGCTATTGAGAATGCCAAAATCGTTGTGGCGCAAGTGAACCCCAATATGCCGCGTACCTTTGGTGACGGTATCTTACACGTTTCTGAAATCGATTATTTGGTCGAAGTCAATACTGAAATTTACGCCCATGAGGTCGAACCCTGTACACCCGAAGAAAATAAAATTGGGGAATACATCGCCTCGCTTATTGAAGACCGAAGTACTTTACAAATGGGTATTGGGTCCATTCCCAATGCGGCACTTCGCCAGTTGACCAACCATAAAGATCTCGGCTTACACACCGAAATGTTCTCCGATGGCGTCATCGATCTGATTGAAAAAGATGTCATCAATTGTAATTACAAAGGTACCCTTCGCGGACGTGTTTTGGCCACTTTTCTTATTGGTTCCAAACGCTTATACGAGTTTGTCAATGACAATCCCTTTATCGAAATGAAGGAATCTTCCATGGTGAATGATACCGCACGTATTCGAAAAAACCCCAATATGGTGGCAATCAATTCGGCAATTGAAGTCGACTTAACTGGACAAGTGTGTGCCGACTCGATCGGGCCCCGCATGTATTCAGGAGTAGGTGGCCAAATGGATTTTATTCGTGGCGCATCTTTAAGTCCAGGTGGTAAAGCCATCATCGCATTGCCATCCATTACCAAAAAAGGAGAGAGTCGTATCGTTCCTTTCCTAAAACAAGGCGCCGGAGTAGTCACCACTCGTGCCCATATCCATTATGTGATTACCGAATATGGAATCGCTGATTTGTATGGAAAAACCTTGAAACAACGAGCTTGTGAGTTAGTTAAAATCGCGCATCCTTCCCATAGGGAGCGCATCGATAAGGAGTACTATGAATTACTCCATCAAATGTAAAAAGGCTCCCTTCGGGGAGTTTTTTTTTGGAGCAGACGTGCCGGTTTTAATCGCGTAACATCCCGCTTTCGCCTTTATCACTCCACTGCGTTACGTGGATACCGGCTCAACCTGCCTGCCGGTAGGCAAGTCGGGGCTAATCCTCACGTAGGTTGCTTCGAAATACTAGTTCGGTTGCGCCATGATTTTAAACAACTCTGCATTCGAAATTAAATACCGATTCAGTAAGGCAATCGCTGATAATCGGGCACTGACCAAACTGTTTTCACGTGAATTCAATAAGAAAATTGAACTCTCACCAAAGGAAAACAAACGCTCCTCCGATTGAAGCATTACTTGGTAGTCGTTGACCAATTCACGCGTTAATTTTTGCTGCTCAACCAACGAATTCAATTCGGTTTGTTGGGCTTTGATTTTATTCGTCAATTGTACCCGCTCCAAACTTAAATCGTATTGCGCATCTTGAACTTTAAACTTCGCCAATTTCAAACTCCCACGTTCCTTACGTAAGAATAAGGGAAATGAAAAATTCACCCCAATTTTATAGTTGTTGAAATCCGTCGTATTCCAATAATTGGGCTCTGACAAATAGAAATAACCCACATTGGCCTTGGGTAATAACATATTGGCTTTTAACTTTCGGTCAATATCCAATAAATTCAATTTGCTTTCCAAAGCTGTAATTTTCGGATGGTCGTCAATAGATATCGTACCAGAAAGCAACGCATTCGTGCGCAACGTTTCCTGTATCGTTTTATCTAAATTTTCCTCAGGGAGCATACCTTCTTGCAATTCCATCGGAATGTTGTTTTCTAACCATAAAAAATTAGATAACTCTAATTTAGCTTTGGCTAATTTTAAAGTAGCATCGGTCAAACTTAGTTTTCGATTGCGTACCACAATTCCCGCTTCGACACTGTCAATAGCTGGTTTGTCACCATTTTTGATCAAACTGCGAATACCGTTAAATCGGGTCTCCGCATTGACTAAATAATTTTTGTACAACTGAACTTCGTCATAGGTTCGTTTCCAATTGAAATAGGCTACGGAAGCATCATACAAAACTCCAATCGCTTCCAATTGCCGTTCCGCCTTACTCAAGTTGATTTGAATTTTTGCTTTGCGTAAATCCGCCATTCGTTGATTAATCCACAAACCTTGACCCAACGGAACCGTCACACCAAGTGAGGTCAAGCCTTGATTGGGTAACGTATTTTCAGGGTTGACATAGATGCCCTCACTGTTGTCAAAACCCGCTTTGACTTCAATTCCATACCATGTCGGAATCTTAAAACTGCTATTTAAAAGCGAATAATAGTCTTTGCCCTTAAACTGTTTGCTGTCAAAATCTACTTCAATTTTAGGGTCAAAAGCACCTCGAGCCATCATCAAATTGGCTTGCGCACTACTGATATTCAAATCCGCACTTTTTACACGGGGATGAAACTTTTTTACATAGCCTAAATATTCATTATACGTCAGCGTATTCATGGAGCTGTTCTGACTCCATAACGGAAAAGCGAGCAGTATAAAAAGTAATTTTTTCATAGTATTTTGAGTGGCTATTGCCTTTTAATTTTAATGCAAGCAGGTTTGTCCTGCGTATTGAAACAATCGCGTTTTCAATTATTTTTTTGCATCCGATTTTGCCTCGGCTTTTGCTCCGCCTTTCGGCTGGTAATAATTTGGAGGGAAACCGTTCAGTGTTCGCCAAAGTTCATACCAAACAGGAACATTGTCCAATAAAGCCAAGGTTTGAGCCCCCGACCCAATACTGATTTGCTTTGGCCACGGATGGTCTTGTTGGTCTGGCGCAATCAATACCCGAAATTTTCCATTCGGACTAATAAAATTTTCCACGGCCACAATTTTTCCTCCAAACGTTCCGTATGACATATTTGGCCATCCCGAGAATACGATGGTCGGCCAACCGTCAAACCAAATGCGAACTTTCTCGCCTTTATGAATAAGTGGTAGGTCGGTCGGACTCACATACGTTTCCACTGCGATATCATATTTGGACGGCATGATACTTACGATTTCAGTTCCTTCTTTTATCGTTTCACCCAGCCCCGATTTTAAAGCGCGGTTCACATAGCCATCTTGCGGCGCAGTGATGTAATACAAGCCGTTACGAATTTTGTAATTCGTATATTGGTTTTGTAATTTATTGACTTGTGCTTCGGTGTCATATTGGCTACTCATCGCCGTGAATCGGTCACTACGCGCTTTGGATGCTTTTTCCGCATATTCTGCACCGATGCGATTCACTTCTACGCGTGCATTGATCAATTCGTTTTTACTGGAAATGAATTTGTTTTCTTGGGTGATGATTTTCGCTTCCACTTCCTGCAATTTCAGGCGTTTTTCCTCCACATCCGTCAACGGTTTTAATCCTTCTTTGTTTAAGGTGAGCGAACGATTAAACTGAGTATTCGCAATTTTCAATTGAGTTTTCACCGCTTCCAAATCCATACTGTCACTCTGTACTTTCAAAATTCCTTGACGAATTTTGTTTTTAGCCTGTTGTAGTTTTAAATTACGTTCGGCTTCAATAGCATTGATTTGTGTACCCAATGTGGTTACTTTTCCCCCATAGGATTCCGCAGCCATTTTCTTGGCATCCACTTGATTTTTGGTGTTGTTGACCAAATTAGGATCAAAGTAATCTTCTTTGATTTCCGAAATAAATAAGATAGTATCTCCCTTTTTTACAAAATCACCTTCTTTCACAAACCACTTTTCAATTCGTCCCGCAATGGCATTGTGCACCGTTTGCGGACGTTGGTCGGGTTTCAAAGTGGTTACCGCTCCTGAACCCGAAATGTTTTGTGTCCACGGCAAAAAGAGAATAACTAGCGTAATACCTGAAACCCATAAAATTATGCGATTCAAAATCTTGTAATGCGGACGGTTACTTAGGTTTTTCACCGTGCTGAACTGATCGATATTCTCAGTAATTGGATTTTCTTTGGATAAGTTAAGCATGGTCTTTATTTTAAAATATCAGTATTAATTTTTCCTTCTTTAATTTCGATAATTCGCATACATTTTTGCTTCCAATACGGATTTTTCGAAGTGACAATCAACGTCCACGCATGTTTGGAATCCGTCAAGAAATCAATAATGCGTTCAGCTGCTTCATCGTCCATTTTGTCCAAAGGATCTTCGTAAAACAAAATTTTAGGATGATTTACTATGCTGCGTGCCAATAAGATTTTCTGAGCATTCGATGAAGAAAGTTGTCGGCCTTCTGGGAATATCATCGTGTCCAATCCATCGGGTAACGATTTTATAAATTCGCCCAAACCGACACTGTCAATTGCCCATTTAATGGAATCGTGTGAAATGTGCGGGTTGTTAAAGGTTATGTTTTCTAAAATCGTTCCTTCAAAAGGCGTTTCTTCATGTAAAATGGTGCCAATATGCGATCGGAACTGATTGATGTCAACTTTGCGATACGTGTCATCGTTGATAGCAAAAGAACCCGATGTAGGTTGCATTAATCCGGAAAGTATTCGAATCAAAGTGGATTTCCCTGAACCATTTTTTCCATCCAAGTAAATTTTTTCACCGGGATTAATTTTTAAATTGATTTTTGATAATACATAGTCCGGACTGTCAGGAAATTTGAAACTTAAGTTGTCCGTTTCCATTTGGATATTGGTATAACAAAAATCTGGTTCTTTAGAAACCGTTTTTTCCGTTTCCATGTCCACCACTTGACCAATTTTCTCTACCGATGTCAATACATCATAAAAGGTTTCCAATCCCAGAATGACTTTTTCAACCGAATTGATAACCAAAAGAATAATGATTTCAGCAGCAACAAACTGCCCAATATTCATTTCTTGACTCACTACCAAATAACCACCAATTAAAAGGAGTGAGGCGGTGATGATAACTTTGAAACCAATCAATTGCAAGAACTGACGTTTGATTACATTAAAATGCTTTTCCCGATGAACAAGATATTGTTCGACCAAGCCGTTGTTTTTCGCCAAAGCAAATTCGAAATTGTCTTTTCTGCGGAAGCTGCTATTGTTTCGGGCAATTTCTTGTAGCCAGCCCACCACTTTATATTTGTATTTGGATTCTTTTAAGCTCGTGCTTAATCCTGAAGTATAGGAAAATTTGAAAATCGAATACAGCAAAGCCAAAAGGAATGCACCAAATAAGATGAAAAACGGATGGTATAAGGATAAGAGAATAATCCCAAAAATGATTTGTAATAATGCCGATGAAAAGTCAATAAGCAATTTAGAGGTTCCTTTTTGAATCGTTAAGGTGTCAAAAAAGCGATTGGCTAATTCGGGTGCATATTGATTGTACAAAGCTTCTAATTTGATTTTAGGCAAACGATAACTGAATTCAAAAGACGAACGCACAAAGATTTTCTGTTGTAAGTTTTCAGTAATGCGGAGTTGCATCACCGAGAGAATTCCCCCTAAAGCCACACCAATAATCACAATAACCACCAAAAGCACCCAGGATGCACTCACGCGACCCGATTGAATAAGGTTGATAATTGCTTGAATTCCCAAAGGAAGTGACAAACTCACTAATCCAGCGAAAACCGCATACAAAATGATTTGTACGACATCTTTTCGGTCGAGTTTAAGTAAGTGCGTTAAGCGTTGAAATGGAGTATATTTCATATTATTTCAAGATTTGTTCAATTAGATTTTGGTAAAACTGTGTTGGTGATTGTGAAGCATTACAATCGGTAATCGTTTTTAAATGGTCTTTTAAAAAATGTTGATGGAGCGAACCTTCAACGATGGAGGAAGCCAAGCTTTTAGCATACGGATATTCCGGTTTTGCCGCTTGTATCATTTGAACCAAACGATTGATTACTTTTTTATAAATTAAGAAAAACCCATCGCGATTTTCTTGATCTACTTCTTTGGTAAGAAAGGTTTTAGTAAACTCAAAAATGATGATGTTATTGAGAATCGCCTCGTTGATATGTTGCGTAGTCGTATCATCGTTTATTTTCTCTGTTAAAATTTCAATCGCTTTGAACAAACGTTGCTTTGGATCACTAATGTTATTCGTTTCAAAAACAACCCGGTATTCCATCCAACCCCAATACCAAGAGGTAAGGTACAACAAAAGTTTATGTTTGTTTTCAAAATAACGGTAAAGTGAACTTTCATTAGAGCCAATGCGCTCTCCTAATTTTTTAAAGGTAAAGGCTTCAAAGCCAATTTCATCAATCAAAAGAATACTTTGTTGAATGATTTTGCGCCCCAACTCTGAGGTTTCAGGGTTTTTTACATACAGTTTCGGGTTGACCGAAATCACAATTTGCGAAAGAAGTTCCATGCGTTTCTTGTAAGCAATTTAATATAATCCACGCAAAGATAATAGTAATACTTTCACTTTTGAGAATTTAACTTTTAATTATAAAAAAAGAGGCTCCTTTTGGGAACCTCTTAACGCTTGTTTATAAAACGAATTATACCAACGAATGGCAAGTCATCGCTTCGGGTTGGGGGATCCCCATTAATTGTAAAACAGTAGGAGCAATGTCTCCTAATATTCCATTTTGTATCGAAGTTAATTCTTTGTCCACTAAAATAATAGGCACAGGATTGGTTGTATGTGCGGTATTGGGTGATCCATCCGGATTGATCATGGTTTCACAATTTCCGTGGTCTGCAATGATAATAGTTGTATAATCGTGGGCTAAAGCCGTAGTTACAATTTCACTTACACAAACATCTACCGCTTCACAAGCTTTGATGGCAGCTTCCATAACGCCTGTATGTCCCACCATATCGCCATTGGCAAAATTCAAGCACACAAAATCAACAGCACCTTTCTCCAATTCAGGAATCAAAGCATCTTTCAATTCAAAGGCACTCATTTCGGGTTGTAAATCATAGGTAGCCACTTTGGGGGAATTGCGTAAAATGCGTGTTTCTCCTTCAAAAGGAACTTCACGGCCACCCGAAAAGAAAAAGGTAACGTGTGGGTATTTTTCGGTTTCCGCGATGCGAATTTGTTTTTTACCTGCTTTTTCTAAAACTTCACCCAAGGTTTCAGTGATGTTGTCTTTATCGTAAATCACATGAACATTTTGGTAGGTTTCATCATAATTGGTCATCGTCACATAGTACAAATTCAATTTGTGCATGTTGAATTCATGGAAATCTTTTTGAGATAAGACTTCCGTCAATTCCCGTCCACGGTCGGTTCGGAAATTAAAGAAAATCACAACATCATCTTCTTCAATTACCGCGGTGGGCTGTCCATCCGCTTGTGTAATCACCAAAGGTTTGATAAATTCATCCGTAACGCCTTCGCTATAACTTTGCTGAATACTAGCGAGTAAATCATTCGTTCGTTCACCTTCCGCATTGACAATTAAATCGTAAGCTAATTTCACGCGTTCCCAACGTTTGTCACGATCCATCGCATAATAACGCCCAATAACCGTAGCGATTTTTGCTTTGGATTTTTCAGTGTAAGCCATCAAGTTAGCCAAATCGGTTTGCGCAGATTTTGGATCCACATCCCGGCCATCCGTAAAGGCATGAATGTAAACCTGCTCTAAATCATAAGAAGCAGCTGCATCCAATAAACCGTATAAGTGTGAAGTATGGGAGTGAACGCCACCATTGGATACTAAGCCAAGAAAATGTACTTTTTTTCCATTCGCTTTCGCATATTCAAACGCAGCAATCAACGGTTGTTCTTGACGTAAGGTTTGGTTTTGCACCGCTAAATTGATTTTGGCTAAATCTTGATAGACGATACGTCCCGCACCCAAATTCATGTGTCCCACTTCTGAATTTCCCATTTGACCTTCAGGAAGTCCCACATTCAAACCGTCAGTGCGTAATTCGGCATTGGGATATTTTGTATAAAGACTGTTGATAAAGGGTACGTTGGCATTGTCAATAGCCGAAACCTTTGGGTCAGGCGATTTTCCCCAACCGTCCAAAATCATAAGTATGACTTTCTTATTCATGGTAATCAAATTTGACACAAAGGTACGCCAATTTGCAGCTGGAAATCAACCGAAAAGCCATGGATTATTCGTAAAAATTTGAGGGGTTTGTTAGTTTTTTTTCAATGAATTGTAATCGATGAAATAGCGAATACTAATTGAGAAAATATGATCCAAATTTTGCGCACTGAGTACCTTTCCTAAATTATCTGAAAGTTGTTCACTAAAGTTTTGGTATTGTTGTAAAAACGCTTTATTGCGGTATAAAATGTTCATCTGACTACCCGGAGCAAACCACCAAGAAAAATTCAAATCGCAATTCCATGTGTTAAAATTACGATCTGCATCCAAGGCAACCGAATCCGTGACATTCAATAGTCCGCCATCATCCATCAAAGAATAATAATTGTTGTAAATCGCATGTGACCAATAATAGCGTGTCACTAAGTTAAAGGTCATATTATGATTGATTGAATATTTTCCGGATAAACTCACAGTATGGGTGTCAATTTTTCGTCGGCCCATATAAATGGCATTGATGCTGTCGTCTTGACCCACATAACCCACATTGTTGTTGAGGTGATTAAAAGTGTAATCAAAAACAAGTGCGAACTTGTTGGAAAAACGATAACGGGGAGCAAATTGGAATCCATACGTAAATCGGTTTTTCTCATCCGATTGCGTAAAAGATGGATTTAGATCGATGGCAAATTTGCGCGTATAATTGGAGGAAAAGTAAAAGTAAGCACTCACAATTTTAGGTAATCGTAGAAAACGGGATTCGTTGAATGTTCTAGGTTCATAGAAGTCATACACATGCAACGGACGGGTATTCATTCCAAAACCATAATAATCATTTTTCTTGTCAACAATATTCACATTAATACCGTGATTGAGTCCTTGAATACGTCCCGTACGGTTGTCAAATTCTGCGTAATTGTTGGAGTAAATATTAAATGAATTCAGCTTTGGTGTTTGGTTTAAAATGCGGTAACTTCCATTCATATAAACCGAATGATAATGGGTTGTAAAATTAACCCCCAAGTCATTGTTGTCAAAAAAAGTACTCACATATTGTCCTCCAAAACCATAGCGGTACTTGCCACTTGTCTCCGCAAAATTTAACGAGGTGTTATATCCCGTGCTGTTTTTGGTGTCGGCTTGTGAAATGATACTGTACTTATAATCCCCACTTAATTTGTAGGTGTTCTTTTTTGTATTCAAATCAAAAACCAAGGCCGAGACATTCGCATCGCGATAACCGCTATTTCGAATAACACTGGTATTAATAAAACTTACCGAGGAATTTTTACGAAAACGTTGGTCCAAAACAACAATGTTATAATTAGCCAAAGGTTCTACCAACTCGCTACGTGTGGCCCCCGTAACCGTATTGCGAATCTCAGAATACATCGGACGGGTAACCGCATTCAACACTCCTATACCTAGTCCTTTACTAGTGCGCCCCGATATTTTTAACGCATTGAAAAGATTGACATTGTTTGGACGGTCCACCACTTCTTCATCCGGACCTAAATTTTCATAAAGGCTCGGACTACCACCAATTCTTCGGGAATAAAATAAATCACCCTTGCTGAACATTTCGGTACCTTCTGTGAAAAAGGGTCGGTTTTCATTAAAGGTTTGCTCAAACGGACCTAAATTTAAAACGACATTGTCAAATTTCGTCTGACCAAAATCAGGAATTAAAATGGCATCCAAAGTAAAGGCATCATTAATACCGTATTTCACATCCATCCCGCCTTTGAGTTCGCCACTAGTTTTTGTATAACTATTGCCATTCAAATAAAAAGAAGAGTAGGGGATAAAGAATAAACGCGTAGGTGTTTTGATGTTTTCAATTCCTTCTAAAATCCCCGCCTGATTGGACTCCGTGTTGATTTTATTATCGATGAGATTCCAAGTGTATTTGAAACGGGTTTTGTTAACTTCACGATAAAAGTTCAACCCCCAAGTTTGCTTGCCTGTAGGCGGAAAACGAAGCGCCGCATAGGGAATACGCATCTCGGCAATCCAACCATTTTCAACAATCCGCACTTCACTATCCCAAATGGCATTCCAAGAAAAATCCTCACCATTTGAATCGGTATACACACAATCTTGTTGTACCCCAGCCGCACTGACAAAAAATCGGAAATCTTGTTGACCATCATTAAATCCATTCAAAATCACTCCAAAATGATCCGCCGTGGCAAAATCATCACGAGTAGTCAACTCCCGAGCTATAGTCTGCGGTTGGTCATCCATCAAAAGTGCACCCACATAAATCGCTTCATGCGTGTACGTAATTTTTATAATGGATTTGCGATTCGAATCTTCAGGAGTGCCATTACCAGGTGCTACCATGACGAAATCAGTAGCGACTTCCGCCTGCTGCCAAGTAGCTTCATCTAATTTTCCGTCAATAACTATTTTCTCAGTAGTGAATTTAGTGTGGTACACTTTTTTAGGAGCTTGACCCCAACTCAACGTATACAACAGTGAGAAAAATAACAGAAATGGCGTAAATTTTAATTTCATCTAATTCTGGTTGGTTTACAAATATAGGTATTTAAAGGCACGCAAATGTAACACAGTGATTTAGAATATCCAATAGTAGTACTTTGCTAAAAATAAGAAAACGCAGTCGTTTTCGAGTAAATAATGTATTTCATCGATTAAAATTACAATTACACCGATAATTTTAACTTTTAAAAGTTGGTTGTTTAGAATTAGAAATCTATATTTGATTCCCCAAGTTTAACAATTAACCTACTAAGACTATGCGATTTCCACTTTGGGTAGCCGCAATTTTTTTGCTTTTCACCTCGTTTACAAAACGGCCAAAATCCCTTTTTTCAGTTCAAGAAGCGCAAATTCACTATGCACAATTACAAGCGCATCGTGGAACTAATCCCTCGTGGACCTGTTTTGCTTTCGGGATCCAAGGCTATTTAAAACTTGAAAATGAAGGTCAAATTCACCAACCGTACCTTACTCTCATCGATTTCTCATTACCCTCTACCCAAAAAAGGCTATGGGTAATCGATATGAAGCAACATAAAATCCTTGCCCATACCTATGTGTCACACGGTATGAATTCAGGATTGGTGCAGCCTACCGACTTTTCAAACGAAGAAGGTTCGCTTAAAAGCAGTCTCGGGTTTTATTTAACCTCGACCATTTATTTCGGCAAACACGGATTGTCTTTAAAATTAAAAGGATTGGAATCAGGGTTTAACGATCACGCTGAAGAACGCGCCATTGTAATGCACGGCGCAACCTATGTATCCAAAAAGCACATCCAACAATTCAACCGATTGGGTCGCAGTCAAGGTTGTCCTGCATTATCCCAAAAAGACGCCAACCGCATCATTCCGATGATCAAAGACCAATCGTGTTTGTTTATTTATGCACCCCAAAAAGACTATATCGAACAGTCGTCATTTATAGCGGAGCAAGGTATATAAACTGGCGTCCAAACAATAAATGTCTTCCCGAAATTGAAGCACCCCTTTTTCTTCCCAAGCAGTCCAATACCATTGGTGGATAGAAATGTCTTCTTTCACTCGTATCAATATCGTTTTTAATTCCGCTTTGGGTAAATCGATAGGGGCAAACACCCGATTCGGATATTTCTTTTTTAACTTGGCTTGCTGCACGTTCAATTGAGCGAGCTTCATTTCCCGTATTTTTTTATAATGGCTAATGTCTGTCGTGTCCTTGATTTTTTGTAAAGGCCAAAGGATACTGTCATTTAAAATATGTTCAGCCATTTCCAACGGCTTTTGTAAACGCACACAACCCGAACTCAATGATCGGTAACTTAAGGAAAAATAATCCCGATGGTTGGTGTCATGCAAATACACGGTATAACGGTTGGGGAAATTGATTTTCATCAATCCCAAAGAATTATTCCGCCCCGGATTTTGCACGTATTTGTAACGGAAAGCATCTTCTTTTTTCCAAAGTTTAGGGTCAACTTCTTGGTTGTCTTTGTCCAAGATTTGCAATCCCTTTTTGCGAAAATGATACGGGTTTTTCTCTGCCTCTGGAAATAAATCTTCCTTCAAAATCGTGGGCGGCACCGTCCAATTCGGATTCAAATTGATGTTCGAAATTTTTGAGGATAATATCGGTGTCGGACGCGTATCACGACCTACTACCACACGTTGGTACTGTAAGGTGTCTTGGTCTTTCACCGCCACTATATTGTACGCCGGAATATTGACTAATAAATAATGATACCCCAATTCCCGTGGATACCACCGCCACCGCTCCATGTTCACAATCACTTGCTCGATGCGCTGGTCCCGAGAATAGTTCAACGCATCAATCGTGGCTCGAGCAATGATGCCGTCCGGACGTAAACCATGTCTTTTTTGAAACCGTACCATCGCTTTTTGGGTTTTCAAATCGTACGTCTGATTCAAAATCGAATCTTTCTCGGGCATATCCCCCCAATACATCAACCGCTTTTTGATAATCGGTATGTATTTGCTTTTCTGATTGGGGAGAATTTTCTCTTTTAAATTGACCAATCCAATAAACTTATCAGGATAACTGCGTAAGATTTTCAAACTCCGTTTTAGTTTTTGATACACAGGGTGCTGCGGTTTACAAGCTTCAATGGTTGCCGAAAGCGCATGGTTTTCTATCGCTTGAAAAAGCAATGGCGCCACTTGGGTAGGGGAGCGACGTAAATCCCAATCCTCATAAATTAAATAGGGATTGAGCTTGCCATCCGACAAATGCCGCAACCACCGCAAGGCACTTCGACTCAATCGGATGTCGTAATCGATTTTCAATGAATCCGACAGTTGCGCATAGTTTTGTTCCAATTGAACAAGTGCATCATAATCGTAATCTTTGGGTTGTAACCCTTCTTCCTCGGCATGTTCCAAGTGGGTCAAAAACTCTTGACGCAGTAGCGTATCGTTCCATTGAACCGTATATTGGGTCAAACGGTAAAATTCTTTGAGTAGCGGATTTTTATGAAACAACGGAAGTGTGGAATCAATGGGAGTAGCCGCTATTACACGCTGCTTCGCGTGATGCGGTGTGCCTAAGACAATAAGCAAAAGCAAGGGCAAACTCAAAAGCCAAAGGAATCCTGTTTTCATGCTGTTTTTGTCATTATACAATGCGGACCCACGTCCGGAATTTCAAATGTATCTCCCACAGTCGCATACCCAAATCGGGAATAAAATCCAACGGCACTCGTGCGTGCATTAAACCAAATCCGGCAATTACTTTGTGAAAAAAGTGCTGATTCTACAGTCAATAGCAAGGCCTGACCTATAGATTGTCCTTGGTAATCGGGTAAAACCGCCATCCCGCGTAATTGAAATTGTATTTCCTCGGTAAAAGAAGCATGGGATTGTGCATAAACCGAAAGAATACCCACTAAATGGTCACCCAAATAGGCACCCCAGTGAAGTGTGGTGGGCAAATCATCACCCGAAAAATGACATGTTTCCAGGGGTTTTCCCGGACGTAATACCGCCTGCCGCACTGAATACGTCGTAGCCGAATCGATTTTTTGAATACGTAGTGTCATAAGTGATAACCGTAAGGGATTAATTCTAAAAACGTTAGCGTTTACGGGAAATCGAGTCTAAAATTCCGACAAAAAAAATTTAAAAAAAACTTGCACAAGTAAAAACAATCGTATTATATTTGCACTCACAAAAGCGGAAGTAGCTCAGTTGGTAGAGCTCCAGCCTTCCAAGCTGGTTGTCGCGAGTTCGAGCCTCGTCTTCCGCTCCACCAAAACCTTCAGATGATTCTGGAGGTTTTTTTTATGCCTAAAAAAAGCCCTTTCAAGAGGGCTTTTATTTTTTATAATGTACTTAAGTCCGAACCCGATTCCAATTCAACAGGTTCCTGACCTTGCTGAAATAATCGAGCCGTTAATGCACCACGCAGCACGATTGTCGCACCATTCACTTCCAGCCAACTCCCTTCGCGCAATCCTAAAACAGGCAAATTATTGTACACATGGAATTCTTTAATTCGGGTCTCCCGCGTTTCACCCATGTGTGTGCTATTCGCATCGGGATCTAAATAATGGGGATTCAAATTGAACGGTATCGCCCCCAAGGTCTGAAACGAAGGCGGATACACAATCGGCATATCATTCGTAGTTTGCATCGAAACCCCTGTAATGTTACTGCCCGCACTACATCCCAAATACGGCGTGCCCTTTGCCAGTGCAGTTCGCAAACTGTCCCAAACATCCCCAGCATAAAGTTGCGAAACCAATTGAAAGGTATTCCCACCTCCTGTAAAAATTCCTTCTGCCTCCAACAACGCTTGCTTCGGATCGGCAAACGTATGCAAACCCACTACCGATTTTCCGATTTTCGCGAAAGCCTCACCCACCTTAGCGGTATAATCGTCATGACTGATGCCACCCGGACGCGCATAGGGGATAAATACAATCGTTTTTGCTTGAGCAAAATGGAGTTCAAGTGTCGGTAATAAATACTCCAAATACGTACCGCCATGCAATGTTGAGGTGCTGGCAATGATCATTTTTTTCATAGAAATCCAATTTCAATTCCCGCAAAGGTAACAATTAACAAAAATTTAGACTGATGTTCGGAAAGAACCTCAAGGTTTTCGATATTTTTACGTCATGCGGAATTGGCTACTTCTCCTTTTTGTTGTACAACTCAGTTGGTGTCAAAACGAACCCATTTGGCTCGAAGGTATCGTGGTGTCTGAACTGCGCAATGAACTCGCTAACATCAACGTGTCCAATATTGTCACCAATGCCACCGTCAGCACCACAGAAAAAGGTCGTTTTCGTCTACCCGTTCAATTAAACGAAGCCCTGAAGTTTTCGGCGGTAGGCTACGAAGAACAATATGTGAAAATTGACGAAACAGTTTTTAAATCCAAACAACTCGTAGTCAAAATGAAAGCCGCCGTCTACAATTTAGATGAAGTGCGCGTCGTAAAATTGGATGCCCAAAAAATGGGAATCATCAATTACAAACCCAAACACTATACGCCAGCCGAACGAAAATTGCGCACTGCCGGACAGTTTTCACCCTGGCAACTGCTCATGATTCCACTCGGCGGAATGCCTCTCGATCCCATGATTAATGCCATAACCGGTCGCACCGCTATGCTTAAAAAAGAATTGGAAGTCGAACGTAAAGAAATGGCACTAGCCGCATTAACCTCAAAATTGGATTCGCTCTATTTCACCGATCAATTGCATTTGCCCGCCGATCAAGTCAAAGCTTTTCACTACTTTGCCGTGGAAAATGCAGAAGTCCGATCCCTTTTGAAAACGGAAAACACAATCCAACTCAAATTCAAACTGAGTCAGTTGGTGGTCGAATTTTTAAAACCCAAAGAAACCGATGAGAAAAAGTAGTGTTTTGTTCCTATTCGTGCTTGTCCTGTGCTCCAGTTTTACCCTGCACAAATTCTATATGGCGATTTATCAAGTCAATCATAATGTGAGTAAAAAACGCCTTGAGATTACTGCTCGCATTTTCGTGGACGACCTCAATACGGCTTTAGATAAAAAATACAAAACCAAACATTTCTTAGGTACCGATAAACAAACCCCTACCGACACCGAAGATTTGAAAAAATACCTCCTCGAGAGACTCAAATTCACCGTCAATAACCAAACAAAACCCATCACATTCAAAAGTGCCGAACTAGAAGGTAACGTGCTGGTGTGCTATTTGAACTGCGTCGAAGTACCCAAAGTGACGCAAATCGATGTGCAAAATTTAATTTTGACGGATAGTTTTGACGAACAAGAAAATATGATGCACTTTCAATTCAATGGGACCAAACACACCCTAGTTTTGGATGCACAAAAAACTAAAGGAATGTTAAAATAATTTCGGAATGCTTGACCTCCAAGGAGAAAAAAGTATTTTTATGACCCAAAAAACAAACACCAATGACTTCGATCTCAAAGTATGTACTGTTCACTAGCTTGTTGTCTTCTGCGTTTTTAGGCGCTCAAGAAACGCCAAAACCCGATCCGAATTACCGCAATCCGGATAAGTTCAAACAAATGTATGATGTATTGGCAACACCCAATATGTACCGTACAGCCTCTGGAGCACCCGGTCCCGAGTACTACCAACAACAAGCCGATTACAAAATTAAAGTAGAATTGGATGACCGCAACCAAAAAGTATACGGTTCAGAAGTCATTACCTATACCAATAATGCCAAAGAAGCACTCGACTACCTTTGGATTCAATTGGACCAAAACCAACACAGCCGAAAATCACTTTCGCCACTGCAAAACGGCGATCGTACCGAACCCGCTTTAGGAGCACAACAGTTCTCTCGTAAATACCTGGAAGAACGTTTTGACGGCGGTTTCAATATTGAATACATCAAAGATGCCGCAGGGAAACCCATGGCCTACAGCATCAACCAAACCATGATGCGTGTGGAATTGCCTAAACCCTTAGCACACGGTGAAAAAATAAGCCTAAACATCAAATGGTGGTACAACATCAACAATTACCTCTTGGATGGGGGTCGTTCGGGTTACGAACATTTTGATGCCGATGGAAACAACTTGTATATCGTAGCCCAATTCTATCCCCGTATGGCCGTGTACAATGATGTGGAAGGATGGCAAAACCAACAGTTCTGGGGCTCCGGTGAGTTTGCTTTGCCCTTCGGAAATTTCGAAGTAGAAATCACCGTGCCTGCCGACCATATTATGGAAGCCACAGGAACGTTGATGAACCGCAATGAAGTGTTTACACCCGCGCAATTAGCCCGCTACGCCGAAGCAGAAAAATCATTCGACAAACCGGTAGTGGTGGTTACCCAAGAAGAAGCCATCGCCGCTGAAAAAGGATTCTCAGACAAAAAGAAAACCTGGAAGTTCAAAGCCGACAACGTGCGTGACTTCGGATTCGCTACCTCGCGTAAGTTTATCTACGATGCAATGGCCGTGAAGTTAGCCACCAAAAACGTTATGGCTGTTTCCGTATATCCCAAAGAAGGAAATCCACTTTGGGGGGAATATTCTACCCGCGTGGTGGCACATACCTTGAAAAGTTATTCGTCCCATACCTTTGATTATCCCTATCCCAAAGCCGTGTCCGTACATGCCCAAGATCAAGGAATGGAATACCCGATGATCTGTTGGAATTGGGGCCGCCCCGATGCCGATGGCAAATACACCGACCGTGTAAAAAATGGAATGATCTCAGTAATTGTGCACGAAGTCGGACATAATTTCTTCCCCATGATTGTCAACTCCGATGAACGTCAGTGGACCTGGATGGACGAAGGACTCAATTCATTTATGGAGTATATGGCCTTGATGGAGTGGGATCCCAAGTTCCCCGCAACCCGTGGCCCTGCTAAAAACATTGTACCCTACATGAGTGGCGACCAGAAGAATTTAGAACCCATCATGACCAACTCCGAAAGCATCCGTCAGTTTGGAAACAATGCCTACGGAAAACCCGCTTGTGGATTGAATATACTACGTGAAACCATCATGGGACGCGACTTGTTTGATTATGCGTTTAAAACCTATGCCAACCGCTGGAAATTCAAACACCCAACTCCCGAAGATTTCTTCCGTACCATGGAAGATGCCTCAGCTTTTGACCTCGATTGGTTCTGGAGAGGTTGGTTCTTTACCACCGATTATAACGACATCGGAATCAAAGAAGTGAAAAAATATTTTGTAAGCAACGAACCTTCCAAAGAAGTAGAAGAGTTTATGAAAAAACGCCGCCGTCGTAATGCAGATGTGGGACCTATGGTGTATATGATTCAAGAGGGTAGTGCTGATTACAAACCCGAAATGAACAAGCCGTTCGTAATCAAAGATTTCAAAGCCTTGGATACCTATGTAAACGAACACTTCACTCCAGAAGAACGTGCAAAATTAAAAGAGCCGAAGTTCTTCTACCAAGTGACGTTTGACAAACCCGGCGGACTCGTTATGCCTTTGTTGGTCGAATTAACTTTCGAAGACGGAACCACAGAAATGCATCAATTCCCAGCGCAAATCTGGCGTATGAATGACAAAGAAGTGAGCCGCACCTTTGCAACCAACAAAGCAATCACAAAAATCACCGTCGATCCTAAAGAGGAAACCGCCGATATTGATACACAAAATAACGTGTGGCCAAAACAAGAAGTGAAGTCAAAATTTGACTAATTACTTCGTACCTTTGCGACACTAATACAAGAATTATGTTTGGAATAGGAGGAGGCGAGTTAATCTTCATCATCTTTATTGCGTTGATGCTTTTCGGTACGGATAAAATCCCTGAATTTGCCCGTACGTTTGGGAAATTCATGGCCAACTTGAAAAGTACAACCAACGAAATCAAACACGAAATTCAAAAAAGTGCCCAAACCGAAGGCATTACCGATTCCATGAAAGAATTGACCGAAACCTTTACCAAGGAAGTCGATCAAGCCAAAGAAAGTGTAGGCCCCGCAGGATATATCGACCTAGGTGACGAATCCCTATTGGACCTTCCCAATCCCGTGCAACAAGTGGAAGAAGATATTGAGTCCATGACCGGACCCATAAAACGTAAACGCTAGTGATCGATCAACTCATAGCTTGGGACCATTCCCTGATGATATTTTTGAATAACTTGGGTTCGTCAACCTTTGACGGACTCTGGTTACTCATTACCAAACAGCTCAATTGGGCGCCTTATTTCGCTGTAATTCTCTATCTAACGTATGTGAAATTAGGAAAGAAGAATTTCCTTTACCTGCTGCTTTTTACCGCACTGCTGTTGGTGGTGACCGACCAATCCGCCAATCTATTCAAGAATTATTTCATGCGCCTGCGTCCGTGTAACGAACCCACATTGCAAGGATTGATACGCGTTGTAAAATGCAGTGATACCTTTAGCTTTTACTCGGGACATGCCACCAATTCCATGGCAACTACCGTACTGGTATTTTCGGTGTTGCGCCCCTATTACAAATACGCAGCCCTACTGTTTCTGTTTCCGTTGATTTTTGCTTACAGCCGCATCTATTTGGGCTTGCATTACCCCGGTGATATCATGACGGGCTACCTCTTTGGCGCAGGCTATGGTTACCTCGCGTTCCGCTTGTACCGCAAGTATATTTTAAAAGATTAATTACAACACCCGACTCACCGTCAACCCATCGCGGATCGGTAACAAAACCGTTTCCACACGCGGGTCGTTTTTCAACAATGCATTGTATTCCAAAAGGACCTTCGTACTGGAATCGCGGGGATCCAATTCCTCCAGTACCTTGCCGCTCCACAACACATTATCCGACAAGATAATCCCACCCGGATTCATCATCGGTACGATAAGGTGGAAATAAGCGATATAGTTCTCTTTATCCGCGTCGATAAAGACCAAGTCAAATTTCTTATCGAGGGTAGGAATCACCTCCAAGGCATTCCCCAAATGCGCTTTGATTTGATGGCGCCAAGGCGAAAGATCAAAGTACTTCTGTTGGATGCCCACCAATTCTTCCTTGATGTCAATGGTGTCCAACGTGCCGTCAGGAGCCAAACCTTCTGCGAGACACAAAGCCGCATAGCCGGTATACGTACCAATCTCCAAAATGTGCTTCGGACGGATAATTTTCGACAACATACTCAACACCCGCCCTTGAAAATGCCCACTCAGCATGCGCGGTTGCAATACTTTTTGGTGCGTTTCCCGAAACAAACGAACCAACAATTCCGGTTCGTCCTGCGAATGCCGTTCGACATACAATTCCAGTTCTTC
>JBDKGM010000006.1:0-59641 GCA_039798185.1 Bacteroidota bacterium
GATTGTTAACAAATAAGGCTTGAATAAACCATAATAAATTGTATTTTTACACCTCTTAAAATTGAGGACATTTTTCATGGGAAAAATCATTGCTATTGCGAATCAGAAAGGCGGTGTGGGCAAGACTACTACTTCGGTAAACTTGGCGGCATCGTTGGGTGTTTTGGAAAAAAAGGTATTGTTAATTGATGCGGATCCACAGGCCAATGCCACTTCGGGCTTGGGAATTGATGTAGAATCGGTGGACATTGGTACCTATCAAATTTTGGAACACAGCAATACCCCTGCTGAAGCGGTGATGCAAAGTACTTCTCCCAATGTAGATGTCATTCCGGCACACATTGACTTGGTGGCAATTGAGATCGAATTGGTCGACAAGGAAAACCGGGAATACATGTTGAAAGAAGCTTTGAAAGACATCCGGGAGCAGTATGATTTCATTTTGATTGACTGTGCGCCATCATTAGGTTTACTGACTTTGAATGCCTTGACAGCAGCGGATTCTGTAATTATTCCAATTCAATGTGAATATTTTGCCTTGGAAGGTTTAGGAAAATTATTAAACACGGTGAAAAGTGTTCAGAAAATCCACAACCCCAACTTGGACATTGAAGGCATGTTGTTGACGATGTATGATTCGCGTTTACGTTTATCCAACCAAGTGGTAGAAGAAGTACAGAAACACTTCAACGATATGGTTTTTAAAACCATTATACAACGCAATGTAAAATTGAGTGAAGCGCCAAGTTTTGGAGAGAGTATCATTAACTTTGACGCCACCAGTAAGGGTGCAACCAACTATTTAAGTTTGGCCGAAGAAGTGATTAAGAAAAACAGCTAGTGAATTATGACAAAAGCGGTAAAGAAACAGGCGTTAGGAAGAGGACTTTCAGCATTGTTGAAAGATCCAGAAAATGACATTCGTTCGGCAGAAGATAAAAATGCAGACCAATTAATTGGTAATATATTAGAAATTGACATTGATTCGGTAGAGATTAATCCGTTTCAACCGCGTTCCAACTTCAATGAAGAAGCCCTTCAAGAATTGGCGACTTCGATTCGTGAACTGGGTGTTATCCAGCCGATTACGGTTCGTAAATTAGAATTCAACAAATACCAATTGATTTCGGGAGAGCGTCGTTTACGCGCTTCAAAATTGGTTGGTTTAACTACTATACCCGCTTATATTCGCATTGCCAACGATAATGAATCCTTGGTTATGGCATTGGTTGAAAATATCCAACGTCATGATTTAGATCCCATTGAGATTGCCTTATCGTACCAACGTTTGATTGACGAAATTCAATTAACGCAAGAGCAAATGAGTGAGCGCGTTGGAAAAAAACGTTCGACAATAACCAACTACTTACGGTTATTGAAATTGGATCCTATAATCCAAACGGGAATTCGCGACGGATTTATTTCGATGGGACATGGTCGCGCTATTATCAATATAGAAGATCATGAAGTGCAAGCCGACATTTATCAAAAAATTGTCAGTGAAAACCTTTCTGTACGTGAGACGGAAGCTTTAGTAAAAAAATACCATGACGGTAATAAACCCGGAGCGAAGGGTAAAAAAGCGGCACAAACTTTTGAAGTAGCTGCGGAACAAAAGAAAGCCATTGTGGAATTTTTTGGTGCTAAAGTTGACATTAAAGTGGCAGGAAATGGCAAAGGAAAAATCAGTATTCCATTTCATTCGGAAGAAGATTTTAATCGTATCATCCAATTAATTCACAAAGGGTGATTCGTGGGTGGTACATCCTCCTAACCTGCTTTTTGTTAGGATGCGCCGCGACTGCTCAGGTCCAACAGGAAGTTAGCCCCTTGACGGTAAAACCCAGTGATTCAACCAAAGTTACGTCGGTTACTATTAATCCGCTAGCACCTTCAAAAGCGGCATTTTATTCTGCCGTACTCCCAGGACTGGGTCAGGCCTACAATAAAAAATACTGGAAAATTCCTTTGGTTTACGCTGCGATAGGTACGTCAGTGTATGCTTATATTTTCAACAATAATAAATACCATGCCTATCGCGATGCCTACAAAAATCGTTTGTTAGGATTGACCGATGATCAATTTAGTTATTTGGATGAAAACCGCTTGATTCAAGCGCAACGATTTTACCAACGTAATCGGGATTTATCGGCCTTGCTAATTGGTGTTTTTTACATTCTCAATATCGTGGAAGCCAATGTTGATGCACATTTAATGCAATTTAATGTCAACGACAATTTATCTTTAAAACCCGATTTGATTCAGAACGACCTAACCCGACGTCAAAATTTAGGCATTGGGGTTTCTTTAAAATTTTAGTGTAACAAAACAGGCGAACAGCCTACTAAATAGAAATGAAAATTGCCTTACTAGGATACGGAAAAATGGGAAAAGTAATCGAACGGATTGCTTTAGAGCGTGGCCATGAAATTGTGTTGCGCAAAACCAGTAGTTCCGGATTTGAGGGATTGGATCAAGCTGATGTTGCCATCGACTTTAGTATTCCCGATTCGGCGGTCACAAATATCACAGCTTGTTTTGAACAAGGCATCCCAGTTGTTTCAGGTACCACAGGTTGGTTAGCTGACTACGAAGCTATGGTTACTTTGTGTGCAGCAAAACAAGGTGCATTTATTTATGGCTCCAACTTCAGCTTGGGTGTGAATTTATTTTTCGAACTAAATTCCTATTTGGCGAAAATCATGGCGAAGTTTGATCAATATCGTGTATCGATGGAAGAAATTCACCACACGCAAAAATTGGACAAACCTAGCGGTACGGCTATCACATTGGCACAAGGCATAATGGATCATAGCGGTCACGGACATTGGACCCTTGAAAATTCAGATGCAGACGGATTACATATCGATGTGAAACGCATTGAAAATGTGCCCGGAACACATCGTATTTTCTATCAATCAGAAGTCGATACCCTTGAAATTTCCCATACGGCTCACAACCGTGAAGGATTTGCCTTAGGCGCTGTTATTGCTGCCGAATGGCTGGCTCCTCGCAAAGGAGTATATACAATGAAAGATGTTTTAGAACTTTAATATACGAACACGATGAATTTATCTCAGTGGTTGATTTTTATCCTTGTTGTACAGTTGATTCATGCGGCTGGAACTTGGAAATTTTATGTAAAAGCAGGTAGAAAAGCTTGGGAAGCAGCAATTCCTATTTACAATGCTATTGTTCTTTTAAAAATAATCAAACGCCCCACATGGTGGACGTTCTTGCTTTTTATCCCAATTATCAACCTCATTCTGTTTCCAGTAATTTGGGTGGAAACCTTACGCAGTTTTGGAAAGAAATCGACTACAGATACAGCCTTAGCAGTATTCACTTTGGGATTGTATTTGTATTATGTGAATTACACCCAAGAATTAGTGTACCGCGGTGATCGCAGCTTACATCCTGAAACAAAAACAGGGGAAACAGTGAGTTCGATTCTTTTTGCGGTAGTGGTGGCGACCTTCGTTCACACTTATTTTATCCAACCGTTTACGATCCCGACTTCTTCCCTTGAAAAGTCGCTTTTGATTGGAGATTTCTTGTTTGTGAGCAAGTTCCATTATGGAGCTCGTGTCCCCAATACAACCGTTGCAGCGCCTATGGTTCATGACACCATTCCTATTATCAAAACAAAATCGTATTTGTATGATAATGAAAATCCAAATTCATGGAAAAACAAATTTGAATTGCCTTATTTGCGTTTCCCCGGATTTGAATCGGTAAAAAACAATGATATTGTAGTTTTCAACTGGCCTGCGGATACTGTTGCTAAGTTTTTTACTAAAGACCGCCGTTATTTAAAGCCGGTCGATAAAAAATCCAATTATGTAAAGCGTTGTGTAGGTATTGCTGGCGATAGCATCCAAATTAAAGACGGTATTGTATTCGTTAATGGTAAAAAGTTAATTTTACCTGAACGTGCGAAGCCACAATTCTCCTATGAAGTTGCTTATGATCACAATCAATTATCTGATCTGACTCCGTTTCTTGAAGAAAATGACATTACTGATGGTGGTTATTTTAAGAATAATGATGCCAAAAGCGACACCCTTTATGTGTTAGCGATGACTGATAAAGCAGCTGCCAATTTACGCACTTTCAACGGAGTTAAATCGGTAACCCGTATGATTTCCAAAAAACCTGATTTATCCGTTTTCCCACAAACTAAACCTTGGAATATGGACAATTTTGGTCCGATTTACATTCCGAAAGCGGGTGCAACTGTAAAATTGGATCTTACTACTTTACCCTTCTATAAAAAAATCATTCGGGATTACGAACACAATACCTTAGCTATTAAGAATGGTGAAATCCTGATTAATGGTAAACCCGCTACATCATATACCTTTCAACAGAATTATTATTGGATGATGGGAGACAACCGTCATCGCTCTGAAGATTCCCGTTTTTGGGGTTATGTTCCCGAAGATCACATTGTAGGAAAGCCTATCTTTATTTGGATGAGTGTCAAAAACTTTGACAAAGGATTCAAAGAATGGCGTATTCGTTGGGACCGCATGTTTACAACGGTTAGTGGTGATGGTGAACCTCAATCCTATTTCAAATACTTCTTAGTTTTGCTAGGATTGTATTTTGTAGGGGATTATTTCTGGAAAAAGCGCAAAAATTAATTCCAGTTACTAATGGCAACATTTGAACATTCCATTGTACATCCCGGTTATTTCCCTTCCATAAGTACCTTTGCGGTATTAGCCCAATCGGGGCATATTACTTTTGAAACAGGTGATAATTTTCAAAAACAAACCAACCGTAATCGGATGTACATTTACAGTCCAAATGGTTTGCAATTATTAAATGTTCCCATAAAGCATGTAAAAACGGCCCATCAACGTATGCGTGATGTCCAATTGGAAACCGCATTTGATTGGCAAAAACAGCATTTTAAATCCTTAGAAGCCGCCTACAGGACTTCCCCTTTCTTCGAATATTTTGAAGACGATATACTTCCTATTTTTGAAAAGAAACACACCTTTTTAATGGATCTCAACTACCAAACCATGGAAATTGTTTCAGGGTGTTTGGGATTGGATTTTACCTATGATGAATCGGAAGAATATTTTCATGAAGTGACCGATAAAACGGATTTTCGTCATTTAATTAATGGAAAAAAAGATGCGTCTCAGTTTGATTCCTATATCCAAGTTTTTGGCGACAAACATGGATTTTTAAACAATTTAAGTATTTTGGATTTGTTGTTTAATGAAGGGCGCCGTGCTTTAACCTATTTACAAAATCAATCCCTTTAATCGTTTTCAAAACGCAATCGTGTCACTACTGGAAAATGGTCTGAGTTTTTAAATTCGGGGAAGTTTTGAAACTCTTTTACTTTAAAACGACGGTCTGCAAAAATGTAGTCTATACGTGCAGGATAATATTTAAGATTATATGTTTTTCCAAAACCTTTACCTGCTTCTTCAAAACAATCGTTTAAATCGCCTTTAATTCCGCGATACACATAGGAAAACGCACTGTTATTCATATCGCCACAAATCAACATGGGATACGTACATGTGCTTTTGTGTTCCATCAATTTCTCGGCTTGTTGCTGTTGTTTTTTAAAGGCATCACTGATACGATTGAAAACCATTGACGATTTCTTTTTATTGATCGCGTCAACACTTTGCTCCATTTCATTGACATCGGGTGAGATTTTGATGGATTGTAAATGCATATTATACACCCGAAGTGTATCTTGCCCTTTACGGATATCAGCATATACCAACATATTATCAGAGCCTTCAAATGCAATTTGTCCTTCATCGATGATTGGAAACTTCGAAAAAATGGCTTGACCGCTTTTAATTTGATTTCCTTGCATGAAAATGGTTCGGTACTTATAAACCCGTAAATCTACCTCTGCATTTTCTGAATATTCCTGAATACAGACAATATCCGGATTGATTTCATTGATGAAATTCTTGATGTCTTCGCGCACATGTTCGCCAGGAATCCATTGGAACAAATTGAAAAGGCGTACGTTATAGCTCATTACCACCATATCCCCTTCTTCAGCGGGTAAATCGAGTGATGAGAATTTGTAAAATTTATTAATAAACGTGATTCCGAGTATAAGAATAAGGCCCGATAAAATCATTTGGCGTTTCAACTGAATCAACCAATAGACAAAAAACAGGGCATTAACGATCAAGAAAAAGGGTAAAACAAGCGTCAAAACGGATAAGAAAGGAAACAATTTAGGGGCAAGAAAAGGAAAAACATAGGCCAAAAAGGTCAGTACGATTACTATCGTATTGAGCACATACATGACTTTATTGAACCTTGATAATTTTTTCATGAATCGTTTCCTGCGCGAAATAAAAATTCTTTTTCTGCTTGTGTGAGGCTATCGTAGCCCGATTGACTGATTTTATCTAAAATTTCATCGATTTGTTGTTGTTTTTTATCTTTCATAACAACACCTGTACTCGCTGAACTCGTTCGTTTAGGAGGTGCATTTTTATGCACACGGGTAAACGGAGATTTCGATTTTGGTTTTCCTAAATTAACAAAAAAATCGCTGATTTTAGTTACCAGCAAACTAAGATCTGTCCCCGCTTGCAAGAGTTTGATGTACACCATTCCAAATAAGGCTCCCGAAAGATGAGCGATATGTCCGCCAGAATTCCCCAATGAAAATTGTAAAACATCCAAAAGCAACAAAACTCCGGTAACATGCCATAATTTTACACGTCCAATTAACATTAAATGCAATTCCATTAACGGTTGGTAAGTGGTTACCGCAACCAAAGTGGCTAGTGCTGCTCCAGAAGCTCCTACTATACTGTTATTTCCTCCTAACAAGGTATAGATAACCGCAAAGGACAATCCCGAAAACGCTAAACTCAATATATACATTCCCAAAAATTGTTTTTGGGTAAAAAATGTCTGAAACAATCGCCCAGCAAAGTTGAGCATAACCATATTAAAAAATAGGTGTAAAAATCCAGAATGCAGAAAGCCATAGGTTATTAGCGTCCAAGGGCGAAAAGGCAGTCCGCGAAGATCAGAGGAAAGTGCTAACCATTCGGGAAATTCAAATATTCCTTGTCGAAAACTGTAAAATAAGGGTATTGCAATTAAGAACACACCCACATTCCAATAGATGACTTGATTAACAATGCCTCCGATTCGGTATTGCAACTTTATATCTTGCCAAATACTCATATTAGTTCCAACGGTTTTGATTAAACTTTTGATTACGCCATAGCCACATCATAATAAACCCGGTCAAGGCTCCGCCTAGGTGAGCAAAATGTGCTATTCCGGTACTTGTTCCTCCAAAAATTGAAGACCCTTTAAAGCCTCCTATTAAATCAATACAAAGAAGTATCGGTACAAAATATTTTGCCTTAATGGGAATTGGAATGAACATTAAAGATAATTCCGCATACGGAAACATAAAAGCAAAGGCTACTAATAATCCATAAACAGCACCCGAAGCCCCAACTGTAGGCACTTGATATTCTGCAATTGCTCTCCCTAGAATGTTAAACTGTTCTTGAGAAAAGTGATATTTATTCAAAATTTCATTCGCAGATCCGGTAATGTGACCTTGCGCATCTTGCAGTATATCATAATTTGCATTCAACAAAATTCGGGCATCTTCAGGAGTAATATTCGTTATGGCTAATTGATGAAGAATATCTTGAACCGTAAGGTAACTTACCCCTAAATGAACTAATGCAGCACCTAAACCACAAGAGATATAAAAAAACAAAAACTTGGAACTCCCCCAGAAATGCTCTAGGAGTCCGCCAAACGAAACCAAGGCAAACATATTAAAGAAAATATGCAGCACTCCTCCATGCATAAACATATAGGTAAAAAACTGCCATGGATGAAAGAGATCACTATCAAAGTAATGCAAAGCAAACCAATCGTTGGCATGTGGCAGGGTAAAAGACCCCACAAACAATAGAATATTAATAATCAACAGTTGTTTGACAACCGGTGTTAACTGCATCATAGTGTAAATTTTTTATCGATTTCATCTACGCTTAAGGTGATAAACGTAGGTTTTTGAAACGGACTCACATTGGGCTCTTTACAAGCAAACAAATTGTTGACCAACGCCTCCATTTCTTTATCCGTTAAATACGCTCCGTTTTTAACCGCCAAAGACCGTGCCATAGACTTCGCTAGGGTGTCGTTCTGACTGTAACTGTCTGTTAAGCCTTCTTGAAACGCATGCACGACTTCTTCCAGTAATTGTGCAATGGCAGTTTCATTAGTATTCATCGGAATTCCTGACACCACGACATGATCACTTTCCCAGCGATCAAATGAAAAACCAACGGTTTGTAAACCATCTTGCACTTCGTGCAACACATGCAATTCAACTGGATTAAAGTGCAATTGCAATGGAAATAACAACTGCTGACTTGCGGCTTGATGCACCGTCATATTGGTCAGATACTGTTCATAAAGTACCCGTTGATGTGCCCGGTTTTGATCGATCAACATCAATCCTGATTTGATGGGACTTACAATATATTTTCGTTGGAGTTGGTAGGTTTTCTGCGTAGTAGACTCCGTTTCTTGTGAATTGAACAACGATGGAGCTATTTCATCTTCGGGTTCGATTTCAAGCGCTGAAAAATCAATCGCCTCGGTATCTTGTTTTAATCCGACATATAAACTCTCCCAACTCGGGGCTGCTGTTGGTTTTGGATAATGACCTCCGAAATTACTTCCACCTGCTGCAGTGCGAGACGTTTCCCGACGAACGGGTATTTCATCGGCAAAGGGATTGTAATTACGATCTACTTCAATCGTGGGATATTCCGCGGACTTCGTTTGGTATTCGTAAGGCGTATCTAAGTTAGGATCCCTTTCAAAATCCAAGACTGGCACCACATTAAACTGACCCAAACTGTGTTTAACTGCTGAACGTAAAATAGCATACAACGCTTGCTCGTCATCAAATTTAATCTCCGTTTTGGTCGGATGAATATTGATGTCTATCGAATGAGCGGGAACTTGTAAATACAAGAAATAACTGGGTTGCATTCCCTCTTTAAGCAAACCTTCGAAGGCCGACATGATGGCATGATGCAAATAGCTACTGCGAATAAATCGGTCGTTTACAAAGAAAAACTGTTCGCCTTTATTTTTTTTGGCAAATTCTGGTTTCCCTACAAATCCCTGAATGGATAAAATTTCTGTTGTTTCCTCAACGGGAACTAATTTTTCATTGGTTTTCCCTGCAAAGATATTGACAATCCGCTGGCGGTAGTTCGAACTCGGCAAGTTAAAGGTTTCACTACCGTTGTGAATTAAGGTAAAATGAATTCCTGGGTGCGCCATGGCTACACGTTGGAACTCATCCAAAACGTGGCGAAATTCTACGTGGTCTGATTTTAAAAAATTACGACGCGCAGGAATATTAAAAAATAAGTTTTTGATGGCAAAAGAAGTTCCTTTAGGCAAAACGGCGGGTTCTTGCGCAACAAATTTACTTCCTTCTATAATGATGTGCGTTCCTAATTCGTCTTGTTCTTGCCGTGTTTTCATTTCGACATGCGCAATAGCCGCAATGGATGCTAACGCTTCTCCTCGAAAACCTTTGGTATGCAATGCAAATAAATCTTCTGCTTGACGAATTTTAGAAGTGGCATGCCGTTCAAAACAGAGTCGTGCATCGGTGATACTCATCCCCAAACCATTATCAATTACCTGCACCAAGGTTTTGCCCGCATCCTTGACAATCAATTTGATGTCGGTTGCTTTGGCATCCACGGCATTTTCAAGTAATTCTTTCACGACCGACGCGGGTCGTTGCACCACCTCACCAGCTGCAATCTGATTGGCAACGTGATCGGGTAATAATTGGATGATACTGGACATAGTAGTGAACTGACTTTGAAGCACCTACCCTATTTTCATTCCTTAGGACAGGTCAAAAACAAATGTACAGAAATTTGCCGAAGTCCACACGTTAACAAAGCGCTAAAAACAAAAAAACCTGCACTTTCGTACAGGTTGAACTTTTCTTATTTTGTGCGTGCTCGCAAGTCGGTCATTTTGATGGCGGTAATTGCGGCTTCAATCCCTTTATTCCCGTGTTTTCCTCCACTTCGATCAATGGATTGCTGTTCGTTGTTATCCGTTAATAAACAAAAGATAACGGGAATATCACCGATCACATTCAAATCCTTGATGCCTTGGGTTACTCCTTCGCAGACAAATTCAAAATGCATGGTTTCCCCTTTGATGACACAGCCGATTGTGATGACACAATCCACCTTTTGGGTATCCAACATCCGTTTGGCCCCATAGATAAGTTCGAAACTCCCAGGCACCTCCCATTTGATAATGTTTTCGGGTAATGCACCGCAATCAATTAATGTATTGAATGCACCTTGGTACAAACCTCCTGTAATGTGTCCATTCCATTCTGAAACAACAATCCCAAACCGAAAATCTTTCGCGTTTGGGATTGTGTTTTTATCGTAATGGGATAAATTTTTATTTTCTGTAGCCATAGTGACTTTTGGAATTAATCGTTATAACAACGAAGATTACTTCGTCATTCCAATTAACGCATCCACTTGTTGGCCTTCAGGAGTATCTTCGTATTTCTCTTTAATTTCAGCGAAATATTTACCTGCTTCTTCTTTTTTACCCATTTCCATAGATATTACACCTGCTTTAAACAAATAACGTGGCGTAGTAAAATCGTTTGCGTTGGCACGAGCCGCTTTTTCATAGTACTCTAATGCTTTTGCATTATCGTTTTTCTGTGCATAAGCATCCCCGATAGCACCTGTAGCAATTGGCCCTGTGAACGTATCGTTACCTTTGTATTGCTCTAGGTATTTGATCGCATCGTCGTATTTTTTCAAATTCAAATATGCGATACCTGCGTAATAACTCGCTAAGTTTCCAGAATCAGTTCCAGAATATTGACTTGCTAATTCCACAGCACTTTGTTTTCCTTCAGCACCTTTAACAACTAAATTGAACAAAGAATCCTGAACTTTAGGATCTTGTGCATCTACAGCCGCTTGGAAATTTTGTTGCGTTACTAACAAATCATCAGTAGCCGTCATTTCGTTTGGCTCCACAACAAATTTTTGGTACATCAAATAACCGATAGTGATTAATGCTGCACCGCCTAAAAATCCTAAAATAAATTTTTGGTTACGCGCCACCCATTCTTCCGTACGTGAAGCTGTTTGGTCTAAAGCATCGAATGCACGTGCTGTAGTACTGTCTTTTTCATCAACGTTGGGAGTATCCTCAATGTATTGATTATCCATCGCTACATTCTCTTCATTTTCTACTTTTTCTTTGGGGGCTTTATAACCTCTTTTATTATATGTCGCCATTTACGTTTAATTTAGTGTGCGCAAAAATATAATTTTTATTCAAATTTAAAAGCCCTTTTTTTCGATATTTTTCAATAATTTGCACCTCCCAAAAAAAAGTACTTCCCTTTTTGGGCGAATTCGATAACTCTTTGTCCTGCAATGTTTTTAAAACGCATCGCTTTACTCAATTATAAGAACCTCGCTGACATCAATTTCGATTTTGATGCCAAAATCAATTGTTTTGTGGGGAAAAACGGTGTAGGTAAAACCAATGTACTCGATGCAATCTACCATCTGGCCTATGGAAAAAGTTACTTCAACCCTCTAGCTATTCAAAACATACGCCACGGAGAAGAGTTTTTTATGATCGAAGGGGAATTTGAGAAAAACGAGCGCACTGAGCAAATTGTTTGTAGTTTAAAAAAAGGGCAAAAGAAAATCTTGAAACGCAACGGTAAGTTGTATGAGAAATTCTCCGATCATATCGGCTTTATCCCTTTGGTAATCATTTCCCCCTCTGATTCTGATTTAATTACAGAAGGAAGTGACACCCGCCGTCGTTTTATGGATACGGTGATTTCCCAACTTGATGCGAGCTATTTGCACCAACTGATTCAGTACCAGAAAGTCGTGGGACAACGCAATGCATTGTTAAAATATTTTGCGTTAAATCATACCTACGACCATGACACATTGAGCGTTTACAATGATCAATTGTCCGAATTAGGACAGCCACTTTTTGAAAAACGGAAAGCCTTTGTTGCCGAATTTATCCCCATTTTCCAAAAACACCACCAACAAATTACGGGGCAAGCCGAGCAAGTTGAATTGCGCTACGAAAGTGATTTATTTGAATCCTCGTTGCTCGACCTTTTAGGCAAAAGCATCAATCGGGATAAGCAATTACAATATACTTCTACCGGAATTCACAAGGATGATTTGGCCTTTTTAATTGACGAGCATCCGATTAAAAAATTTGGATCGCAAGGGCAACAGAAATCGTTTTTGATTGCTTTAAAATTGGCACAATTTGAATTTGTAAAAAAACAAAGTGGTGAAAAACCGCTTTTACTCTTTGATGACATTTTTGACAAATTGGATGAAAGTCGCGTCGCGCAAATCGTTGCGATGGTCAATCAAGAGGAATTTGGACAACTGTTTATTTCTGACACGCATCCTGAACGCACCGAATCAATCGTAAAAACAACCCATCAATCGTATAAACTATTTCATTTGTAACCTAGTTTACAGAATAGCTATCTTTACACTACTATTTTCGCAAAAAAATATATTATGAAAACAAAACTCTTTGCACTTAGTCTTTTACTTGTGACGATGCTTTCTTGCCAAAAGAAAAGCGAAACTACCGAAACAACGGCAACCAATACTACTTTAGAACGTTTGGATGCGAATAGCTTTGCCGAACAGTTAAAGGCGAACCCAAAAGGACAACTCCTGGATGTACGCACCCCAGAAGAATTTGAATCGGGACATTTGGATCAGGCTCAAAATCTGAATTGGAATGATGCGGCAGCATTTGAAAATGGAGTAAAAGCGTTGGATAAAAACCTACCTGTATTTGTGTATTGTATGGCGGGTAGTCGCAGTACAGCCGCAGCAGAAAAATTACAAGAACTTGGTTTTACCACTATATATGAACTTGAGGGCGGATACATGAAATGGCGTGCAGCTGGTTTGTCAAATGAAGTAACTACAGGCGGAATGACCCAAGCTGATTTGGATAAAATTTTGGCAACGGATAAAAAAGTACTGATCGATTTCTATACTACATGGTGTGGGCCGTGTAAAAAATTGAAACCGATTTTGGAAAAAATTTCAGAAGAAATGAAAGATAAAGTGGTCGTGGTAAGTATTGATGCAGAGGCGAATATGGCTTTGGCTGAATCGCTAAAAGTAGAAGGCTACCCTACCCTAATTCTCTATCAAAATAAAAAACCAATTTGGCGAAATTTAGGATTTCTAACCGAGGAAGAACTTAAAAAACAGTTGTAAAATGAATGCAAAAGAAGCTTTTCAGTTTTTGGAAGAACTCAAATTAAACAACAATACTGAGTGGTTCCACAGTCAGAAAAAACGTTATGAAGACTACAAAAAGTTTTACCATGGCACCATTGCAGCGGTTTTGGAGGAATTAAAAAAACTTGACCCAACATTGGAACCGCTCGAACCTAAAAACTGTACGTTTCGCATTAACCGTGACATTCGTTTTTCCAAAGATAAATCGCCTTACAAAACCAATATGGGCATGTGGTTTACTCAAAACAAAGGCCACAAAAACAGTCCGGGGTATTACATCCACTACGAAAAAGGAGCCTCGTTTATCGCAGGTGGCGTGTGGTGTCCCGAACCCGATCAGTTGAAAAAAATCCGTAAGGAGATTGAATTTTTCTACGAAGATTTGGAGGCCATTGTTGCGGATAAAACATTTGCTAAATCCTATCAAAATTTATCGCGAGAAGAAGGAAATGTTTTGAAAAAAGCTCCCAAAGACGTTGATCCCAATCATCCCGCGATTGAATTTTTAAAATTAAAAAGTTTCACCGCCTCTTTACCGATTGACGATGCCGTATTTAGTTCGCCTGATTTTGGTAAAAAAATAGCCCGTGAATTGGCCGTATTAAAACCACTCAATGATTTCTTACGCCGCGGAATGGAAACGGAAGAATAACAATCTGCTATCTTTGTACACGAATTTGAAATGCCTTTTGCCATGATTATTGAATCTAATTTTTCCTTAAAAAATCACAACACGTTTGGTATTGAAGCCAAAGCGCGACATTTTGTTGCGGTTCATAGCATAGCTGAACTACAGGATGTTTTGCGTCAGCATACTTCAGAAACCAAATTTATTTTAGGAGGAGGAAGTAATATGTTATTGACAAAAGACATTGATGCCTTGGTGATTCATGTTGATATTAAAGGAAAATCCGTGATTCAAGAAGATGAGGATTATGTTTGGGTGGAAGCCATGGCTGGGGAAAATTGGCATGAATTTGTATTGTGGACGATTGGCCAAAACTTTGGAGGCCTTGAGAATATGTCGCTGATTCCAGGCAATGTAGGCACAACACCTGTACAAAATATTGGTGCTTATGGAGCTGAAATCAAAGACACCTTTGTTTCTTGTAACACCGTAACTATTGACGGTTCAACTACTCGAGAATTTAATAAAGAAGCCTGTCAATTTGGCTACCGCGAAAGTATTTTTAAACACGAAGCCAAAGGCCAATACATTATCACTTCAGTAGTTTTTAAATTAACGAAGCACAATCACACCATCAATAGTAATTATGGTGATATCAAAGCCGAATTGGCTAAACACGACATTGAAACGCCTACGATCAAAGACATTAGCAATGCGGTGATTGCGATTCGTCAAAGTAAATTACCCGATCCGAAAGCATTGGGGAATAGTGGTAGTTTTTTCAAAAATCCAGTGATTTCGAAGTCCCAATTCGAAAAGGTCCAATCCCAATTTCCTGACATTAAATTCTTTGAAGTGTCACCGACAGAAGTCAAAGTGCCTGCGGGTTGGTTGATTGAACATGCCGGCCTCAAAGGGTACCGTGACGGCGATGCTGGTGTGCATAAAAACCAAGCCTTAGTGATTGTTAATTACGGAAATGCGACCGGAACTGAATTGGTTAATTTGTCGAAATTGGTGCAAAAAACAGTTTTTGATAAATACGGCATTGCCATAGAAGCCGAAGTCAATATTATTTAATGTATATCCCAGAAAATTATACTCTAACCAATCAGGCGGAGATTCACGAATTCATCCAAAAGAATAGTTTTGCCTTGTTGATAAATCAAACTCAAGGGCGACTTTGGGCAACCCATCTTCCGTTGGTTTTGGATATCAAATCGGACGGAACACCCTATCTTTTGGGACATCTTTCCAAATTGAATCCACAAAGTACTAGCCTGCATACTGAAGATGAAGTCTTGGTCGTATTTACAGGTCCGAACGCCTACATTTCTTCCTCTTGGTATGATCATGAAAATGTTCCTACATGGAATTATATTGCCGTTCATGTATATGGAAAAGTTCAAATCCATTCCCATGAAGAAGCCCTTGCTGGATTGAAAAAATTGGTCGATAAATTTGAAGAAGACGTAAAGCACCCGATTCGTATTGAAAATTTATCCGAAAAAACGATGCGTGAAGCAAGGGGAATTACAGGTTTTGAGATAGAAATTACCAGCATACAAGCCCAAAAGAAACTTTCACAAAATCGTGATAATCACAATTACCAATCGATTATTACCCAACTCGAAAATCAAGACGATGCACAGGCAAAAGCGGTTGCTGCTGCAATGAAAAAGAACCGTCCATAATTTGTTAAATTCGACCTTGATTATTGCTTTGAGAATCCCTACATTTGCACACGTTTTTTAACGCAAAAAAGCTATGGTTCTATTTGTACTTTTCTGTTTATTTATCGTAGTTGTCGCAATACAATTCTTGTATTATGTGGTATTCTTTGGTAAATTTTCTTTTTATAAAGCACAAAAAGGAACACCAAAACGTATTCCCATTTCCGTGATTGTTTGCGCAAAAAATGAAGCGGAAAATGTTCAAAAGCTTGTTCCATTATTAGCCGAACAAGATTATCCCGAATTTGAAATTGTATTGATTGACGATGCTTCGAGTGATGAAACTTTGGATTTATTTGAAGCGTATGAAAAAGAATATTCCAATGTAAAATTGGTTAAAGTTGAAAACAATGAAGCCTTTTGGGGGAATAAAAAGTTTGCTTTAACATTAGGGATTAAGGCGGCTAAATACGAATATCTTTTATTTACAGATGCAGACTGTTATCCTACATCCAATCAATGGATCAAGGAAATGACAGGGCATTATACCCAACAAAAAACAATTATTTTAGGATATGGTGCTTATGAAAAAATCAAAGGTTCCTTCCTTAATAAAATTATTCGTTTTGAAACTTTACTAACGGCTACCCAATATTTTGCATGGGCCAAAATGGGCAAACCTTATATGGGAGTGGGTCGAAATATGGGATATAAAAGAGACGAATTCTTTCGCGTTCGCGGCTTCATAGACCACATGAAACTGCGTTCTGGAGACGATGATTTATTCATTAATCAAGCGGGAAATGCAAGCAATACTACCATTTGTTATACTCCTGAAAGTTTTACGTATTCTGCACCCAAAACCCAATTCAATGCTTGGTTTAAGCAAAAACGTCGTCATGTTTCGACAGCGCAACATTATAAAGGTTTTGACAAATTTCAATTGGGACTCTTTTACAGCACCCAATTGCTTTTTTTAATCTTACCCATCATCCTACTTGCTTTTCAATACCAATGGATTATCGTGTGCAGCGTCTTGGGATTCCGTTACCTTTTTAGTTGGATCACTTTGGGATTAGCTGCCGGAAAATTAAAGGAAAAAGATGTCATGTATTTCTATCCGGTTATTGAAATCGTGTTGATTTTAACCCAACTCAATGTTTCAATTACCAATTTATTTTCAAAACCCGTACATTGGAAGTAATCAAATACATTGAAAAAGCAAAGAAAGGGGACCAAGTAGCGTTTACCTATTTACTAGACCATTACTGGAACGAAGTGTATGGTTTTATGCTAAAGCGAACCGAAAATGAAACGGATGCCGAAGACATTACCATTGAAACTTTCTCCAAAGCCTTTGATAAAATTGCAACTTATAATCCCGAATACCAATTCAATACGTGGTTAATTGCCATTGCAAAAAACGTTCATATTGATATGTTACGGAAGAGAAAATCTTCGTTATTTGTTGAAATTACTGATGAAGAAGACCAGCAAGCTTACAATATTGCGGACACTTCACCTTCAGCAGAAGATGAGTTAATTACAGAACAGAATTTGTCGCGCTTATTGCAATACATCAAGGAATTAAAGCCGCATTATCAAGAAATAATCCAGTTGCGTTATTTTCAAGAATTGAGTTACCAAGAGATTTCAGAACACTTAAATGAGCCTTTGAGTAACGTCAAAATTAAATTGCTTCGCGCCAAAAAACTACTGGCCGAAATCATTCAAAAACGTTAGTCTTTTCTGTACTTTACAGGAAATATAGCAACATTTTCACATTTTATTTAACGTACTTAAACAATATCGCTAAAACGATTGCGTTATCAATACTATAACCTTATTCCAATTTCGTTTGCCTATGCATTAATGATACTTTACCTTAAACACACATGATTATGAACCGAGTAAGTATCTTTGAAAAGAAATGGCTGGATGTCATTTTCGAAGGCAAAAACCAAAAGTATGGCGCGTATCAATTGCGTCGTGAAAACGAAAAAACTACACTAATCGCATTTTTTACGGGTATTGGATTACTCTCAGGAAGTGTTTTTCTATTGAGTTCGTTCAATGTAAAACCTATTCCAGAGCCAGTAGTTTGTCCAATTGACACTACTTTAGTAGTTGTGGATATTGCGCCACTAAAGGACCCCGTTGGTCCCAAAGGCTCTGAAACACCAAAAGCACCTGAAAATCCTGTTAAAAATTTCAAGCCGGTAGCCCCTGCTGAAGTCCCAAAAGATCCTGAGCCAAAAGAACCGACTGCTCCTGTAGTTGATCCAGTACCAGGCATTCCTGATGGTAGTGGAACCCCGGGGGGAACACCGGGTGGCGTTCCAGGAGGAACTCCAGGAGGTTCGGATGGTGGCGTATTGATTCCAGAAGCGCCCCCAACGACGATTGAAGTTTCAACAACCTTGGATGAACAACCCGAATTCCCAGGCGGTATGCAACGTTTTTACAAAGAAGTTGTGGATCGTTTTGACGAAGATGTCATTGAAGATTTGGAAGGTGAAACACGCAAAGTTTTAGTCACTTTTGTCATTGAACGCAATGGAGCAATGACGGATATTAGTGTGATTCGAAATGCTGATCCAACGGTTGATCAAGAAGCCATTCGTGCATTAAAAGCAATACCGATTAAATGGAAAGCAGGAATAAAAAATGGAAAAACGGTCCGCACCCGCTACTCCCTTCCCATTTTGATTAAAAATTAAATGCAATCCAAAATCCATATCGAAAACCGCAGCGTAATCCTGCGGTTTTTTTATTATTTTTAGCCAACTAACCAAACACTACTTTTTATGACCCAATTTTCTACCGCAGAAAAATGGAAACATCTTTTGAGCTTTCCCGTTATCATTGCAGCACTCGGTTATTTTGTAGACATTTATGATTTGTTACTCTTTGGAATTGTTCGCGTGCCGAGTCTCACGGAACTAGGAATGGATGTGGATACTGTGGGTACGCAAATCATCAATTACCAAATGACAGGACTACTCATTGGCGGAATTATTTGGGGTGTATTTGGAGATAAAAAAGGGCGATTATCGGTTTTATTTGGGTCAATTTTAGTTTATTCATTAGCCAATATTGCCTGTGGTTTTTTACCCCAAATGCATTTTATGGATCAAGCAACTTTATATGCTTGGTTACGCTTTATCGCAGGGATCGGACTAGCGGGCGAATTAGGTGCGGGGATTACATTAGTGGCTGAAAGTTTGCCCAAAGAATTACGAGCCATTGGAACATCATTGGTGGCTGGATTTGGTCTTTTGGGTGCTGTTGTAGCACAGTTAACTGTACAAATGGCAGGCGACTGGACTACGGCCTATTTTATTGGTGGCGGACTTGGATTGTTGCTTTTAGTCTTGCGTATTAGCGTTTCTGAAAGCGGGATTTATAAAAATTTAGAAAAAGACACTTCTATTTCAAAAGGGAATTTCCTTTTGTTATTTACGAATAAAACACGTTGCATAAAATACTTAAAATGCATTGCCATTGGACTTCCCACTTGGTATTGCATTGGAATTTTAGCCATGATGGCCAATCAATTTGCTCCCGAAATGGGTATTGAAAATATTGTCCCAGGAAAAGCAATCATGTGGGGCTATGTCGGAATTTCAGCAGGTGATTTTGCGAGTGGGTTTATTTCACATGCCTTACACTCTCGAAAAAAAGCAATTTTTTATATGATGCTTTTCACGATAATCGGTGTGGTTTGGATGCTTTTTGGTGGTGCTACTTCCGAAAATGGGTATTACTTCTTTTGTGCTTGGCTCGGACTCGGGACGGGCTATTGGGCAATGTTCGTTACCGTGGCAGCCGAACAATTTGGCACCAATCTTCGCAACACAACCACCACTACTGTTCCAAACATGGTTCGGGGATTATTACCCGTAATGCTGCTCCTTTTTGATTATTTCAAACATACGCAAACAGTAATTATGGCTGCCGTATATGTGGGTATCCTTGCCTTTGGTTTAGGGATTTATGCTACACTTACTATCCCCGAAACCCACAACAAAGAATTGGATTTTGTGGAATAAAACGATTCTTAAAAGTTTAACATTACTAGCTAATTCTAAAATATTGATTGTATTTTTGTGTACAATTTTTATGTCATGAGTACGGAAACTAGTTCTACAACAACCGCAAACGGGAAACCCAAATGGCTCAAGGTAAAATTACCTATTGGTCAAAAGTATACGGAATTACGTGGTTTAGTTGATAAATACAAGTTGAACACGATTTGCACGTCTGGTAGTTGCCCTAATATGGGTGAATGCTGGGGTGAAGGAACGGCAACTTTTATGATTTTGGGAAATATCTGCACCCGTTCTTGTGGTTTTTGTGGCGTGAAAACAGGTCGTCCTGAAAATGTAGATTGGGATGAACCTGAGAAAGTAGCGCGTTCCATCAAAATCATGAAAATTAAACATGCGGTAATCACTAGTGTAGATCGCGATGACTTGAAAGACATGGGTTCGATCATTTGGTTAGAAACCGTGGAAGCTATTCGTCGGATGAATCCAGAGACTACTTTAGAGACATTAATTCCCGATTTTCAGGGGATTCACCGTCACATCGACCGCATTGTAGAAGCCAATCCAGAAGTGGTTTCTCATAATATGGAAACTGTTCGCCGATTGACACGAGAAGTGCGTATTCAAGCGAAATATGATCGGAGTTTAGAAGTTTTAAAATATTTAAAAGACCAAGGAATTCGCAGAACAAAATCGGGTATCATGTTAGGTCTGGGCGAAACGGAGGAAGAAGTAATAGAAACCATGCGCGATTTACGCAATGTAAATGTAGACATTGTGACCTTAGGCCAATACTTACAACCAACTAAAAAACATTTGCCCGTTAAAGAATTCATCACTCCAGAACAGTTTGAAAAATACGAACGTATTGGCAAAGAAATGGGATTCCGTCATGTGGAAAGTGGTGCCTTAGTTCGTTCGAGCTACCATGCTGAAAAACATATCCTTTAATTTTAATCTATGAGTAAAATTCGGATAGGCATCAACGGCTATGGGCGTATCGGTCGCAATTTATTTCGTTTGTTATGGAATGATGCAACGATTGAAGTTGTGGCCATCAATGATATTGCAGATACCGCTACTATGGCGCATTTGACCAAATACGATAGCATTCATGGGAAATTTCCACATCAAGTAGTCGCTGACGAAAAAGGGTTGAAAATTGAAGGAAAATCGATTGCTTTTTTTCACGAAAAAGAAATTCAAAAAATCCCTTGGCATTCAGTCAATGTTGATCTTGTCATTGAGTCTACAGGGAAATTCAAAACCTATGCTGAATTGATACAACACCATACTGCTGGTGCTCCAAAAGTTATACTCTCCGCTCCATCAGAAGTTCCTGAAATTAAAACTATCGTTTTAGGCGTTAATGAATCCATATTGGATGGTACGGAAACCATCATTTCCAATGCGAGTTGTACCACCAACAATGCGGCTCCCATGATTAAAGTCATTGAAAATTTATGTGGAATTGAACAAGCTTATATCACCACCGTTCACTCCTACACTACCGATCAAAGTTTACACGATCAACCCCACAAGGATTTACGACGGGCACGTGGCGCTTCACAATCCATTGTTCCCACTACCACTGGCGCGGCAAAAGCGCTTACTAAAATTTTTCCCGAAATGGAAGGAAAAATGGGAGGCTGTGGAATCCGTGTTCCTGTTCCCGATGGTTCTTTGACCGATATTACCTTCAATGTACGAAAAAACACCTCGATTGAAGAAATCAACGCCGCTTTCAAAAATGCGTCTGAAAATGAACTACGTGGAATACTTGATTACACTGAAGATCCAATTGTATCCGTTGACATACTAGGCAATCCGCATTCTTGTTTATTTGATGCACAACTCACTTCAGTCATCGACAAAATGGTCAAAGTGGTCGGTTGGTACGACAACGAAATTGGTTATTCATCGAGATTGGTCGATTTAATTAGGTTTGTAAGCAAATAATTTCATTATTTTGTTAAATAAAAAGCCTGTAAATGAGAAAGCTTCTGTTTTTCTTATGGATTCCTTTTGTGCTTACAGCTCAAAAAAACGTATCGAAGTCCTTCGATAGTTTGGGCTATTATTTTGAACAGATCCAATTCAACAAGAAAGCGAATAACTACCGTAATTGCCTTTATTATTCCAAAAAAGCTATTGACTTCTCTCAAAAAAAGAATGATGAAAAAGCTTTAGCGGATAGTTATTACAACTTAGGATTAGTCTATTTCGATTTACGAAAACATGATGATGCAATAGATTCATTTGTGCGTAGCATTGCTATATATTCCACATTGCCCAATTCAACTGAACAAGCCATGTGTTACTATTATCTGGGAATGGCATACATTGAACAAGGCAATACAACACTTGCAGAGAAAAATTTAAACCAAGCTGAATCCCTTTTTGACAAATTAAAAATACACAGTGCGATTGAAATGATCAATTTGCAACGTGCTATTATTTACAAGCAATTAGGCCGTTCTAATCAGGCTGTGGGCATGTTGGAAAAAATAATCACGCAATCCGATACCATACATTCCCGTAAAGTAATTCCCGAGGCATTATATCATTTGGGAATGATTGAAAAAGAGCGTAAACGGTTCAATTTAGCGCTCAATTATATGAATCGGGCGTTGAGTAGCACTAAAAACCAACCGGAATTACAATCTAAAATTCTATTGGCACTGAGTCAGATTCATGAAAAGAATGCCAATATTGATGCTTCTCATGGATTTTTAAAACGATATGTCGAATTAAAAGACAGTATTGACAAGCAATTTCATGCTAAAATTGAACCTGTAGACTTTGATTCTTTTAAAAATGCAGAAAAAATCAAACATGCCGAACAATTGGAGCGGGAAAAAGAGAGTCAATTAAAGGCAAAAAATTTCGCCAAACTCATCAGTATATTAGCTATTGCACTTATTTCTATACTTTCCTTGTTGAGTTTGTCCTTATACAAAAACAATATTTTGCGTAATGAGTCTAACAAACTTTTACAGGAAAAAAATAGAGAATTAGAATTGGCAAAAGAAAAAGCAGAAAATGCAACGAAAGCCCGTTCTGAATTCTTATCTACGGTGAGTCATGAGTTACGTACTCCTTTAAATGCTATAAACGGGATTACCCATTTATTAATTGAAGAAGCACCCAAACCTTCGCAAATCGAATATTTAAATTCGTTGAAATTCTCAGGAAATTATCTTTTGACCTTTATCAATGATATCTTAGAAATCAACCGAATTGAATCTGAAAATGTGCCCGTTGAACTCATAAATTGTACAATTCGAACACATTTGAAAAATATTCAAAATTCATTTCGTGAAATTGCGCAAGAAAACCACAATGTATTCGAAATTGAAATCGATAATGCAATTCCAGAAAACCTACTTTGTGACCCCACGAAGTTATCGCAGATTATCATCAATTTAGTTAACAACGCTTTAAAATTCACCAAGAATGGTCATGTACGATTGATTGCCAAACTGGAAGAAGTGCAAGACAAAAACATTCGAATAAATTTCCAAGTTTCTGACAATGGTATTGGTATTCCAGAAGATAAACAAAGTGAAATTTTCGAAAGTTTCTCACAAGGTTCCATTGAAATCAATCGTAAATACGGTGGAACAGGATTGGGATTAGCGATTGTGAAACGTTTGGTCGAACTTTTAGGCGGAGCCATCTCCTTAAACAGTAAAGTAGGTTTAGGTACTACGTTTACGTTTACGCTTCCCTTTCAAGTGGGAGAAAATGAAGTGGTTGCTGTTCCCGTAGAAATTCCTGAAAAAGAACTCGATGATTCGATGGTTCAAGGCAAGCGTATTTTATTGGTAGAAGACAATAAAATCAACCAAATGATCACCAAGAAAATGTTGGAAAATCGCGGGATGAATTGCCGTATTTTAGACAATGGTGAAGATTGTGTGACTTTAGTTCGTAAAGAAGCACAAAACTATGATCTGGTATTGATGGACGTGCATTTACCCGGAATTAATGGTACAATAGCCACTCAACAAATTCGAGAATTTAACACAACAATCCCCATCATTGCATTAACTGCAATCTCTTTAAATGAGAATCGTGAAATGTTGTTATCGTATGGAATGACGGATGTATTAACCAAGCCTTTCGAACCCGAAAAGTTTTATAAAATTCTTTCCGATCATTTGTTATAAGGAATCGATTTGAATCAATTCACGAATAAGTAAACGTACATGCGGTTCTGCTTTTTGGGCGGCTTTCAACACTTCTTCGTGGTTTACTTCTTCGATATTATCTTCATCGCCCATATCGGTAATAACCGACAATCCGAAGGTCTCAAGTTCCATATGGCGAGCAACGATTACTTCGGGAACCGTTGACATTCCCACACAATCGGCTCCCAAAATTTTTACCATTCGGTATTCCGAAAGCGTTTCAAATGTAGGGCCTTGCAATCCTAGATACACCCCATCGTGAAGGGTAATTTCATGTTGAATTGCAATTTCTTTTGCTTTTGCAATCATTTTTTGACTGTACGGTTCGCTCATATTGACAAACCGTGGTCCAAAGCGTTCGTCATTTTTTCCGCGTAAAGGATGCTCTGGCATTAAATTGATATGGTCTTTGATCACTACAATGGAACCTACTTGATAGGCCGGATTCACGCCACCTGAAGCATTGGATACAATTAATTTTGTAACCCCTAAATATTTCATTACTCGAACGGGAAAAGTAACTTGCTGCATGGAATAGCCTTCATAATAATGAAAACGACCTTGCATGGCAACCACTTTTTTAGATCCAATAGTACCAAACACTAAAGCTCCTTCATGACCTTGTACGGTTGAAACTGGAAAATTAGGAATACTCGCATAGGGCAGTATATATTCTATGGAAATATCCTCAGTAAAACTCCCGAGCCCTGACCCTAAAATGATTCCATACTCTGGAGTAAATCCTGTTTTTTCTTGAATGAAGTTAACGGTTTCGTGTACTTGTTCCCACATAATGTTCGATCTGTTTTTTCCATTCCGATTCACCTTGAATGAACTGACTTTTAATCGGTAGATAATACAAAGGAGCAGAAATTCCTTTTCCTTTTAAACGTACATAATCTTTTTCAGTAGTAATGATCGGTTGGTTTTTGGCGATTTTGTTAATTTTCTCAATATCTTCTGATGAAAATTCATGATGATCGGGAAACGTTAAAACGGTATCGCCTTCTTCTTGTAAAAAAGCATAGAAAGGCTCAGGTTTCGCTATTCCAGCCAATACCACTTTATTTTTCCCACGAAAAGTGTCCACTTCTAGATATTCGGTGGAACTGTAAACGTAGGAATCATAGGATATTGTACTGAAAAATACCGGAACGGTAACGTCCAATTGCTCACGTATTTTCTGTTGGGCAAGTTCGCTCAAATCTGCGGGACATTTTGTGACAATTATCACATTTGCTCTTTTTTTTCCGGCAGTAAATTCGCGTAAGGTTCCCGTTGGTAACATCCAATCTTGACTAAATAAATCGCCGTAGGCAGTCAATACTATATAAAATCCTGCTTTAACCCGACGATGTTGAAAGGCATCATCGAGAAGAATCACTTCGGGTTGGGGCTGTAAACGCAATAATTGCTCGATACCTTCTTTGCGATTGGCATCCACGGCAACGGTACAATTTGGAAATTTAAGATGAATTTGTAAAGGTTCGTCCCCCAACAAAGCGCCATTTACTTCATGTGTGGGATAATCATTGGCCAACTGAAATCCTTTTGACGATCGACCATATCCCCTACTTAATGTGGCGATACGAAAATGGGGTTCGAGCAAACGAATCAAAGCTTCAATTTGAGGGGTTTTCCCCGTTCCGCCAACGCTTAAATTCCCAACAGCAATGATAGGGATATCGAAAGTATACGATTTTAAGATTCCGTAGCGATAGCAAAAATTACGCACTGCCATGATACTGCCGTAAAGCAAGGCAAAAGGAAGTAAGAGGAAACGCAAAATTATCATAGTACGAAAGTAACATTTTTTTATCTTTGAAGGATTCAACAACTAAAAAATGAAACGTATTTTTCTTGCATTTTGGTTCCTTTTTTCAGGACTGGCTCTTGGGCAAAATACGGTACAAGATAATGCTGAAATTTTAAAAATTGTATTAACGCACTATTACAGTAATGAAAAACCGATTGTCAAAGATCGCTTGCAATTACTTTTCTTTTACGTTGAAAAAGCAACCAATACCATTGAAATCGTAGAAGGCTGTAAAAATCACCCCATTCTGAAAACAAAACTTACGGAGATTAAAAAGCAAATTCAAACCAATACAAATGCTGAAAATTGGAATGCCGAATACCATTTGGTTTTTTCCAACCAAAATCAATATTTACAAAAAAAGGTACTTACTCCTGTAAGTTTGGCTGAATTTCAATCGAAAACCCAGTCGTATGGTGAAAATAATCAACGCATGTTAATACTCAACCAACCCATTTATTTACCTAATAATTATTGTGTAATCAAAGTCGGCTTTTACCGCTCCATTGAACATAATAGTGGGAGTTTTGTGTTGTTACAAAAAATCAATGGCGTTTGGAAATGGATGGAAGAATTTAATCGCTGGGAAACGTGAATGAGTTATGAATTATGAGTTATGAGTTATAGAATTAAAGAAATACTACCTATACTAGAAGAATTGGCACCGCTAGGCTATGCTGAAGATTTTGACAATGTGGGACTATTAGTTGGAGACCAAGAAACTAAACTAACAGGAATTTTAGTTTGTCATGATGCTTTAGAGTCGGTTATTGATGAAGCCATAGCCAAGCAATGCAACCTAGTTGTTTGTTTTCACCCCATATTATTTTCAGGGCTAAAGAAAATAACTGGGAAAAACTATGTAGAGCGCGCCGTTATTAAAGCCATAAAAAATGATATCGCTATTTATGCAGTGCATACGGCTTTAGACAATCATCCTTTGGGTGTGAATACTCTTTTCTGTAATGCATTAGGATTACAACGAAGTAAAATTCTTGTCCCGAAAGTAGATTTTATCCAAAAGTTGGTCACTTATGCTCCCATTGAAAATGCACAGCAAGTTCGGGAAGCCTTATTTGCTTCAGGTGCAGGTTCAATAGGAAATTACGAAAATTGCAGTTTTAATTCAACTGGTATTGGCACGTATCAAGGTAATGAAAAAAGCAATCCTGTTGTAGGAGAACGTTTTGAATTTGTAGAAGTCCAAGAAGTGAAAATTGAAGTAACTTTTGAAAAGCATTTACAACCAAAAATTTTAAAAGCACTTTTCGCCAATCACCCTTACGAAGAGGTAGCCTATGAACTTTACAATCTTCAGAATTCGCATCAAAACATCGGTTTGGGTCGCATTGGAGAATTGGACGAACCAATGGATGAAATTCAATTTTTAGAATGGGTGAAGTCAACAATGGGCTGTGAGGGAATTCGACACTCGGCACTACTTGGGAAGAAAATACAGAAAGTTGCGGTTTTAGGTGGTTCGGGCAGTTATGCGATTAAAAATGCCTTGCAAGCGGGCGCAGATATTTACCTCACTGCCGATTTAAAGTACCATAATTTTTATGAAGCTGAAGGGAAAATGGTACTCGCTGATATCGGACATTTTGAAAGTGAAAGATTTACAAAAAATTACATAGTTGATTTTCTTAAAGAAAAAATTACTAATTTTGCAGTCGTTTTATCAGAAGAAAATACAAACCCGGTTAAGTACTTATAAAATATGGCTACTACAAAAGAAATGAGCGTTGAAGAAAAATTAAGAGCGCTTTATGATTTACAGTTAATCGATTCACGAATTGACGAAATTAGAAGTGTTCGAGGCGAACTACCTTTAGAAGTAGAAGATTTGGAAGACGAGGTTGCCGGATTAACCACTCGTTTAGATAAGCTTCAAATGGAGTTAGCTCAAATTGAAGAAGGTATCAAAACGAAGAAAAGTGCTATTGAAGGGCATCAAGTTTCGATTAAGAAATACTCTGAGCAACAAAAAGAAGTTCGCAACAACCGCGAATACAATGCGTTGACTAAAGAAGTTGAATACCAAGAATTAGAAATTCAACTTGCAGAGAAACAAATTAAAGAATTGAAAGCTTCTATTGAATTCAAAAAAGAATCAATTGCACAAACAAAAGATAAGCTTGATCAAAAATCGACGCATTTAAAACACAAAAAAGCGGAATTAAACGATATCATGGCTGAAACACAAAAAGAAGAAAACTTTTTGATGGAAAAATCAGCTGAATACCGTGAAGGCATCGAGTCACGTTTATTAATGGCTTATGACCGTATCCGTAAAAGTGTACGTAATGGATTGGCGGTAGTTTCTATCGAGCGTGGAGCATCTGTAGGTTCGTTCTTTACAATTCCACCACAAACTCAAGTGGAAATTGCTTCAAGAAAGAAAATCATTACCGACGAGCATTCAGGACGAATTTTGGTGGACAATGTTCTGGCTCAAGAAGAAAGAGAGAAAATGGAACAAATGTTCGCTTCAATATAATTCAAAGCCACCACATCGGTGGCTTTTTCGTTTCCCCAATTTTAAGATTACCTGCTTTGAAAAAGATTAGTCAATTTATTCTTGTCAAGTCGATTGGTTTATACATCAATCTGATGAGTTATCTCTATCCGAAACATGCTTTTCGTTTGGCTTATCGATTATTCAGTTCGCCTCGAAAAGGAAAAGTAAATCCTTCCAAACTTCCAAAAACATTACAACGCGCCCAACAAATCAAACATACGTTCGACAATCATACAATCCAAACGTATATTTGGAAAGGTAACGAAGATGTGATCCTTTTAATTCATGGATGGGAAAGCAATGCGTCGCGCTGGAAGAAATTACTGAAACATCTAGTTAAAACCGGAAAAACAATCGTTGCTATTGATGCGCCTGCTCATGGACAAAGTAGCGGCTCGGAATTTAATGTCCCTTTATATGCTGCATTTATTCATGAAATTGTTTTAGCATACCAACCTAAAGCAGTGGTCGGTCATTCGGTAGGGGGCAATGCACTTACGTATTACCAAAAACATTATCCCCACGAAATTGAACGCTTTGTATTGTTGGGAGCACCTTCTGATTTTAAAATCATTTTAAAAAATTACATCAATCTTTTGGGCTTAAACCACCGTGTTTATCGTTATTTAAAGTCGTATACCCAAAAACGTTTTTCGATTTCGATCGATCATTTTTCGGCAGCACAATTTGTAGCGAATTTAGACAAAGAAGGATTGATAATTCATGATAAAGAAGATACAGTTGTACTTTGGGAAGAAAGTAATAAAATTGCCAATGCATGGCCAAAGGCGGAATTTGTGACTACGCGCGGACTCGGACACAGTCTCCATGATGCCTATTTGTATCAAACGATTATTGAATTCATCAATCGAAATTAACTGTATCTTTGTGGCATGACCCGTTTAAACAAATATTTATCAGAATCTGGTTATTGTTCCCGTCGTGAAGCCGATAAACTCATTGAGCAAGGTCGGATTTCGGTGAATGGGCAATCCCCTGAAATGGGTATGAAAGTTAGTGCTGAAGATCGAATCTTTGTTGATGGTAAGCCTATCTTAAATAATAAAGAAGAACGGATTTATTTGGCGTTTCACAAACCCGTTGGCATTGAATGTACGACCAATACTTCTGTAAAAAATAATATTATTGATTACATTAAATATCCCGAGCGTATTTTTCCAATTGGCCGTTTAGATAAGGCGAGTGAAGGATTGATTTTTATGACGAATGATGGGGATATCGTTAATAAAATATTACGCGCACGCAACAATCACGAAAAGGAATATATTGTCACGGTAAACAAACCCATTACGGATCGATTTATTCAACGGATGGGAAATGGCGTACCTATTTTAGATACTGTAACACGAAAATGTAAAGTTGAACAAATTAGTCGATTTGTTTTTCGCATTGTCCTCACGCAAGGTTTAAATCGTCAAATCCGACGTATGTGTGAATACCTCGATTATGAAGTAACTGCTTTAAAGCGTGTACGAATCATCAATATTAGTCTTGATATACCGGTAGGTAAATACCGTAAATTAACGCCTTCTGAATTAAAACAATTGGATCAATTAATCGCACCTTCAAGTAAAACTGAAGAAGCGAGTAATTTAAAAAGTGAAATTCAGCCGAGACCCAATCCACAAAACAGCAATCGGAATTCGACTTCAAAATTTCCTATTCACAAAAACTTCAAAGGACTTCCTAAAAAAGACTAAACTTTTAGTATTCTTTTTTTGAAATCAGATTATATTGCGTCATTGTAATTGACCAAATATACGCACATGAATTATCTCAATCCAAATGATAAACGGGGTCAATATGCCCGTATTGCAGTTCTCATTGTTTTACTTATTTCCCTTGGCAGTATTGTATCGGATTATATGCAATTTCAGCTGATTCGCGCTTATGAAAATGGAGCCCGTTATGACCATGAGGCACTTCAAAGTAACGATACCCGTCAACAATTTTTTGTCATTGTTCAACTTGTATTTTGGATAATAGCGGGCATCATTTTTTTACATTGGTTTCGAAGAGCGTATTACAATCTAATTCAGCAAGTAACCTATACAGATGAAACAGACAGTTGGGCCGTTTGGTCTTGGTTCATTCCTATAATCTCCTTATACAAACCGTATGTTCTTTTTAAAGAGTTATTTGATAAAACCACTGAATATTTAAGAGCACAAGGTGAAAAGGTGCCCAATGTTCCTTATCTAGCTTTAGGCATTTGGTGGAGTACATTAACTATTGGCAGAATTATTCAAAATACAGCTCGCGTTATATTTAGAGGAGATACTTTAGAATCCTTAAAAATGCAAACCCTATTTTCCATTTTAGACGCTGTTCTTCTAATAGGCTCTGGATTAGTTTTACTATTCATTATGGATCGCTACCAAGCTTTAGAACGAATTTTCATTTTGTATCCCAAAACAAATACCGAAACAGCAAATCCGTCCACTGAATTAGAGGTGAATTCGAATGAAGAAAACCCAACATCTGACCCAAATTCCGTCTCAGAATAGCAAATTACCCGTTATCGATTCTTTAATCCTCACGCAAAAGGGGCATTTAATCGAATGAATCGACTGTGTACTCAGTTGCTATTTCAGGGTTGACTCCTTTTGGTTAGCTTCGTATTGTGTTATTCATCTAATTATTCGCCTTAGAAAAAACAATACAAAACAAACATGAAAAATTGCGATGTATTGTTCTGACTACTGATTCAATTTGAGGTTTGGTCGCAACTGCGAACATAATTAATGTTGCCTACGCTGAGGAAAATGCGGAGCGACTAGACCGGAATCAGCTTACTTACGTCCTATTATCCTATCCTTATAAATTTGCAGTGTAAGCAACCCCACATGTTGGGGTTGTTTTATTTATTCTAAATGCGACTTTAAACGATAAAACTTGCATCTTGTACACATTTTTAACATAAAAAATAGCAGATATTATTTTTTATTTTATATTTGATATATAGGAATTTATGTGGACTTTTTAACTGCGAATTTTGATGAAAGAAAAATTACTTGTTTTTCTTATCGCTTTGCCTTTTTTCACCTTAGCTCAGGTGGTGTCTATTCCTGACTCTAATTTTAAATTTAAACTCCTTCAATCCTCTCCTTCCAATAGTATTGCGAAGAATAGTTCTGGTAATGCTATCGCTATTGATAGTAATGGAAATGGGGAAATAGAAACTCAAGAAGCTTTACAGGTTTTTAAACTTGATGTTAATAATCAAGATAGTCCGGTTAATGCAAAAATTGTCTCGCTTTCAGGAATTGCTGCGTTTCAACAACTCCGCACATTAAATTGCAATGCGAATCTGTTGTCCCAATTGAACTTACAATCGTTGACAAATCTTACCCATTTAGCTTGCAAAAACAACCAAATTAGTTCGTTAAACATAACTCCTTGCCCACAAATACAATGGCTTGAGGGACAAAACAACCAATTAAGTAGTTTACTTTTTGGTGCTAATGGTGCCTTGGTATATTTAAATCTTTCTGGGAATGCAATTCATACGTTTTCTACGCAAGGATTATCCGGTTTGAGTCAGTTTGACATTAGTAACAATCCTTTAAACACTTTATTGTTTAATAACACATTTAATCTTTCAAACGTTCAAGCTTCTCAAACATTAATCAACCAATTGGATGTTTCAAATTTGACTAATTTATCTGTTTTAAACGTAGATAATAATCCAAATTTACAGCAGCTTTATTTAAAAAACAATTCGTTTGAATCGGGATTAAGCTTAACCAATACGCCACAATTATCATTTATTTGTACCGATGATAATCCTACAGAAATATCAAGTATACAATTTTTGGTTACTATGTATTCTGGAAGTGCACAATGTGTAGTCAACCCCTATTGTTCCTTTCAACCGGGAGGCACTTGTTTTTCCTTGAAAGGTGCTGTTCGTTTTGATGCTAATATTGACGGTTGTTCGGTTGATGATCCTTTAGTCCCAAAAATCAACCTGAAATTAATCCGAAATAATCAAGAAGAAAATCAATATGGCACATCAGTCAGTGGAAATTATTCGATGTATGTCAATGAAGGAAATTATTCGATTGAACCCATAGTTGAACATCCCGAATATTATACCATTACTCCTTCTCTAGCTCAGCTCAACTTTCCATTAAACCTGAGTCCGTTTACACAAGATTTTTGCTTGGCGTACAATGGTAATCACAATGACTTGGAAATAATCGCTGTACCCATAAATACAGCTGTTCCTGGTTATACCACAACCTATAAAATCATTTGTAAAAATAAAGGAACGACAACGCAAACTGCTACGGTTACGTGGAATTTTAATGCGCAATTGGCAAATTTATCAAGTACTACTCCAGCTGCTACTTTTTTAAATGCTAATCAAATTGCTTGGACAGTCAATTCCATTGCTCCGTTTGAAACTCGAGAATTCATTGTTTCCCATCTTTTACAAACACCACTAAGTAATCCGAGTCTACAAGCGGGTGCAATTTTAAACTTCACAGCCAATGTAAATAGTATGTCGGATGAGTTTGCCAATGACAATCAATTTGAGTTAAAACAAACGGTTGTGAACTCTTTTGATCCCAATTATAAATTTTGTTTGGAAGGCACATCGATTTCAACTGAAAAAGTGGGTGATTTTGTACACTATATGATTCGCTTTGAAAATTTGGGTACTGCTCCAGCTCGTAATATTGTGATAACAGATATTATCGATGGCTCAAAATTAGACTTAAGCTCTTTAGTAATTCTAGATTCAAGTCATCCCTATGATTCTCGTATTCACCAGAATAATCAAGTTGAGTTTATTTTTGAGAATATCAACTTACCTACGGATGATGCATCCAATGACGGCTTTATTTTATTTAAAATTCGAACCAAATCCAGCTTGAGTATTGGCGATTCTTTTTCAAATACTGCTTCGATTTACTTTGATTATAATGCGCCAATTATCACCAACACCTATACCACAACAGTTAACGCACTTCAAACACAAGAAAATTTAGTGTCCCATATTCAATTGGCGCCCAATCCTGCACACGATTTTGTTGCGCTTTCGACTGGTGATTTTATAAGTGCGGAAATATATGACACTTCAGGACGTTTAGTTGCCGTAAAACCAATTATTGAGAATCGTATCACAATCAGCGAACTTTCAAATGGGCATTATATTCTTAGACTTTTGAGCAACACATCAAAAGCAGTAATTCAGTTTCAAAAACAATAATAAAAGCCATTTACTATGAAAAAGATAATTTTATTTTTCTTTTTATTCACCTGTAGTATTCAATATGCACAAGAAATTAGTCAAATTGAATTCAAAAAAGACTCCGATTATAAGTTGGCCGAACCCAAAGTCGTTGAAAGTGCAACCTTTCTATTAGAACACCCAATTGATTCAGACGAAATGTTACGAATAAGTCATTTACAATTTCTAATGCGTTGGATGGAAGGCACACCCGATTACACTTTTAGTTTAACTGAAACGGCATCAAAATTTAGCGGAGAGAATTCCAGCCTTTTAGGAATTTATCTAGCATCGATGATTCAGTATTTAGTGAAAGAACACGGTGATCCTACTGCAATAGCTACCGTTGAATTGAATACAGTACGCATTGCAACAAATTATGTAGCCAAAAAAGAAAATCATGTTCCGTTAACTGCCACTTTGAAGAAACTTATAGAAGCTAATGAAAAAGGAAATTTAGATGCAGTTATTCAAAAATTATAAAAACTTCTGCATTATATAATCTTCCATTAAATAGCCATTTCCGATAGGAATATCAACTGTTTCAATACATTCAAAACCTAATTTTTCATAAAATGAAATCGCTTTATTAAAACGGTTTACATTTAAAAAAATAGACTTTTGTTCATATTTCAAAGCAAACCCACAACAGTAATTTAAAAGCGCTTTTCCCCTGCCTTTTCCATGTAATTCAGGCAACACATAGAGCTTATGCAATTTGGTTGCATTGGGTTTTTCATTCAAAGCAACGGCTGCAAAACCGACGGGTTGTGAGGCTTCTTCTAAAAGAAAAAAAGTTTGCCCTAAATCCATTTGTTCTTGCAAAGCTTGCGGATGGTAAAATTTATCCAACATATAATGCAATTGGTCTTGGGACAAAATGGAGCTGTAAGCTATAGGCCAAATGCGCTTCGCTAAGGATTGAATTTGCTCTATATCTTCACTTAGGGCAACACGAATCTCCATTTACTTCAATCTTTTTTGTTCGCGGGCCAATAACGTGTTTTTCAACAGCATGGCAATAGTCATCGGACCCACACCGCCAGGGACTGGAGTTATGTAGGATGCTTTTTTGGATACATTTTCAAAATCAACATCACCTACTATTCGGTATCCTTTTTCAGCGGTTTCATCGGCTACACGTGTAATTCCGACGTCAATCACTACAACATCATCTTTAACCATTTCTGCTTTTAAATAATTGGGAACCCCAAGCGCTGTAATAATAATATCCGCTTGAGTGGTGATTTGATTGATGTTTTTGGTATGACTATGAGTGAGGGTTACCGTAGAATTTCCAGGAAAATGATTACGACCCATTAAAATACTCATTGGGCGACCCACAATATGGCTTCGACCGATTACAACAGTATGTTTTCCTTTGGTTTCAACATTATATCGTTCTAATAATTCTAATATTCCAAAAGGAGTTGCGGGAATAAATGTACTCATATCCAAAGCCATTTTTCCGAAGTTTTCAGGATGGAAACCATCGACGTCTTTACTTGGATCAATTGACATCAAGATGTGCTGTGTATCGATTTGTTTGGGAAGTGGTAATTGCACAATAAATCCATCGATAGTTGCATCTTCATTTAACTCTTTAATTTTTTTGAGTAATTCTGTCTCAGAAGTAGTACTTGGCATCCGAATTAAAGTTGATTCAAAGCCTACACGTTCACATGCTTTTACTTTGCTGCTTACATAGGTCATACTAGCGCCATCATTCCCTACAATAATGGCTGCTAAATGGGGAACTTTTTCACCGTTAGTGCGCATTTTTTGTACTTCTGCAGCGATTTCATTTTTGATGTCTTCTGAAACTTTTTTCCCGTCTAAAATTGTCATGTTGTTGTGTATTTGGTAGTTATTTAAAAAGGGTTTAAAATTCGTAGTCGAACTTCAAACCCTTTGTATTCTTATTGCATTCCGGGCATACCTTTCATGCCGCCCATCATTCGCATTAAATTTTTTCCTCCTGGTCCTTGCATCATTTTCATCATCTTACTCATTTGGTCAAACTGTTTAAGCAGTTGATTAACCTCTTCTACTTTTCGTCCAGAACCTTTGGCAATTCTATTTTTGCGTTTCATATCGATGATCGAAGGCTTACTTCTTTCTTTTGGTGTCATTGAAAAAATAATGGCCTCTATATGTTTGAAAGCATCATCTTCAATTTCAACATCTTTAAGCGCTTTACCTGCTCCAGGAATCATTCCGACTAAATCCTTCATGCTTCCCATTTTCTTTATTTGCTGAATTTGCGCTAAGAAATCATCGAATCCGAATTCATTTTTAGCAATTTTCTTTTGCAACTTTCGAGCTTCTTCTTCATTGTATTGCTCTTGTGCACGTTCAACCAATGAGATTACGTCTCCCATTCCCAAAATACGATCAGCCATACGGGAAGGATAGAACACATCGATAGCATCCATTTTCTCTCCAGTACCCACAAACTTAATCGGTTTATTGACAACGGATTTAATGGAAATCGCAGCACCACCTCGGGTATCACCATCTAATTTTGTTAAGACAACCCCATCAAAGTTTAAACGATCATTGAAAGCTTTTGCGGTATTTACAGCATCTTGACCTGTCATTGAATCCACAACAAATAATGTTTCCTGTGGTTGAATTGCACGATGAACATTAGCGATTTCGTTCATCATTTCTTCATCAACAGCTAAACGTCCTGCTGTATCGACAATGACCACATTAAAACCATTTGATCGGGCGTATTGAATAGCTTTTTGCGCAATATCAACGGCGTTTTTATTATCCGGTTCAGAATAGACTTCAACGCCAATTTGTTCCCCTACAACATGTAATTGATTAATCGCCGCTGGACGATAAATATCACAGGCTACCAAAAGTGGTTTTTTGTTCTTTTTTGTTTTTAAATAATTGGCAAGTTTTCCTGAGAAAGTCGTTTTACCAGAACCTTGTAAACCCGACATCAAAATGACAGTGGGTGCACCTGATAAATTAATTCCAGTGGCGTCACCACCCATTAATTCGGTCAATTCATCTTTTACGATTTTAACCATTAATTGACCAGGCTGCAACGTAGTTAATACATCTTGACCAATCGCTTTATCTTTCACACGTGTGGTAAAATCTTTCGCGATTTTAAAATTTACGTCAGCGTCTAATAATGCGCGTCTAACCTCTTTTAAAGTCTCAGCAACGTTGATTTCGGTGATTTTCCCATGTCCTTTAAGAATATGGAATGCTTTATCGAGTTTATCACTTAAATTTTGGAACATAATGTACTTGCAAAAATTTGAAGTGCAAAGATATAAATTAACCGCAAGTCATTCAAATGGTTTTACAATAAAAAAACCATCCCAATACTGGGATGGTTCTAACAAAAACACACATTAGTAAGGTTAACTAACTAATTTTTTTCAAAAGTGAGGTAATCGGTTCCGCCGTTACCACCACTTACGTCAATCAATTCAATTTTTGAACTTGTTTGCGATTGGATATCCCAGTCATCTGATAAGTCAGCAAAATTCGCTGGGGAAACAAAAAGAATGTTGAAATCTAAATCATTGATGGTATCATCACCTGAATTGGAATCAGTCACCGACCATGTTCCGGAATACGTATTGGTACCGTTAGATGCTGTTAACACATTTGAAGGTCCAAAAGTAAAATTATATCCGTTAAACTGCGGCGTTTTTACTGTACCTGAATCATTATAATACGTGATTCGCCATGTACCTGAAGTCGCAACTCCAATCACTTGATTTTGAGCAGCATTCGATGACGAAGAATTATCGTCATTACTACACATAGAGGCCACATTAAGCATAAAAAGGGCCGCTAAAATTGGAATTAATTTTAGTTTCTTCATAATTATAGTTTTAGAGTGCTTAGTATTTTGTCAGGTAGAGATAATCAATTTCTGATCCTCCTCCACTGGTATGTTTTAAACGAATTAATGTCGTAGTATATTCGATAATTTCCCAGTCTTCCTCCATGTATTCCAAGGTATTGCCTGAAAAAGATAAATCCAATTTTTGTTTATTTCCGTCTTGGTATTTGGTCCAATCTCCTGTTATTTGAGTTGCATTTTTTATGGCTTTTGAAGTACCATTTGCATAAAAATTGAAGTAATATCCAGTGTAGTAGCTAGTTTTATCAACATGTTCATTATAACAATAAGAAACATACCATTGATTATTTGTCAATAATGAAATAAAATCTGGTGCAGGATTTGTACCTCCATAAGCAGGACATTGTCCGATATTATCTTCTATCAACTGATTTAATTCTACATCTGAATTAACTAGATGGGATGTATTTCCATTATCTAACACTGAAAAAGGATAGGAAAAATTAAAAGTGTCATTCGAATCTAAATTGTTCAAGAAAGCATACAAACCCGAATTGTTTGTAAATGTAAAACTATCGGCTTCTTGAGAACTTGAATCATATGTTGTAATTACAACGGGATATTGAAGTTTAACACAAGAAATTTCATCTAAAAAAGTACAAGGACCTAAACTACTAATCAATTGATTATATTCCGATTGATTTAATACAGTTTGAGTTTGATAATTTCTAAATTTTACAGTTATAGGAAATTGAAAATGAACAATATCATCATCGCTATTACTCATACTTTTAATATCAAATATTTGTTCTAGACCGTCATTAGTGGCTGTCACTTGAACATTTTGATTATTAACTTGAACATTAACGGGAAGAACAACATTAAAATGAGAATTGTCATCCATTACATCATCCCATGCAGTGGGATTTTGAACTACTCGAGTTACCAATCCTGTCAGCGCTGAATTTTTATTTAATGCATCCGAATAGTCATCTTCATGATACTCTTTCTCTTCTTGACATGAAGCCAAAAAAAACAAGCTAAGTAAAGTAACCGATATGGAACGCATCCAATTCATTGAGTAGTGGTTTTACGCTAAAACAAATATAAAGGAATTTACCCTACCTCAAATAATTTTTTTATTTTTAGAGACTTAAAAATTTAACAATTAGAAATGTCTTCAGAAGATTCTATTTGCCAAGATTCTCTTTACGAATCTTTTTATCGCAAACATGTAAAAGCCCTTCGGAATTACCTTTATTATAAATTTGGTGATTTGGATCAGGCAGAAGATTGCACACAAGAAGCATTTATAAAGTTATGGCAAAATTGCGAACAGGTTCCAGTTGAAAAAGCTAAGTCTTTTCTCTATACTGTTGCAAATAATCTTTCTTTAAATCATGTCGCACACAAAAAAGTAGTTTTGGAATTTGGAAAAAAGACGCCTCAACGCTCAGAAACCAATGAATCTCCTGACTATATAATGGAAGAAGAAGAATTCAAAACTAAACTTCTTACAGCCATTACAAATTTAAATGAAACACAACGAACCGCTTTTCTAATGCATCGAATTGATGGAAAAAAATACCATGAAATTGCAGAGGAACTAAATATAAGTGTAAAAGCGGTAGAAAAACGAATCCATTTAGCCCTATTGGAGCTTCGTAAAAATTTTTCGAATTTCTAGGTAGGGTAATTTCAAAACCAAATGTTTTAACACAGAATTCAGATGAAAATGGAAGATACTAATCGTTTAGCAGCCTGGCTCAATAATGAGCTCCCTGAAGCAGAGTTGAATACGCTCCGCCAGGAAGAGGACTATGCGGTTTTAGAGAAAATAAAAAAGTATTCGGCTGAACTTCAAGTAACTGACTTTGACACTGACAACCTTTTCCAATCGATACTTGATAAAAGAGAAGGAGCAAAAGTGCGACCGCTATATTGGAAAAAAGCATTACAAATTGCTGCTGTTGTGACCCTTTTTCTTGGGGTTGGATTCACTTATTTATTTCTCCAAGATCAAGAGCAAATTGCAGTTAATGGTTCGACGGTAACTTTTAATCTTCCGGACCAATCTAAAGTTATGCTACATTCTGGTTCGGAAATTACCTATTCAGAACGTGATTGGGATAACAACCGTACGTTAAATTTGAATGGAGAAGCTTACTTCAAAGTAGCTAAAGGAAAAAAATTTGAAGTTAATACCCAAGAAGGAACCGTAACCGTTCTAGGCACACAATTTAACGTCAAAGCAAGAAATAATCGTATCGATGTTACTTGCTATGAAGGAAAAGTAAAAATTCAACATCAAAATAAATCGATAATTATTACCAAAGGTCAAACCATTGCTTTTGCTAATAATAATTTAATCATAAACCATCCAACCACAGCTTTATATCCCTCTTGGATATCAAAAGAATTACAATTTGAGAAAGTACATCCGCAAGATGTATTGGAAGAATTAGAACGTCATTTTAACATTACAATTAATGACATTAAACTTCCTAGTTCAGAATTATTTACGGGTCATTTACCCGGTGATAATCCTGAAATAGCACTCCAATTGTTTGCCGCTTCTTACCACTTAAAAGTGAAAAAACAAGAAGCGCAAGAAAATTCTTTTGAATTAATTCCATGATGCGACTAAAATATTTTTCATGTTTGTTTCTATGCTTTGTCTCCCTCTTGGGCCTTCGTGCTCAGACGGGAGACTTTGTGCTTTTGCCACAGGTGTTAAAACAAATTGAAAAACAACATGCTGTAGAATTTAGTTTTGTAGAAAATGAAGTCGTTCATCTGAAAGTAATCCCACCTAAAAGTACGCTCTCCTTAAACGAAAAGTTGTCTAATCTTGCTCAACAAACCCAGTTAACATTTAATCGAGTAAACAATAAATACATTTCGATTTCGGACAATAAAAAAATAAAAATCTATTTCAAAGGTTATTTAAAAGACGTTGATACCAAACTTCCGATAGAAAGCGCAACGATAACCATGCATCCGTCTGAGGAAGTTATCATTAGTAATTCGAGTGGATATTTTCAAATTACAGATTCAAAGACTACTTCGTTAACCTTTACACATGTCAATTATGAGCCTTTGATTATTGACGATTTGAGTCCGCAAAACTCCCCTATTTATTTTTTAAAAACAAAATCCATTCAGCTGGAGGAAGTGGATACCCAAGTCATTTTAACCCGTGGAGTTACAAAAAAATGGGATAATGGTTATGAAATTAAACCCAAACAATTTGGATTATTACCCGGACTTACCGAAGCCGATGTTTTTGAATCCATCAAACAAATTCCGGGGGTAATTAGTTCCGATGAAACCTTATCGAACTTATCTATACGCGGAGGCAATCACGACCAAATTTTATTTCAATGGAATGGCATGCGATTGTATCAAGTAAGCCATTTTTTCGGACTTATTTCCGCTATAAATCCGAACTTAGCTCATAAAATAAATATTGTCAAGAATGGTAGTTCACCCTATTATGGTGGCAGTGTTTCGGGTGTAGTGGATATTTCTACCCTTCCAGAAATTAAAAAAGAAGAGACCGCTAGTATAGGAGCCAATATGATTAATACCGATGTAACTTTTCGCCATCGATTTAATGAAAAATCACGTTTAGCCCTAAGTGCCCGTCGCTCAATTACAGATCTTTTTAAGACTCCTACCTACCAAAATTATTACAACCGTGTGTTTCAGAACACCGTTGTAACTGATCTTCTTCTAAATGGAAATATCGCTTATTCCAATGATTTAAAATTTTATTTCATGGATTTTTCAGGTCAATTTTCCCAACGTGTGAGCAAGAAAGTGGAATTATTTGTAGATTTTTTGGTGCTGACTAATCAATTAAATTTAGTGCAATCACGAACCGAAAACAGTATCTTTCTACAAAAAAGCAGTTCGCTCGATCAAGAAACTACAGGCGGCATCATCACTTCCCGAATTGAGTGGAATTCAAAATTAAAGAGTGACTATCGTTTGTTTTTTTCTCAATATGAATTGTATTCTAATTACGAGTCCATCAATACAAATCAAATTCACTACCAACGCAATGAAATACAACATTTAGGACTTGATTTAAAAAACAAGTATACCCTTAACCCGAACACTACACTCGATATTGGGTATCAGTTTGATGAGATTGGGAATCAGAACATCAATCGATTAAATTCGCCAACAATCAATACGGATGTAAAATATGTACTTCGGAATCATGCCCTAATAGGTGATCTTAAATGGGAGATTCCTGAAAAAAATGTGAAAACTTCTATTGGAATTCGTCAAAATTATTACGAAAAATGGGGCGTATTTATTACCGAACCTCGCTTTAATTTAACATGGCAACCCAATGCACATTGGCAGTTGGATTTGAATGGTGAAATGAAAAGTCAAACTGTAAGTAAAATTGTCGATCGACAACAAGATTTTTTAGGCATTGAAAAAAGACGCTGGATTTTAAGTAACAATAGCGATATCCCAATTTTAAAAAATCGACAAGTATCTGCGGGAGCCTCCTATCGTCATAAAGGTTGGCTAATAAGTACAGAATTTTTTGTAAAAAAGGTGTTAGGAATTACAGCACGAAGCCAAGGATTTCAAAATCAATACGAAAACAAAGATTTTACTGGAGATTATTTCATTTGGGGAAATGAATTTTTGGTACAAAGACAATGGAAAAATTTTATCTTGTGGGCTACTTATTCTTACAATCAAAACCGTTATTCCTTCCAATACAATTCTGATTTACTTCGATTTCCTAATAATAATGAAATCATGCACCATTGGGCTACGGGTATAGTGTATGACACGAAGAACTACAAACTTACATTAGGCGGAAAATGGTTTACAGGTCGACCAACCACCCTCCCCCAATCGCAGAATCTGCAGTATGATCCTACTACAGGTGCTTCCTATATTAATTTTAAAAATCCGAATTCATCTCAATTACCTACTTTTATTCAAATAAATACATCGGGGAGTTACCTTTTTTCATTCAAAGACAAAAAGACTTTAACTCTTGGTGCTTCGGTTTTAAATATTTTGAATACACGCAATAAGATTAATCAATTTTACAGAATCAATACCAATGTGCAATCTGTAGAAGAAGTAAACACTTACTCATTGGAACGCACCTTTAATTTATTTGTTCGTTATACTTTATAAAAAAATCCGAACAATGTCCGGATTCTATTTGTTTTACATACGTTCTGGAACTTGTATCCCCAGCAACCCAAATGCATTATTTATCGTTTGTGCTACTATTTTGGAAAGTTGTACCCGGAATATTTTCGTCGGTGTATCTGTTTCTCCTAAAATAGAAACCGATTGGTAAAAAGAATTGTACTCTTTTACTAAATCATAGGTATAATTGGCAACAAGAGCCGGACTATGTTGACGCGCGGCGTCTTGTATAACTTCTGGGAAATCTACAATTCGTTTAATCAACTCTTTTTCTTTTTCATGTAGAGTTATGGTAACATCGTCAGAATAATCAAAAGTTGCTTTACGCAGAATGGAACAAATTCGAGCATGCGTATATTGAATGAATGGTCCTGTATTTCCATTAAAATCTACCGACTCTTCAGGATTAAACATGATTTGTTTCTTTGGATCCACCTTTAAAATGTAATATTTCAAGGCTCCTAAACCAATCGTTTTGAATAACGCTTCTTTTTCAGATTCAGAATACCCTTCTAGTTTCCCTAACTCGGTTGCAATTTCGCCCGCAGTTTTGGTCATTTCTTCCATCAAATCATCAGCATCTACAACCGTTCCTTCACGTGACTTCATTTTTCCTGTGGGCAATTCAACCATTCCATAGGACAAATGATATAAATTTTCTGCCCATTCAAATCCTAATTTTTTCAATATTAAGAAAAGGACTTTAAAATGATAATCTTGCTCATTTCCAACGGTATATACCATACCGCTTACATCGGGATAATCTTTTACACGTTGAATTGCGGTTCCAATATCTTGCGTCATATAAACTGCCGTTCCATCAGAGCGTAATACAATTTTTCGATCCAAACCTTCTTCAGTTAAATCTATCCAAACGGAACCATCTGCTTCACGTTCAAAAATACCTTTATCCAAACCATATTGCACTACTTCTTTTCCCAACAGGTAGGTATCACTTTCGTAATAATAACTATCAAAATCAACTCCTAAAGCAGCATAGGTTTGTGCAAACCCATCGTATACCCATTGGTTCATGTTTTTCCATAACGCCACGATTTCGGCATCTCCCGCTTCCCATAAACGCAACATTTCTTGAGCTTTCAATAGCATTGGGGCTTGCTTTTTAGCCTCCTCTTCAGATTTTCCTGATGCTATTAATTCGTTGATTTCTTTTTTATACGCTTGATCAAAGGCTACATAAAAATTCCCAACCAATTTATCTCCTTTCAAACCCGTAGATTCAGGTGTTTGATCATCTCCAAACAACTGCCAAGCCAACATGGACTTACATATATGTATTCCGCGATCGTTGATAATTTGAGTTTTATATACTTTTTTTCCAGAGGCTTTAATTATTTCTGCTACTGAAAAACCTAATAAGTTGTTACGCACATGACCTAAATGGAGTGGTTTATTGGTATTAGGAGATGAATATTCAACCATTACTGCATTGGAATCAGATTGTGATACAAAACCAAACTTAGGATTGTGTCGAATTTGATTGAAATAATTCACATAATAATCATCTGCAATGACAATGTTTAAAAATCCGGACACCACATTAAACTTGACAACATGAGGATGGTTTTGCACCAAATAATTCCCAATGCTTTCACCAATTTGGATGGGATTGCCTTTGATAATTTTTAATAAAGGAAAAATAACCACTGTAATATCACCTTCAAAATCTTTACGAGTAGCTTGAAATTCAATTTTTTCGGGTTTAACTCCAAAATTTTGAAAAACAGCATCTTGAATAGTTTGTCCTAAATTTTCCTGTATTGTCATGACTCCAATTTTAAAAATGCAAAGATAACGGATTAAACTTTTTTTTTTGATTTTGATCAAGGAATTAGGAAAAAGTGGTTTTGTACGATTTTTATCATAATACTTTTCTTACTTTTAAAAACATTAAATGAATTTCATCGATTTTATTTGTATTTTATCGATGTTATTTATAATATTTGTGATGTCAAAATCAAGCCCCTATGAAAAAACTATTAACCTTCGTACTGTTTATCTACAGTGTGTTTGGCTTCTCTCAAGCCATTACTGTAGATGTAAACACTTACACCGTACCACAATTGGTCAATAACATATTGATTAATTCTCCTTGTGTAACGGCTCAAAACATTACTTGGAGAACCGGATCTAACTTTGGTTCAACCAATGGAATTGGCTATTTCTCCAATTCAAACGCTAACTTCCCTATGTCGAGTGGGGTGGTATTATCAACTGGAAGTGCTGTAGAGGCAGCAGGTCCAAATTCTTCATTACTAGAAGCCGGAAATGCATCATGGATTGGTGATAGTGATTTGGAAGCTACTCTTGCAGCATCTGGAATCACGATGAATTCAACCAATGCAACGGTTTTGGAATTTGAATTTACACCACTTTCTCCTTATTTCAACTTCGACTTTCTATTTGCTTCAGAGGAATATGGAAATTTCCAATGTCAATTTTCAGATGCCTTTGCTTTTTTACTTACGGACATGACCACTGGTGTAACCACCAATTTGGCGGTAGTTCCGAATACCAGCTTACCGATATCGGTAGTTACTATTCGTGATTATTTGTACAATTCAACATGTCCTTCAGTAAATGAACAATATTTTGGTCGTTATAATGGAGGTAATAATGCGTCTACTGCACCCGTTAACTTTAACGGTCAAACCACAATGATGACTGCTTCTGCTTCGTTAGTTACCAATCATTTATATAAAATTAAATTGGTTATTGCTGACCGTGGTGATTATAAATCTGATTCGGCAATTTTTATTGCTTCTGAAAGTTTTAACATTGGACAAGATGTATTAGGTCCTAACCTAACTGTTGCCGATCAAACCGCTATTTGTAGTGGCCAAAACACTACGATAACTTCAGGATTAAATCCAGCCTTATATTCCTTTGTTTGGAAAAGAAATGGTGTAGTTATAAATGGTGAAACAGCACCGAATCTTGTAGTAACAACGCCTGGAACTTATGAATTGGTTTATACTAACATTGCCTTTCCTTGTCAACAAGTATCTGATAGTATTGTAGTTGAATTTTACACCGCTTACAACGTAAGTAATCCAAAAAATCTTTACAAATGCGATAATGGTTCAGGTTCTTATACATACAACTTGAATATAAATACAGCTACCGTAATGGCGAATCAACCTCCAACAACAACGGTTCGTTATTTTACCAGTCAAGCTGATGCTACAAACAATGTAAATCCTATTCCATTATCCTATACATGCAATGGTAATCAAACCATTTATATGCGTGTTGTGAATCCCACAACTGGATGCTTTGTTATCAAATCATTTCAATTATTACTAACCGCTCCACCGGTTGCAAATCCCGCTCAAGATGTTAAAGCTTGTGCTCGCCCACAAGGTGGTCCAGTAATGTTCAATTTACCAATTGCCGCTACACCTGAAGTTTTAGGAAGTCAAGATCCAGCAATCTATGGTGTTGATTATTTTAGAACATTAACTGATGCGAACAATAATACCAATGCTACTGGATTTATCAATTCAGCTGGTGGTGTTTGTTATGCGCGTGTTTATGTAAAAACAGATCCAACTTGCTTTGCAGTAGTTGCAATAAACTTAGTGGTTGTACCAATTCCTCCTGTAGATGATTTAGACGACGTTATCACTTGTGAGGATTACACTTTACAACCTATTGTAAATGGTCAATATTTCACTGAACCAGGTGGACAAGGTGTACAATTATTCCCAGGTGACATCATCACTCAGACTACAACAATATACATTTATAATACCTATCCAACACCTCCTGCTTGCCCAAGTGAAACATTTTTTACGGTTACCATTATCAAACCTGATGATATCAATAATGAGCCTGCAGAATATTGTAATAGTTACAGCTTACCACAATTAACGCAAGGTGAATACCACACTGAGCCTAATGGTGGCGGAATGGTATTACCTGGTGGAACAATTATTACAACATCGCAAACCATTTATTTTCATTTCGTTTCAACCGAACCTCCTTTCTGTGTTATTGACAAACCAATGGTAATCAACATTGTTACATTAGGAAGTGTTCCCACTTTAAACGACGTATTTGATTGTACATCGTATACACTTCCAACGCTAACTTCAGGAAATTACTTTACTGAACCCAATGGTCAAGGAACACAATTGAGTGCTGGATCTGTAATAACTACAACACAACGTATTTATATCCGTGCCAATAGCGGACCTTGTTCAAGTGAAACCTCTTTCAATGTTGTAATAGGAATGAATTTCCCAACTTCAACTACTGAATGTGTTTCCTACACATTACCTCCACTTGAAGCGGGTAATTATTTCACAGGGCCAATGGGAACTGGAACACAAATTCCTGTAGGAACCGTTATAAATACGACTCAAACTATTTATATCTATGCGGTTACTCAGTCACAACCTAACTGTACCGACAACTATAATTTTACCATAACAATTAATTTACCACCTTTAACAGCACCTACAAACACTGTTGCTTGTAGTTCCTATGAATTACCACAAATTCCATATGGAAACTATTTCACAGGACAAGGAGGCACAGGTGATATCCTATTTGCTGGTGATCTAATTACTACCTCAAAAACAATTTATATTTTCTTAAATGGTGAAGGGGGTTGTATTAATGAAATCAGTTTCGAAGTTACAGTAAATCAAATCCCTGTAGTTGACTCACGCTCAGATATTGATGCATGTCATGCTTATGTACTTACTAATCTAGAACATGGAGACTACTACACAGGTCCAGGTGGAACAGGTACTTTGTTACATGGTGGAGATGTAATCCATACTACTCAAATGCTTTACATTTTTGCAAATAACAATGGTTGTACCAATGAGACATCCTTTACAATAAATATTTTCACAATTGATGCTGATGTAGTTCCTAATGCGCAAGTATGTGATTCGTTTATATTACCAGCATTAACTGGAAATAACAAATATTTTACCGTAAGTGGTGGACCTACAGCGGGTGGACAAGAATTATTACCCGGTTCAGTGATTACAACAACCCAAACGATTTACATCTATGTAGAATCAGGAGGTCGTATCAATTGTACGAATGAAAGTAGTTTTACAGTGACGGTAACTCCTTCACCTGTAATTGCTCCAATTGCCAATGTTTTTGCATGTAATTCGTATACATTGCCTGTACTAACTTTAGGTGATTATTATACAGCTCCCAATAAAGGCGGCTCATTATTACATGCTGGTGATGTGCTAACTACCAATCAAACAGTATATGTTTACAGTGAAACAGGTGGAACTCCAAATTGTTTCGACCAAAAAAGTTTCTCTATTTCCATCTATAATGTACCCCAATTGGCAGATGTGACTACCTGCTCTAGTTATACATTACCTACCTTGACTACTGGACATTATTTTAATGGTCCAAATGGTACTGGCGGTCAAATCAATGCTGGAAGTGTAGTGACACAAACTAAAACCATTTACATTTTTGGAAATTCTGGATATAATCCAAATTGTTCCGATGAAACTTCGTTTACCGTTACTATTGTACCTACACCTGTAGCGAATATCATTCCATTGGCTTTACGCACGTTCTGTGATACCGATGGCACAAACGATGGGTTGTTCAATGTGGCTTTGAGTCAATTTAACCCTACCGTGTTAGGCGCTCAAGTGGGACCCGAATTTGTGGTTACTTATCATGCTACATTAGCTGATGCAACAACTAATACAGCTGCCATTTCTCAAACCACAACCACTTTGGTATATGTTCGTGTAAGTAATACTTTAGCACCTGACTGTTTCGATGTGAAAGCGATACAAATTGTAATTAACAAACTGCCTGTTCCGACACCAATGGATGGTATCATGTGTTACAATACCTTCACGAATCATTTAATTCAACCGTATATCATTAATAGTGGATTATCAGCAGCTTCGCATACTATTAAATGGTATAATGAACAAGGACAACAAGTAGGTACAGGTACGTATTATACAGCGGTTGCCCCTGGAGTTTATAGTGTAATTGCAACAAACAATTCAACAGGATGTGCTTCAGACGAAGTTTTTGTTACCGTTACACCTTCTGAACCTGCCATTGTTGCGTATACAGTGAATGAAGATTTTGCAGACACCCAATCCATAACAGTGGAAACACAAGGTACTGGTGATTACGAATACCAATTGGATAACGGAGCCTTTCAAGATAGTCCGACATTCAACAATGTAATGAGTGGTTTCCATACAATTACCGTTCGTGATAAAAACGGATGTGGTTTAACAGTAACCAATGCTATAGTGGTGAATTACCCTCACTTTTTCACACCAAATGGTGACGGTGCCAATGAAACATGGAACATTAAATCATTGAGTGATCAAGAAGTTGCCTACATCTATATCTATGATCGCTATGGTAAATTATTAACCCGTATCAAACCTTCAAGTAGTGGTTGGGACGGAAATTATAACAACACCCAAATGCCGGCTGATGATTATTGGTTTATTGTAAACTATAAAAAAGACGGTGAAGAAAAAGAATTTAAAGCGCATTTTGCCTTGAAGAGATAACGCCTTTTTTGCCCCAAGTTAAAAAGGATATTAGTTGGTTAAATTACCCATTTTTGCAAAAAACCCCGAGATTGATTTTCTCGGGGTTTCTTTTTTTTATAAAAAATAAAATTTTACCAACGGATAATTGCACTACCCCAAGTGAAACCACTTCCAAAAGCAGCGAGTACAACCAAATCACCTTCTTTGATTTTGCCTTTTTCCCATGCTTCCGTTAAAGCAATTGGAATCGATGCTGCAGTTGTATTTCCATATTTCATGATGTTATTGTACACTTGATCATCGGATAAACGGAATTTTTGCTGTATAAATTGAGCGATACGCAAATTCGCTTGGTGCGGGATCAACATATTGATATCTGCTACCTCCAATTGATTGGCTTGTAAGCCTTCATGAATAACTTCGGTAAAACGAACTACAGCATTTTTAAACACAAATTGTCCATTCATATAGGGGAAATACGACTCATCATTCGGATCATTTTCATGAATAATATCGGTTACCCAACGTTTTCCCATACCTGGAGCAATTAAGGCTAATTCCTCAGCATGTTGTCCTTCTGAATGTAAATGAGTCGATAAGATTCCTTTTGTCAAATCTTCTTCACGACTAATAATTGCTGCTCCTGCTCCATCACCAAATATCACTGAAACACCACGTCCGCGTGTAGTCATATCTAATCCGTGGGAATGCAACTCAGAACCAATGATCAAGATGTTTTTATACATCCCTGTCTTTATATATTGATCCGCAATAGATAAGGCATACACAAAACCCGAACATTGGTTACGAATATCCAAGGCACCTACCGTTTTCAATCCTAAATCGCGCTGAACCAAAACTCCAGGTCCCGGAAAATAATAATCCGGACTCAATGTTGCAAAAATGATGAAATCAATTTCGTCTTTATCAATTTTTGCCCGCTCGATTGCAATTTTTGCTGCTTTTACACCCATCGAAGTGGTTGTATCCTCGCCTCGAATCACATGCCGGCGCTCTTGTATACCTGTTCGCTCTTGAATCCAAGCATCATTGGTTTCCATCAATTGGGACAAATCCTCATTAGTTACCACATTATCAGGAACATAAAATCCCAACCCGGTTATTTTAGAATGATACATTATATAGATTTTTCAAAATTAGATACACAAATTTAACAAATTGCTAAAACACACCGAGTAGAATCAGAAAAAATAGTAGCCTCTTCATCTTTATAGGATTTTTTAAAAAATCCAGTATTTTACACCTCAACGTGTTAACCGACACATTTTTTATGTTAACCTCATTTAATTTTAAATTAGGGTATTTCAAATGTTCTTTGTTTTATTGAAAATCAAAACAAAAGACGAATGAAAAAATGGTACCTACTTTGGGTTATGTTGTTTGGTTTACAGGCCTTCTCTCAAACGGGAGTTGTGATCACGTATTACGACAACACACAACAACAGTTTAATGTTCAAACCACAGGAAAATTATATTTTTCTGGCGACGATTTACAAATTCAAATTGATGATACAGTAACACAACCTACCAGTATTCCTGTGACAATTATTCAGCGTATAACTTTTACCAACAACCTGAATACGGCAAACTACACGCCTGAAGGTATACAATTAACCCTGTTCCCCAATCCAGGTGCGGAATACATTCAAATCAACACATCAACTACTGATGTTTTGAATGTCAAAATTTTTAATACAAATGGACAAATAGTGCATTCAGGCGAATATTTTCCAATGCAAACAATTGCAGTCGCTGAATTAGCAGCAGGGCTTTATATCGTTCAAGCCAATGGTTTTACTTCTAAATTCTTGAAAAAATGAAAAAGCTCTATTTCGTAATTGCATTAATACTGACTGCTTCGAGTTGGGCGCAACAGCAAATGAATGTTCACAATTCAGGAAATGTGATGTATACTACTCCTATTTCTGAAGTTGAAAATGTAAAATTAGATAATACCTATGCCAAAATTAAATTGAATGCCAACACAACATCGTTAGACATTCAAAAACAAGTTATCGATTACATTGATTTTTCTACGACGGTAACCAACTTGGATAAAATTTATATTATCTATAATGGTACTGATAATGCTACCATTATTAACCCCTATGCCAATCAAGGGGTTGCTATTACAGCAAATGCGGGAACAGTAACCGTGAATGCAACATCTGGAATTGATAATTTAGAATACAATATTTTAGGATCAACTTCAAATGGTAGCTTAACCTTAACCACGGATAAAGATGTGAATTTGGTTTTGAATAATGTCACATTAACCAATCCCTCAGGAGCTGCATTCACCCTAATAGGTGGTAAAATCACTAATTTATTACTGACTCCAAATTCTATAAACACTTTAGTCGACGGAACGGCAAGTCTTGCCAATGGTACCTTGACTACTGACGGTCCTATCACCGTCTCCAATACTGGTACGTTGAAAATTACAGGGTTAAAAAAGCACGGAATCAATACGAGTTCAACAATTTCAATCAACAATGGTACTGTAACTGTATTGGCTGCCACTACCGACGGATTTCATAGTGAAGGATATTCTCAATCTGGAGGAACGGTGACCATTACATCTTCGAGTGACGGTATTGACGCAGGGAATGGAGCGGTTGCCATAAGCAATGGATCACTTACAATTACCTCAACTGCTGCCGATGTGAAAGCATTAAAGACTGGAACCAATACCATTTCTTTCACAGGTGGAGTTTTTATCGCAACCGTCTCTGGAGCTCAATCCAAAGCGATTAGCGCCAAAGGAAACATTACTTTTGATGGCGGGACATTCACCATTTCACTTTCTGGAGCAACCGTATTGGTGGCCTCAGGAACAGGATTTGACCCTTCGTATCCAACGGGTGTGAAATCCGATGCGATTATTACTATTAACAACGGTAATTTTACGATCACTACCACTTCAACAGCTACAGGCGCCAAAGGATTTTCGAGCAACAGTGAAATCATTGTAAATGGAGGCACAATCAATGTAACCACAGCAGGTGGAGGTGCAAATTATACCAATACCTTAGGGGTTGCTGACTCCTACTCTACGGCTGCTTTTTCAGCGGACACCAATATCACCATCAACGGGGGGACCTTAAACTTGACCAATACCGGAGCTGATGGGAAAAACATTTCAGCCGATGTTAATGTAACTATTGCAAATGGTAACTTAACCCTTATCAATTCTGGCGGTGCTGGTAAAGGAATCAAAGCTGATGGAATAATTGCTGTAAATGGAGGTGCAACAACTATCAACTTATCAGGTGCAACCGTTTTAACGGCATCAGGAAGTGGAAATAATCCGGGCTATCCTACCGGAATCAAAGCAACGAGTCAAGTGCAAGTAAATAATGGTACGCTTACCATTGTTGGAACCTCTTCAGCTACTGGAGCTCGAGGCATTTCATCTGATGGAACGGTTAGTATTACTGGCGGCACAGTCAATGTTACCTTAGCGGGTAATGGTGCAACCTATACCAATACTACAGGCGTTTTGGATTCATACGGTGCAGCAGCAATCACTTCGGATACGAATGTCAGCATTCTTGGAGGTACAGTGACTACGTCTTGTTCGGGAACTGGAGGCAAAGGATTGAAATCTGACGGGACATTAACTGTGGGGTCTTCAACCTCAGCTCCAATTGTAAACCTGACAACCACGGGAGCACGCTTCTTAGTTTCAGGAACGGATTATAACCACCCTAAAACAATGGTTGCTGTTGGTGCTTTAGTTTTAAATAATGGAACTACCACTATAAACTCAACAGATGATGGTATTCACTCGGATGCCTCTGTAACTGTAAATGGTGGCAATCATACCATTAGTGCGATATCTACTGTAACTGCTATGGGAGAAGGTGTGGAAGCACCTATTATCACATTTGCAGGAGGTGTAACCAATGTGACCGCTTCCAATGACGGTATTAACTGTACCTATGGCACTGTGAGTGGTGGGACTGAATCCAATGACAACAGTCACCTGTATGTAACAGGAGGCGTATTGATTGTAGCGGGTAAAGATGCCGTGGATAGTAATGGTAACATTACAATTTCTGGAGGAACTTCTATAATTTGTGGTCCCACAAGTTCACCCGAAGAAGGATTCGACTTTAACGGAACATTTAATATGAATGGAGGGACTGTAATTTCTGCTGGATCCAATTCGAACATGACGAAAAACTTTAGTGCGACATCTACCCAACGCACAATGTATATCAAATCATCAGCGCAACTTGCTGCAACTTCACTAATTCATATTCGCACAGCTGCTGGAGTGGAATTGGCTACATTCAAACCAAAAAATGCAGTCTATTATTTTCACTTCTCTAGTCCGAATGTAGCAGGAAGCACCAGTCATCAAATCTATTTTGGAGGTACGTATACCGGAGGAAGTTTTGTAGGAAATAGTTCGGGATGGGGACTTTATACAGGTGGAACCTACTCGACTACGGGTGGCACACTAAAATCTACCTTCACAACATCTGGGACTAGCACTTTGAACACAGTGACCTTTTAAATTGCCCTAATTATAAACAAAAAAGACAGCCCTTAAAAAGCTGTCTTTTTTTATATAAATCAAAAAATTACTTTACAATTTTCACCGATTGTCTTCCCGTATTGGTATGTAAATTCAAATAATAAATTCCTTTCGCATAAGGAAAATCAAAGGTGTACTGTTTCTTTCCTGCTCCTGAAATTTCATCCACGATTAACGTTTTGACCAATTTCCCAAGTGCGTCATAAAGTCCGAGATTTAGATGGTCAACTCCTAAAAAATCAACTTCAAGTAGCAATTTATCTTTAATTGGATTGGGTGCAATTTTCACTTGCAAAGGAATACGAGCCTGTTCGGTAAAAGCTGGCACACTCATATTTGGAGTCATTTTATAAATAGTCGTACCACAAGCATAAGCGAGGTTGGGACTCAATACTAATATTCGATTTAAATTACTTCCTACTGTAGTGTTGGTCCAAGTATTGCCCCCGTCCATCGTTTCATAAAATCCTGTGTCATGGCCACCCATCCAACCGTGATTTTCATCAATAAAACCTACAGCTTGTATTTCTGATTCAGGGGCTGTTTTAGTCACCCATGTCTGACCCCCATCTGTGGATTTTATTAACTTCCCAGGGTTTGGCGCAACGGCTTCAATGGCACCAAAAAGCACATTGGAATTACCTTGTAAAACCTGAAGTTTCCAAACATATTCACCCGCAATCGTATCATTAAATAAGGTAGACCATGTTTGTCCACCATCGGTTGTTTTCAAAATAACGGCTCCAGTGGCATTATTCCCGGATGCATAGCCCGTATTTTCATCGATAAAAAGTATTTCAACCAAAGCTTCGGCATAACTACTCATATCGATATACTGCCAAGTGAGTCCACTATCCGAAGATTTAATAATGTAGGCCGGAGAAAAATACGCGCCACATCCATAAATAGTGGAAGTCCCCACACAATCTAAACCACAAATTGCAAGTGGATTAGGGTTTATTGTAACCAAATTCCAAGAAAAACCACCATCAGTCGTTCGGTAAAATTTACCATTCAAGGTCCCAAGAAATCCAATATTCTCATCTAAAAATTCGATATTTCGAAAATAATGACTACTGCCGAGCAACGTGTTGTTGGTTTGCAAAGTCCAAGAAGAACCCCCATCCAAGGTTTTATAAACTGCGGCATAATATCCATTGGCCACCCAACCTACATTTTCATTAAGAAAAAAAACATCGTCAAAACGCTGTCCATTGGTATTCACCGCCACATTGGGTAATGGGGCCCAAGTCAATTGGGCAGAAAGTTTCATCCCCAGTAAAACAAAGGATAAAAGCAACTTTTTCATGGTTATAGATTTTACCCAAAAGTAAAAAATTAACGTTTTATTAGTGGGCTATTTGAAATAAAAATAAGAGATTTAACACCAATTTGTACCCAATCTAAATTTGATTCACAAAAAAACAAACACTTTATGATCAAACTACGTTCACTCCTATTACTCTTGATTGCAGCCACCAGTTGGGCCCAAGAAAATGTTCAATACCAAAAACCTCCCGCTGAGATTTTAGCCTTGGCCGATTACCAGAGAACTCCCTCCGTAAGTATGGATAGCCGAAAAGAATATATGCTATTATCCTACCGAAGTACTTACAAATCTTTGGATGATTTAAACCAAGAAGAAATGCGTTTAGGTGGTTTGCGAATCAATCCGATTACAAACATTTCAAGTACTGTAAGTTATATTCATAATTTAAAAATTCGGAAAATAAAGGCAACCGAGGAAGTTCAAATCAAAGGTTTACCTGAAAATCCGAAAATCACGAATATCAGTTGGTCACCCGACGAACATAAAATTGCCTTTACACATACCACATCAAAAGGTATTGAACTTTGGATAATTGATGTTGCTACAGCTTCTGCTAAAAAAATTACAACTGACAACTTAAATGGAAATTTAGGTTCGCCCTACCAATGGAAAGACAACAACACTATATTAATTCAACAATTACCAAGCAATCGTCCTGCTTTTATCGATCAAAAGAAAGATTTGCCTAGCGGTCCTACAGTCTCTGTGAGTGATGGTAAAAAATCGCAAAACCGTACCTACCAAGATTTATTGAAAAACAAAACGGATGAAGCTAATTTTGATGCTTTGGTGCGTTCTGAATTGTATTGGGTTACCCTTGAGGGAACAAAAGCTCCTTTCAAAACGGCCGCAATTTATGCAGGAATAAGTTTCTCTCCAGACGGGAATTACATCATGATTACCGAAATTGAAAAACCGTATTCGTATATCGTTCCGATGAGTCGCTTTCCGCAAAAAACGACCGTTTATAAAGCGGATGGAACTTTAGTAAAAGTGGTTAATGAAGTGCCTCTAACTGAAATCATGCCAAAAGGATTTTCTTCTGTTCGTAAAGGGAAGCGCAATATGAGTTGGCGTCCTGATCTACCTGCTACTCTATTTTTTGTAGACGCTTTGGACGAAGGTGATGCCGGTAAAAAAGTAGAATATCGCGATGCTTTGTATGATTGGGAAGCTCCTTTTGCAAACGCACCACGTGAATTTATGAAAACGATTCAACGTTTTGCGGGTATTTCTTGGGGAAATGAAAACGTAGCTTTTGTGTATGATGATTGGTACGATACCCGTAATCAAAAAACGTATTTCATCAATCCGTCAATCAACAATACACAGCCGAAAATTGTATGGGATTTAAATTCGCAAGATATTTATGCGGATCCGGGCGAATTTGAAACCAAACGCAATGCCTACAATCGCTATGTCTTGGCGATAGAAAACAATTCCGTTTTTTTAATTGGAAAAGGATTTACTAAAGAAGGCCAATTCCCTTATGTGGATGCTTTGGATTTAAATACGTTAAAAACGAAACGTTTATATCAATCGAAATTAAAAGACAAAAAAGAAGATTTACAATCGATTGAAGATTTCAAAAAAGGAGAATTATTGGTAATGATTCAATCCAAAAATGAATACCCGAATTACTTCTTTCGCAACATGAAATCTGGTAAATTAACGCCTATTACGTCGTTTAAAAACCCATTTGAAAGCATTAAAAATGTCTATAAAGAAGTAATCAAATACAAACGTAATGATGGTGTAGAATTATCCGGAACCTTATACCTTCCAGCCAATTACGACCGCACGGCTAAAACTGAAAAGTTACCGCTTTTAATTTGGGCCTATCCCGCTGAATTTAAAGACAAAAGTTCGGCCGGACAAAGTGACAAAAACCCGAATGAATTTACTTTCCCAAGCTATGGTTCATTCATTTACTGGGTTACCCGCGGTTATGCCGTTTTAGACGATGCTTCCTTCCCGATTATTGGCGAAGGTACAACAGAACCTAACGATACCTTTATACCTCAATTAGTAGCCAATGCAGAAGCTGCAATCAATGCCGTTGATCAATTGGGCTTTATTAATCGTAAAAAAGTAGCGGTAGGTGGCCATTCGTATGGTGCTTTTATGACAGCAAACTTACTCACACATTCCAATTTATTTGCGTGTGGAATTGCGCGTAGTGGCGCCTACAACCGTACATTGACTCCTTTTGGTTTCCAAAGTGAACAACGTAATTATTGGGATGTTCCTGAAATTTACAACGGTATGTCGCCATTTATGCAAGCTGATAAAATGAAAACCCCTTTATTGTTAGTTCACGGTGATGCCGACAATAATCCTGGCACCTTTACCTTACAGTCCGAACGCTATTTCCAAGCCCTAAAAGGTTTAGGCGCACCCGCTCGATTGGTGCTTTTACCGAAAGAAGCACACGGCTATGTGGCCAAAGAAAACATATTTCACTTGTTGTGGGAACAAGATCAATTCTTGGAAAAATATTTGAAAAATTAATGATTAAACCCTGGGGAAACTCAGGGTTTTTTATTGAAAAATACGGAAGTCCCTTCTGGGATTGCTGCTGCATGTTCAACCAAAACTAAAGAAGTATCAGCCTGTAATTCTAACAAATAATGACTTCCGCGAAAATACGACTGCACCACCACCGCAGAAATCCCTTCAGAGGCAATTTGGAGTTGATATGGAAAAGCATGATGCACAGTACCCTTCTCGGAATACATCGAAATATCTCCAAAAAGAGAAGCTACATACGGATTCTCTGAAGCAAATAATTCTGTAGGCGTTCCTTCAGCAACTAAAGAACCGTCACGCATAACCAATACAGTATCCGCAAATGATAATACATCCGTACTGTCATGGGTAGCGATTAGCGTGGTAATTTTTTTGGATTTCAAATACCGGAACAATTTACGACGTAAGCTGTTTTTTCGAAAATTATCAATATGACTAAAAGGTTCGTCCAAGAGCAAAACTTGGGGCTCAAGAGCCAACACTCGCGCTAAAGCGACACGTTGCATTTGACCTCCACTTAAATACTTGGCTTTGGTATGAGCAAATTCAGTCATTTCAACAGTATCCAACAATTCCATAATACGCGCTTGCTTCACCTCTGGATAGATATTGGATAAATATTTACCAACATTTTCAGCTACCGTAATAAAGGGCATTAAATCAAAATCTTGAGCTAAAAACTTCATGTATTCCATTCCGGGAATCAAGTGGTATTTCGGCCCCAATACTTCGTTTTCGTTCCAAAAGATCTGACCTTGTTCCAAATCGTACAAACCGTAAATGAGTTTCAGTAAGGTACTTTTACCGCAACCACTTTCGCCAATTATGGCAAGACATGTTCCTGAAGGAACTGTAAACTCAATGTCTTTGAGTATAATTTCTTTTTGATAGGCAAATGCGATATTTTGAACTTGAAGCATTGAGCAAAGGTACAATAACAGAATATAGTTTCAAATGAAGCATCATTTAAATTCATAATTAGATTATCTGTAACTCTTTATCAAGAAATAAAAGATGCACCTTAAAATTGATATTGAAGAATTTTATATTTTTTAACTCAAAAATTAAATATGTATAAAAAATACATTTAAATAATTTAAAATTATCCATTTTTATACCGTTTTAATTCAAATAAAAATCAATTGCACCTATACATCATTACAACAAATGTTGTTTTTCAGCCCTCTTACTAAGGAGTAATTTTCAAATCTGCAATCGTTTTCGTAGTATTAATTACGCATCATTATTCAGTATAAAATACTGTAAACAAATAAAATATTACTTGTATAGTTTTTATACACTTATCGAAAATGAATTGTGTTATTAGCCCCTATAAATTTGAAAATCAACAAAATCAAACCTTAAATTATGAAAAAAATTATTTCACTAATCGTCTTTCTTGTCTTTGGGCAGGTTCAGGCACAAACTGCTGCTCCCACGCAACCGGCACGGAATGCTTGGGATATAGTATCCGTTTTTGCAGGAGCTTATCAAATGCAAGAGATTGCTGGAACCGACTTTAATCCCAATTGGGGTCAAGCATCAAATTGGCCAGCCAACATGACTACTCCCTCTTATGATGGAGACCCTGTCAAACAATACCAAAATTCTGGGAATTATCAAGGTACCCGATTGGGTGCAGACATCAATGTTTCTGCAATCAACAAACTTCACCTTGATATTTATTCTCCCTCTTTAACCTCATTACGGTTGTTTTTGATTAAGACAACAGCAGGTACTTTTGAGACTTTTGTAAATGTTACTTTAACACCTGGAGTATGGAATAGTATTGATATTGATGTAAATGGAACTACCTTTCCCGGATTGGATTTAACTCGAATTCGCGAAATTAAATACGATCAGTTTCGCATTGGTACTACTATCACCAACAATCAAATTTTGATTATCGATAACATCTATTTTTGGAGACCCGCTACACTACAACCTCCTACTGTAGGTACATTTTTAGTACCAGCACAAGCAGTTGGCGCAGCTCCATTCACACTAACACCTCCAACCTCTAACAACACGAGTCCGTTTACCTATACAAGTAGTAATACAAGTGTTGCTACCATTTCTGGAAATACTGTAACTGTTGTAGGTGCAGGTAC
>JBDKGM010000007.1:0-35012 GCA_039798185.1 Bacteroidota bacterium
TCGCAGTCAACAACAACGGACGTACCACTTGATCCGTCACATAATCCACACAAATCACATGGGAGTTATTCGCGGTTTCAATTACTGGTTCTGGTAAACGCTCAACAGTAGCTACAAACGACACCAAACGGGCACAACCTGTCAAGTTGTTCTCTACACGAATCCAAATCGTATGCGTGTAAGCCATATAATTCACTAAATCGGTAATGGCATTGGTTTCATTCTGTGCATCCAATTGGGTGTTGTAGAACGTTACGGTATAGTCGGTAGCCGACTGTCCCGTTAAGATTGTTGTTTCATACTGAATAAAATCCACGTTGAAATAACCATCATTAGTTAAATCTGTATCACACGTATAAAAGTTAGCCGTTGCGGTAGATAGAGGTTTTGGATTCACCAATATGTTGAAACTACCCACTACCGAACGACAACCTGTGGTGGTATTGGTCGCAATCACCCACAATTGCTGTGGATTGCTCGTGTTCAAGTAACTCGTCGGATTCGCAATCAATAGCGTATGTGCGGCATCTTCATAGAAACTCAACGTGTAGTTGCTTAAAGGAAGTGCATTGCCTGTAAGCAAGTTCGCCGCTCCCCATGCCGTTAAGTTAAACGCCGTGATGTTATCGGTATCGTCATCACACTCTTGGTAATCAGCCACGGGCTGTACCAAGGTGGGTAATGGATTCACCGTTAAGGCTTGTTCTACCAACACATAACAATGTTCGTTGAACGAGTCGATATTCAAGTTGCTCTCCACACGAATCCAAACATTCGCTCCCACATTGGCTGTAGTTGGGCTAAGGATTTCATTGGTATTGGCAACAGCATCGTTATAACTTGGATAGTAATGCAAACTCACGTTCGCCTGACCGTTTAAGATATAGGCAGCATTCACGGTTAAGTCAAAAATCTCAAGCCCATCACCCGGATTAGTATCGTCACACTTCGGTGCCAAGGCCGGTGGGTTGGTGTTAGGTGTCGGTATCGGTAATACTTTTACCGTCAACGTGGAATAACTCTTACAGCCCGTGGCGTTGGTCAATACCAAGAATAGCGTCTGATTCGCAGCTATCGTATTGGTAAACGCACTTGGGTTATTGATCGGTTGGGTATGCGCTGCATTCAAATAAAACTGTAGCGTTAGCCCAGGGGTAGGACCAATAAAACTTACCAAATCAAAGCTCGTAAACTGATTGTTAGGTGTTGCATCATCATCACACAAAGCATACAAGGTAGGTAAGCTTACCGGAGTGGCTAAATTCACTTGCAAGTCAAACGAACCTACTGCAAAACAATGCGAGGATTTGTTTTCCACACGTACCCAAATAGTCGTAGTACCACAAGCGGTATAGTTGGTCGTATTCACAATCGGGTTAATTCCAACGGGTGAAGCCGAAGCATCAGCTTGTGAAGTATAATAGGTTACCGTATAGTTATTGGCAGCGGTGGTTTGTTGTGCTAATACAGCTGGAGTCTGTAACGCTAAGTTGAAGGTCGTACAACCATCTGTAGGATTACTATCGACATCACAATTGTTAATCGTTGGTAAGTTAAACGGCTCAATAGGCGCAATATTAACTTGTAACGTAATCGGAGCGATAGTCACACAGCCCGTAGTAGGATCCTCAGCACGCACCCAAATAACTTGCGTATAGGGATCATTGTTCACAAAGGGCACCAATACATTAATCGGATTCAAAGGTGTCTGTGCATCAATCTGCGTCACGTGGTACGTAATATTGTATAGTGTAGGAGCACCGGCAAGCAATTGCGGTGTCAAAGTACTCAAATCAAACTGACCCACACCGTCTTGGTTGTCATCACAAACCGTATACGGAGCCGTCGGTACCAAAATACTCGGCTTCGGATTCACTACCAAGTCCATGGTAGTAATGACAAAACAACCTGTAGTGGTGTTGGTTAAACGAATACCAAGGGTTTGGTTGTAAGCTACTCCGTTTTGATACGCGCCTGGATTGGTAATCGCGTTGGTATTGGCATTCGCATTGGCTAACGAAGGATAGAACTTCACTTGAATACCCGTTTGTCCATTTAAAATAGTCGGTAATTGCGAATTCAAATTAAAGATTTCAAAGCCCACAGGAGCGGTAGTTTCACACAATTCATATTGCGGGAAATAACCAACAGCAGGTAATAGTGGTAGCGGGTCAACCACTAAGTCTACCGACACCACATCAAAACAACCGGTAGTGTTATTTTGAACACGTATCCATAAGGTAGTAGAAGCCGAGCTAAACGTATTGGTTCCAGACAACGCATTTTGTGGAACCAATGCATCTGCTTGTGAAGCGTAATACGTTACCGTATGCTGCGAAGCCGATAAACTACCCAATACTTGTGGGTTTACAACTGTATTTAAATTAAATACTGCAATACCATCGGTGTTATCATCACATTTATGGTAATCACTTGGAGGCGTAGCCACAGGTTTTTTATTGACAATCAATAACAAAGTTGTATACGACGGACAGTTAGGAGCCGCCGGGTCAAACACACGGATATAAATTGTTTGTTGGTCGTAATCGTTATTACAGAAAGGCACATTCACAGGAATCGGGTTAGATCCCGTCTGTGCATCCGTTGTTGTCACGTGGAAAGTCACCTGAACAGCTGGGTTCGTGGTGATTTCAGGAATTTTAATGCTTAAATCAAACGTACAGGCAACACCATCATTATTATCATCACAAACTACATACGGCGTAGGATTACTGATGGCAGGCGCAGCCACAATCGTAATGGATTGCGTTACGGTTGTCGCACATTGTCCCGCATTCGGGGTAAAAGTATACGTATTGCTCGCATTAGGAGTATAGGCTGGCGACCATGTCCCTGTAATTCCATTGGAAGAAGTAGTAGGTAATGGTGAAGGTAAGCCCGGACAACGAGTAGCACTAATTGAAAAGTTAGGGACAATGGAATTATTAATCACATTTACCGTCAAAGTAGTCGTCGTCGCACATTGACCTGTAGCGGGAGTAAAGGTATACGTCGTGCTAGCCATATTATTGGGGGCTGGCGACCACGTACCTGTAATTCCATTGGTTGATGTAGTGGGTAAAGTTGGGAATGGGGTATTGATACAGATAGGTGCTATAGCCGTAAAGGTAGGCGTCACTGGTGCGGTAATCGGCACGGATAAAGTTGCGGTATTGGCACACTGTCCCGCATTCGGTGTAAACGTATACGTAGTGGTAACAGCATTATTAAATGCAGGTGACCATGTACCGCTAATCCCATTAGTCGACGTAGACGGCAACGGATTGGTAGTAGTGCCCGCACACAAAGGCGTGATTGCTGCAAAGGTAGGTGTGGTCTTGGGTGTAATTACAATCTGCAACGTGGTCGTGGTTGCACATTGGTTGGCATTTGGAGTAAAGGTATAGGTGGTTGTTGCGGTATTGTTTAGTGCAGGTGACCACGTACCCGTAATCCCGTTATTCGAAGTAGTCGGTAAGGCAGTTAAGGCTGTACCCGAACATACTGCTGCAACAGGCGTAAAGGTTGGGGTTACATTAGGAACTACAGTAATTGTGAAAGAAAATGTATTGGCACATTGTCCCGTGGTCGGTGTAAAGACATAATTGGTTACACCAGTAGTGCCTGTTTGGATCGAACCAGGCGACCATGTACCCGTAATTCCGTTATTGGAGGTAGCAGGTAAGATGGGTTGGGTGACTACAAAATCTTCACAAAAGGTTTGATTGGTAAGATTAAAGGTAGGTGTCCCTGTTGAATTGATAGCTACCGTTAGTGTAGTAGAGGTAGCACAGGCACTGTTAATCGGCGTAAAGGTATAGGTAGTGGTTGCAAAGAGATTGGGTGCTGGACTCCAAGTTCCTTGAATACCATTATTCGAAGTGGTAGGTAAGGTAAACGATGTACCCGCACACAAAGGTCCGATAGCCGAAAAGGTTGGCGTTACCTGTGGCGTAATCGTCACATTTAACGTCTGTGGATTGGCACAAGGAAACAACACCGAGTCAGGTGTAAAAGTATAACTACCCGAGGTGTTTGGATTAATAGTCGCAGGACTCCAGGTTCCGCTTATTCCATTAGGTGATGTAGTGGCTAATGTAGGCACTGCACTACCTTGGCAAATAGGAGAAATTGTTGGAAAGTTAGGGGTAGTAAACGTAGCACAGGGTGTATTACACGTTACGGTCATTGGAGAGACACAGGCCACTCCATTGGCTTGTAAGGTAAAGGTTACAGAGGTCCCCGGACTTAAACCGGTTACCGTATAGTTAGAGGGTGCTACCCAAGTGCCTGTAACAGGAGAGCCTCCCGCCACGGTGTAGGTGTAGGTAAAATTCGTCTGACCTACATTACTAAAATCAAAGTTGATTGAAGTGGGTGTCGTATTAGGACTCGCTAGATCACAGAATAGATTCAGTGATGGTCCGGTATTGGCTATATTCACTACAATTGGCACACGGTTACTTTCACAACCCGCAATAGTCTGACTCACATAATACGTAAACGTACCCAAGGTTGCCGTTGACGGGGTTGGGGGCACAGCTGAAGCCGTTCCACCTGTAGCATTGGTACCGTACCAATTCAACGTACCGCCTGCGCTTGGGGTTGCTACCAAAGGGGTTGCTACTGCATTCTGACAGTAGTTTACCGGAGTGGTTACTGTTGGATCGGCTACTGTACTAAAGTTAATGGTCACCGTAGAGTTGATGGCCAAACCACAAATATTGGTTGCTGTTAGTGTGAGGGTCACACTCGAACCTGTGGTCGGTAAAGTATACGATGTATTGAGACTTGTTGGGTTGGTAAACGTTCCTCCTGGAGCCGTCCACTGCACCGATTGTTGCCCTTGTGCAGTTCCGGTAAGGTTAATCGAAGCGCCCCGACAAGCGGTTTGCGTGTTGCCCGCGTTTACGGTAAACGGTTGTACAGGAGCTAAACATCCATTATTCACATAAGTGGGTACCCCTGCAGGTGTAAAGTTTACTGCTGCACCATCTTGACTGGTTAAGGGTCCGCCATAGCCACCGGTATTGTTAATTAATAAACTACGCTCATAAGTCACGGTATCTGTACAAGTTCCCCCAAACGACATCACTAAGGTCCGTGTTCCAGGAATCGTATTGTAATTGGCAAAATGCCCGCCTATATTCGTAGTATTATTTTGGAAAATCATGTATACGGTAGTCGTCAAGGTCGCAAAGGAGTTGAAAGTCACATTCACATTTTGACTAGTAACCAATAAAACAGTGGCATTTGCTGGGAGTACGCCTCCTGTTGGCTGTAAGATTTGACCACAGTTACCCGCGGTTGCAATACTCGCATTCAATTGCGCCACAACATTGGCAGTAGTTGCATTTTGAATGATACCCCCCCAGGCATTATTAGGCCATGTGACAGTCAAATTGGCGGTGTTTAAAGGATTGGGACCTACTTTAAAGCGAACCATTTCGTTCAAACCTTCTTCGTTAGTAGGGTTGGTAGGGGAACAGGCGTCCACTAAAATACTCTCAATTTCAAAACATTGCCCATAGGAGGTACCCGCAAAGAGTACGGTTAGAGTAAGTACCACTAGGCGCAAATAATTTCGTAAAATCATGTGTTTCCGTTTTTTAAAGGGTCACAAAGTTACATAAAATAACGGCTTTGCCCTCGGTTGCAGATTAAATTTTCATTAGGATTTAAGGTTAAAACAATATAATAAAAAATAACCCTAATTCAACATGAAGGTTTTAACATTTGAAGTGACAAAAAGTAGTTTATTTGTTGTTATAAAATTACTTAGCTCGCCATGTTAAAAAGCTTCCCTTTACCATTTTTATGATAGCATTTTAATTTTATATCAAATAATGACGGTTTTGTATTAGTACGGTTTAGGGCTTTACTGTATTTTTACCTTTTCAATTTTAAATATTCACTTTGAAAAAAATACTTACGATATTCGTGCTTGCTACGATTGGGGGATTGACTTCTGCTCAGACCTCACCTGAAATTGTTGATGTTCACCCTATGGGTCGTATTGACATACGTTCACCTCGCCAATTTCTTCTGATTGGAGCAGCTGCTTCATTAACTTTTGATTTTGAAGGCTCAACTGCTCAAATCCAATTGCAAAGCATCGATCAATGGGAGCATCATAATTACTTTACACTTGTTGTTGACGAACAAGTATTGGGACGGTTTACAGTCAGTTCTGGAGTAGCCTATCCCTACACGATACAAGCGAATACATCTGGCAAACATCGAGTAACGCTCTACAAAGCGACAGAAGCATCGAGTGGAAATATCCTGGTTGATTTTACAGCCACCAACAATTTGATTCCCTCAAAAGTGCCCGCTCGAAAACGCATTGAGTTTATTGGAGATTCCATTACCTGTGGTGCGCAAAGTGATGCCTCTGTATTCCCGTGTAATGAAGGTCAGTATTTTGACCAGCACAATGCCTATTTTGCGTATGGTCCTGAGTTGGCTCGTAGGTTGAATTATGATTTTGTACTCAGTTCTGTTTCAGGTATAGGAATGTATCGTAATTGGAATGATGAACATGAAATTGAACCTATTATGCCCGAGGTGTATGCTAATTTATACTTGGATAAAAATAGCAATGTTTCTTACAATACAACAGTCGAACCGGATATTGTAAGTATTTGTTTGGGGACAAATGATTTATCTAATGGAGACGGTGTAAAAAAGCGATTACCTTTTAATGTTAAATCGTACACGACCAATTATATCGAATTTATACAAAATCTTTACAAGCGCTATCCGAATACACAATTGGTTATTTTAGACAGTCCGATGGTTTCGGGGAGTCAAAAAGAGCTATTAAATGAGGCCCTACAAATTGTAGTTAACTATTTCAAAAAGGATAAAAAGCACAAGCCTATTCAACTATTTCAATTTGAAACGGTTTTTGCTCATGGTTGTACAGGTCATCCTAGCGTTGCAGATCACGCACAAATGGCTCAACAGTTGTATCCCTTCTTCCAAAAAATTACAAATGAAAAATAGATTCCTACTTTTTATTTTCACCCTATGGACATTTTCGGTTTCGGCGATTGTTCTTCCATCACAGTTTTCAGATGGCATGGTGTTGCAACGAAATTCAGAACTAAAAATATGGGGATGGGGTACGCCTAAAGAAAAGATAGAAATTCACCCCGAATGGTCCGATCAAGTTTACACTACGATTACTCCCAATACAGCTCGTTGGGAAATATCCCTTTCCACACCCAAAGAAGGCGGTCCCTACACCCTGAAAATCAAAGGATATACGGAAGTTACTTTACACGATATTTTAATTGGTGAAGTTTGGTTATGTTCAGGACAATCGAATATGGAAATGACCCCGGCTTGGGGTATCGACAATGGTGAGGCTGAAATCGCTCAAGCTCAACATCCCACCATTCGCTTTTTTACGGTGGCCAAATGCACAGCGGATACTCCACAAAATACGGTTAACGGACAATGGAAATCGTGTACCCCTGAAGTAATGCACTATTCCAGTGCGGTGGCTTACTTTTTTGCCCAACGATTGCAAGCACAATTTCCCAAGGTTCCCATCGGACTTATTGTTTCCGCATGGGGAGGAACACCTGCAGAAGTTTGGATTCCCGAAGCTACAATAACTGCTTCTCCTTTACTTTCAAAAGCGGCTGCTACATTACAACCTAGTGAATATGGTCCTGTATTACCTGGTAAAGCCTATAATGCTATGATTCATGGCTTGGAAGGATATTACCTGAGTGGCGTTTTATGGTACCAAGGGGAATCAAATGTGGGGTCAACAATCTACGATCAAACATTAGAAGCCTTAATTCAATCATGGCGAACCCAATGGAAACAAGATTTCCCCTTTTACTATGTTCAAATTGCACAGTACGGTACGCCTACACAAACCGATTTTTCCAATCCAATTGTAAGGGATTCCCAGCGTAAAGCGCTTCGAATTCCCAATACCCAAATGGTTACCATCACCGATGTGGCTACACCTGATGATATCCATCCTAAAAATAAAAAAGCGGTAGGCATTCGCTTAGCCAATTGCGCCCTGCGCTATCATTATAATGCTATAACAGATTGCGTAAATGGTCCTTTAGTTGCTACTAAAAACTTACTTCCTTCGGCAATACAACTCACTTTTACAAATGGGGAAGGACTGTATTTTAAAAATCCGAAGGACACTCAATTTGAAATCGCAGGTGCGGATGGGGTGTATTATCCTGCCAATGCCCAAATCAAAGGGGCCACCATTATTTTAAAAAGTAGTCAGGTGAAAGCACCCCAGCGTGTACGGTTTGCCTGGCATACGGCTCATGCGCCTCAATTGTTTAATAAGGCCCAACTTCCGGCCTCTGTATTTTGCTTAGAATAATATGAAAAAAACAATCGGACTAGTAGTACTTTGCAGTATAAGTATGGTACAAGGTCAACATAAGAAATCAATGAATACCAATGCAACCATCGACCAAAAAGTCGAAGCACTGTTACAAAAAATGACCCTAGAAGAAAAAATTGGTCAAATGAACCAATACAATGGTTTCTGGGAAGTTACAGGCCCTGCTCCCCAATCGGGTGATGCACAACGTAAATATGAACATCTCAAAAAAGGCTGGGTAGGCTCGATGCTCACAGTTCGGGGAACCAAAGAAGTTCGAGCCGTTCAAAAAATAGCTGTTGAAGAAACCCGTTTAGGCATTCCATTGATTATCGGCTTTGATGTTATTCATGGGTACAAAACCATCAGTCCAATTCCACTAGCTGAGGCAGCGAGTTGGGATATTGAAGCGATCAAACGTTCGGCTCAAATGGCTGCTGATGAAGCCTCAGCTTCAGGGATCAATTGGACGTTTGGTCCCAATGTAGATATTGTTCGGGATGCGCGATGGGGACGAGTAATGGAAGGAGCCGGTGAAGACCCATTCTTGGGAAGCTGTGTGGCGACAGCTCGTGTCAAAGGATTTCAAGGCGAGTCAAAAGCTGATTTAGCCAATGTCAATACGTTGGCGGCCTGTGCCAAGCATTTTGCAGGCTATGGATTTGTTGAAGCTGGGAAAGAATACAATACAGTAGATATGGGGAATGCTACGTTGTTCAATACCGTTTTGCCTCCCTTTGAAGCCGCACAAAAAGCAGGGGTTCGTACCTTTATGAATGCCTTTAATATTTTAAATGGGGTCCCTGCTACAGGCAGTTCATTTTTACAACGCACCCTTTTAAAAGGCAAATGGGGATTTGACGGATTTGTAGTAACTGATTGGGCTTCAATTCGGGAAATGATTAATCATGGTTTTGCACATGATGGGGCAGAAGCTTCTCAAAAAGCGATTACGGCAGGTGCAGATATGGATATGGAATCCCATTTGTATATCAAAGAATTGGTCGGCTTAGTCAACCAAGGAAAAGTAAGTGAAACCCTTGTTGATGATGCAGTACGCCGCATTCTTCGTGTAAAATTTGAGTTGGGCTTGTTTGATGATCCCTATCGCTATTGTGATCCCAAAAGGGAAAAAGAAACGGTGGGTAGTGCCAAACAAAAAGCTATTGCTTTGGAAATGGCTAAAAAGTCTATCGTACTTTTAAAAAATGACCATCAACTTTTACCTTTACCGCAATCGGGTAAAAAGATTGCTTTGATTGGGGCTTTAGCCGCTGACACGAATAGTCCGCTTGGAAGTTGGCGTATTGCCGCTGATGATCATACCGCCGTTTCTGTAGTTGAAGGTATGCAACGCTACAAGGGAAATACGTTGGAATATGCTAAAGGGGCAGATTTAACTCTAGGTAAAACTACGTTCGTTGATGAATTGGTATTTAATACGACGGATACTTCTGGCTTTGCTGAGGCGATTCAAGTAGCTCAGAGAGCTGACGTCGTTGTGATGGTATTGGGCGAACACGGTTTTCAATCCGGTGAGGGTCGAAGTAGAACCCAATTGGATTTGCCGGGTGTGCAGCAAGCCTTGTTAGAAGCCGTTTATGCGGTTAATCCTAACATTGTTTTGGTACTTCAAAACGGACGTCCCTTAGCCTTACCGTGGGCAGCTGAACACATTCCTGCCATTGTTGAGGCATGGCATTTGGGAACTACTTCTGGAGATGCCATTGCAGCTGTTTTGTATGGTGATTATAATCCAAGCGGTAAACTTCCCATGACCTTTCCTAGAAATGTTGGTCAATGTCCTATTTACTACAACCACCACAATACGGGGCGTCCAACCAATTCTGACAACAATGTGTTTTGGTCGCATTACAGTGATGTGGAGAAAACACCTCAGTGGCCATTTGGACATGGATTGAGTTATACTCAATTCTCGTATTTAAAACCCCAAATGAAAAAGAATGTCTTTGTTCAAGGAGAGCCCATAGAAGTGGATGTAACGGTAACCAATACGGGTTCGCGTACAGGAGTAGAAGTTGTACAAATGTATATACAAGATATCGCTGCTAGTTTGTCCCGACCTGTAAAAGAATTGAAGGGATTTGAACGCATCGAGTTGCAACCAGGCGCATCAAAAACAGTTACATTTAAGCTTACAGATTCTTCTTTAGGCTTTTATGATAATGAAGGAGTGTATCGTGTTGAATCTGGATTTTTCAATGTGTTTATTGGAACCAATTCGCAGGAAGTACAATCCCTTCAATTTGAAATACGATAATTCATATCTATTTTGTTTAAAGAAAAGAGCGCTCCTGTTGATTTACAGAGCGCTCTTTTCGATTATTTGAATTGAAGTGCATATTTTTTGATGAGTTGAAGTGTTTTTTTCTCATTGGAGAAAACGGAATTTAAACCTTGGGGTTCTTGGGGAGGATCGGTAGTAAAATCATCACCCATATTCCATTTTCCGCGTTCAGGATGTTGTTTAGCTACTCCGCCATAGCCCCAAAAGTTTAAAGCAACAAAAGGTTCTTTATTCTTTACGGCTTGTTTTAAACGTTTAAAAATCGCTTCATAATAATGATCTCGAAACGTTGTCGCGGCCCCGGAGTCCAAACGTTCACCACTTCGAGGAAAACCAAATTCTTCTAACACAAGGGGTTTATGTAATCGTTGGGCAATTGCCACATGTTGGTCAATATAATTAAGCGTTTTGTTTATAGCTACTTGTGTTGATTTTGCTTCATCATTGGATTGGTACCAGCCCCAGTTTTTAGGCCAAATATGAATGGTTACATAATCAATCAGTGGATTGTTGTGGGTACGTTCAAAGGTGTCCAAATCATCATTACTGCCGGCCATACCTTCTGACCCCGTAGTAATTAATTGATGGGGAGCCAAACGATTCATTTCCTCAAGTAACTTTTGTAACCATGTCGTGAAGGCTTTTTCATTTTGCGGACTAAACACGCGGGGTTCATTGGCTACTTCCCACGCCATGATGGTAGTATCTTCCGTGTATTTGCGGTGCGTTATAGAATTGGTGCGTTGCATTACCGTTCGCACATGTTCTAATAAATCCTCTTGACAGGGTTGACATTGGTGAAATTGCTGGGTATAATTCATAAATTCAGGCCAAGTATGAGGAGGAATATTTGGATTGGGAACAGCACCATACCCATTCCATTCCAAATATTTAGCAAGTCCACCTGACCATTCCCAATTGTTGGTTAAGAAAAGAACAACAGTCATGTTGCGTTTCTCCATTTCAGCTATCAAGTAATCCAAACTTGTCCAAAGTTCTGTATTGTATTTTCCTTTTTGAGGTTGTAGCGCTGGGGTAACCGTGTAATCTTGATCTCCACCTTCTGCACCTACCATGACACGTAAATTGGTTATTCCTAAGCGCTGCAGTTCATCCAACTCCTTACGTAAGCGTTGTTGGTTTTCAGATGAAGTTCCCAATAAGCTGCCATACCAATAATTGGAACCAATGTAATGATAGGGTTTTTGGTTGCGTAGGAACTGTTGGTTTTCAACGGTTACAAAATTCGATTGCGCCCAACCCAATTGGAGCGAACTCAAGCAAACTATTCCAATGATTTTATTCCACATAATTTAATTTGGTAACGTGTATAGTGATGGTAATTGTGGTTGTAGTACACAACGTGCTTTTGATGTAAATAGTAAAAAGTCAGCTGTATTCCCTGAAGCCGGAGTAGGAGTATAATAGGCACTTTGCGAATTGTTCCAAAACATCACATAGGCAATTTTGGGTTGCGATTCATTCAATGCATAAAATAAGTAATTGGAAAACCAATTGGGAATGGGACTGTTGCTCGAACTTATTTGGTAGCCTGTCTCTGTTAGGGCGGCAATTTTATTTTTTTGATTAGCTACATTTGACAACATGATTAATTTTTCATTGGCACGAATAGCACCTTGTTGACCTTGTTGCGCTGCAAAATCAGCATAATTATCCATTCCTAAAATATCTACATAGTCATCGCCTGGATAACGGCTAAGGTAATCGTTAGCTTGTGTATAACTGGCATCTGGCGCAAAGGCATACAATACGTTGTGAATGTTTTTTACATCCCGTAAGTAGTTAACTAGAAACCGAAACACAGTTTTGTATTCTTCCGCTGTGGAATAGTTTTGTCCCCACCAAAACCAATTACCATCCATTTCATGAAATGGACGAAAAACGATAGGAATAGGGGTGCCATTGACTTCTAATGCTTGAAAGACACTGGCCAGTTTGTCTAGTTTTGCTTTGAACCAATTGTGATGAATTCCATTAGGTAGAAGGCTTTTAAACGCAGTTGCCTTTTGTTGTTCGGTCATGGAACTCGTATAAAACTGTTCCTCTAAATAAGGTTCCCGTAAATGCCAAGTATAGGTGACCAACATTCCCTTTTGAAAAGCTTCTTTAGCATCGGCAATACTTTTTAGTTCTTGTTGGTAAAACCAATTATCAGTCTGTCCTGTATTGTTTTTATCGGTAATAAACATAAAGTCCAATCCCAGAACAGCAGGGTCTTTTCCCGTTGTTTTTTTGATGTCTGAAAGTCCGGATTGATTCGCATAAAAGCTATTAAATGCTTCGTGTTGGCCCACTAAATTTTTAGAAGCGGATTGATTTACCAATTGATAAAACAAAGCTGTTGTAGCAGGCGTAGCGCTAGGATCCACCATGTAATTTCGTACATTTTGAGGTGTAATCAAATTGGATTGTGGAGAAGGTGTGGTTGTAGTAGTAGTGCCTTGATCTTTGGTACAAGAAACGATAGTTACTAAGAAAACACCAACACTTAATGAAAATAGTTTTTTCATGTTTAATTACTGAAAGCTAACGGTTATATTATCAGCATATAATGTTCCAGTTGCAAATCCGAGTGCCAACATGATACGGTAGTTTTTTGTTCCTTTGGGTAAGGAAAATGTTTTGGTATAGAAAGTCCAATCTGTTGTGCCAGTCACAAATACTACACTTTGGTCTCCTCCTGTTTTTGTGGTACCGTTGGAAGTAAATTCTACATTGAGTAGGCCATTATTCCAAGTATTTTTTCCTTGGATAATGTTTTCGGATTTTAACCAACCTGAAATGGTGATTTGAGTCGCATTTACGGGTACTTCAGCACTTTGGTCAATGCCTGTCCATACAGGATCATTTGAAGTTAAACGACACGCATATTGTCCAGATTTCGGTTGGTTAGTCGCTAGTGTAAAGGCTCCTCGCCAAGGTTGTTCACCCAATTCGAAGTCACCGTTTTTAAATTCAATAATTTTCGTTGCCTCTTCATCGGTAATTACTTCAGGTAAACGTTTCGCATTTTCTTGGGCTACCATTTCATTATAAGCCTCTTGTGATAAAGGGAGGATTTTTATATCATCAAATAAAATGGTTCCATTCACTTGACCTAAAGCAAGCATGAGTCGCACTTTGGAACATTTTTCAGGGACTGCAATAACTTTTTTATAGAAGGTCCAAGGCGTGGTATGTAGAACAGATGCAACAGATTCAAATGTATTTTTTGAGGTTCCATTAAAGATTTCCAAATCCATTTTCCCGGTATTCCAGGTATTGGCTCCAGGTTCGATGCCGTCACTTTTTATCCATCCGCTGCATTCTATAGCCACACAATTTTTTGGAAGGTTGATGGTTTGATCGATGCCTTTCCATTCCTGACCAACAAACTGCGTAATGCTGCAGCTCTGCTTGCCATTTTTAGCATCGTAGGGATTTATAGCGGCTACATTACCGTTCCATGCTTGAAAATCCGTTTCAAAGCTTCCATTTTGCACTAGGTTTTTTTGTGCCATGCCACTAATGCTAAGACAAAGTAAGCTTACAAGCCATTTATTTTTCATAGTTATAAACGATTAATAAGTTCGATACAGGCTCGAACATTGTGATACGGGCATTTCCAAAAACCTACTTTATCTTTTTTGATAGGCGCTCCATCGGCATAAATACCCCATATCCATTCCCCATGTGTCCTATCTACCAGTTTTTGTTGTATAAATTCGTAGTTTTTATATGCTTGGTCTAAATATTTTTCGTCTTGAGTTAGTTCATAAGCATTTACCATTCCGATTAAAAATTCGGCTTGTGGCCACCAATGCTTTTCATAGATCATTTCTTCGGTTGTAATTTCCCATTCGTACCACAATGCTCCATCTTTATCAAGACCGCGAAGTGATGCAGTAGTTAACAGTTGGGCGTTGGCTTGAAATGTGTCTATGTAATAATCGTCTTCAATGATTTCGGCGCAGCGCAAGAGTAACCATGCCGCTTCGATATCATGCCCATAGGAAATAACGCTTTTGGATTCATTCCAATTCTCGTCAAAGAACAGTCGCAAGTGCCCTGAGTTTTTATCTATAAAGTAAGTGTCAATCGTATTTAATAAACCTTTGATTCTTTGTTTCAATTCTTTGTCAGGCCAAACCTCATACAAGTTGGCATAGGCTTCTACGATATGCAAATGTGTATTCATGGTTTTTTTCTCATTCGCATCTTTGTCGCTTAATCGCAAGTCTTCAAGCAGCTCCCAATCTTGAGAAAATGCTTCAAAATACCCTCCGTTGGTGGTGTCGAAACTGAAGGCTTCAATTTTGTAGTATAATGAAAGAGCAAAAGCTAAAGCTTGATTATTATCACTAATTTTATAGTATTCACTTAAACCATAAATGGCAAAAGCCAAGGCATAAATTTGATTTTTAGATTCTTTTGGTTGTCCATTGTAGGTTACACTCCAAAACAAACCACCATGAGTAGTATTATAAAAATGGTTTTTAAGATATAAAAAGGCACGTTCAGCCAGTTTTTTATGCGCTTCGTTTTTAGTAATAGGATAAGCGGCTGCAAATGTCCATAGTAGTCGAGCGTTTAAAACTGCCCCTTTATCTGCAAAATAATTTTTGTGATTTTCATCATCAATTTCCCCGATAAATCCGCCATGAAATTCATCGGGTGTTTCTTGACTCCAATAGGAAAGTAAGGCTTGCATTTCAGTATGAATTTCCGCCTTAAATTTTTGTGTGTCGAAAGCTATTTTTTTATCGCGCTTCATTTTTTGCAATAAGTTCTAAAATAGTTTGCACCGAACCGTATGAGTTGAATTTGTCTTCGGGAGAATTGCAAACATAATCGACTAAACGTTCGATACTAGAAACGGCCACATGCATACGGGTATCGGATGAAGCATAATAAACATATACAGTGCCTTCTTCGTCAGCGATCCAACCATTTGAAAATAAAACGTTAGAGACATCTCCGATGCGTTCTTCATTTTCAGGAGCCATAAAATGTCCAGCGGGTTTGTGTATCACCTTTGAAATATCGTTCAAATCAGTCATAAACATATAAAGGGTATAACGCAACCCAGCAGCTGTATTACGAACACCATGTGCTAAGTGCAACCATCCTTTCGACGTTTTAATAGGAGCAGGGCCCAAGCCGTTTTTCAATTCATAAATCGTATGGTAGTTTTTACCATAAATAATTTTCTCGTCTTGAACAACGGGATTTGACATGTCATCGATATAACCTAATCCAATTCCACCGCCATTTCCAACATCAATGAAACCATCTTGTGGGCGGGTATAAATGGCATATTTTCCATTCACAAATTCGGGGTGCAGTACAACATTACGTTGCTGTCCCGTATTAGAAATTAGATCCGGTAACCGTTCAAAATGAATTAAGTCTTTGGTGCGTACAATTCCCGCATTAGCTACTGCAGCACTGGTATCGCCAGCGGGTGCATTAGGGTCTTTGCGTTCGGTACAAAAAATTCCATAAATCCAACCATCTTTATGGGCTACGAGTCGCATATCATAGACATTGGTGTCCGGATTTCCTTGAATTTGGGGAATTACACAAGGTTTGTCCCAAAATTCGAATTGGTCAATGCCATTTGGACTTTCAGCCATGGCAAAGAATGACTTACGATCGTTCCCTTCTACGCGTAAACAAAGTACATATTTACCGTTCCATAGTAGTGCACCTGCATTGAAGGCTGCATTGTATCCAATACGTTCTAAACCGAGTGGATTAGTTGTTGGATTCAAATCAAAACGCCAATGCAATGGTACGTGTTTATTGGTTACTACCGGATTTTTGTAACGAACGTAAATTCCGTTGCCATTCACCACAGGTTCATTTTTTAATTGGATTAAATCCGTGTATACTTTGTGTAAGTTATCGTAATTAGCGATAGTTTTTAATTTATCGGTAAGCATTGTAATGTTTGTTTAATTTAATAATCAGTGAGTCTTTTCCACCATGTTTTACGCATTACTACTACTATAATTAGTAGTAAAGCCATCACAAGAAATAATGATTTCCATTGGGATAAAATGAAGTACATGGGGAGTAGTGTAAGTAAAATTTGACCAGCTATTCCCAATCCTACATTCAATAGATTGATGGAAAAATTTTTGTTGGATTCAAAATCCGGTTCAGTTGCCGCAATTTCATCATGGATTGGTTTCCAGTAGCCCCACGGACGAACATCTTTGTAAAATTTAATTAAGGTTTCTTTGTTGGTGGGTGGTGCTGCATATGAACCTAAAACACATGCAATCAATTGGATGAGTATGAATACTGGGAAAAAATAAAGCATTCGTGTACCATCAAAGTAATTGGTAATTCCTGTAACGGATAGCGTAGGAGGTATTGCACTGGCTACAACTCCAGCCAACATTCCCCAGAAATAGCCATTGGCATTGAAGCGCCACCAATACCATTTCAACACATTGGCACATACAAATCCTCCATAAAGACCCGCTGTTATGATATTGAATATCATATTAACATCTTTAATTAACAAGCCGAGTCCCACGCCTAAAATCACCATCAAAGTACCCGATAAGTAACTTACATTTATGATTTTCTTTCGATCAGCATTTGGGTTAATGGATTTGAGATAAATGTCATTTACCAAATAGGCTTGTCCTGCATTCAATGTGCCGGAGAAGTTACTCATAAATGCACCTAGGAATCCAGCTAAAACCAAACCTACCAATCCAGTGGGTAGATAAGTATTAATCACAGCCGGCATGATACTTTCAAAGTTGATTCCATCTTGATGATGGGAAAGTGTCAATTCTTTGAAAAACAAAATACCCAATACACAAAGTCCCATCACCATGAAATAGCGGATAGGTAATAAGATAATGGAGATAAAACCACTCATTTTACTGGCTTCTTCCGGTGATTTTGTACTTAAGATTTTTTGGCAATCGTAATTGGGTGCAGGGCCTGCAAGACTTTTTAAAACCCCTGAGAAAAACATCATACTTACTACGGCAGAAAAGAGTTTGTATCCGTCACTTTCCAATTTTTTTCCTGCTGCTGGTAGTAGGGTATTCCAATCTAGACCTAACTCTTTACCGAATAAAGGGCTGTCCCAACCTATAGGCATACGATCAGTTATTAAAATACCTGATTTTGCGAGTTCTTGCATGGCAATGGTGCCAACGAATAATGAACACACAATCATGATCATGTATTTGATGAAATCAGCCAATACGATGCCATGCATTCCTCCCACAATACTGTAGAAGGTAGCCACGATACAAATACTCACACCGTAAAATTGTGCAGTGGTATTTTTCGCAGCAATTAGACCTGTTTGAAAGGCTGCACTGGAGGGGTTTAAGTGTTCTAAGTGTTTATCTAAAAAGGGAATAACATCTTTGATAGTCTCGTATGGAATGAAAATTTCTAAAAATTCCCCAACCCCAACAAAGGCATACGCCATGTAACCAATACACAGCATTAAAGCAAAAACAACCACTATGGTATGACTTTGTTTAACTCCTTTATCGTTTAGTCCAAATCGAGTACCTAGCCATTCTGCACCTGTTGTTGCATTGCTACGTCGTAACCATTTGCTAAGAAAAACCATTAAAAAAACTTGATTAAAAACAGGCCACATCCAAGGAATCCAAACGCTTTTGAATCCGTAAAGGAAGGCCATACTAACTAGAAGCATGGTGCCTGAAATATCAAACATATCACTGGCATCACTTAGTCCAAGCATATACCATGGTAATTTCTTTCCTGCCATTAAGTAATTGTCTTTACTTTTTTTAGCACGGTTTTTCATGATTAATCCAATGACAATCATCAGTACAAAGTACAAGCCAATAATTGTTAAGTCTAGAGCAGCTAATTTCATTGCAATAATTTACGGGTTGTACAATTTTAATGGGGTAATATCCTTTTGGAAAAGAGTTTGCGGTAGGTTATAAAAGTCCACAAAGTCCTTTTCATTTGGATGGCCTTTAAAGGGTGCATAATAATGCATTTTCTTCTCTTGTTCTTGCCAACCATGGTTTCGCCAAACCAAAACAAAAGATACTGGATTATTGCCTAAGCTATTTAGTAAAGTTTTTGTCCAATATTTATTGTAAGGTATGGTTTCATAACCCGTTTCTGCCAAAGCAATTAATTTATGTTGTTCATTGCCAATGGCATTCATAATTTGACTTAAGTTAAGATTATCGTCTACATATGTACTGTCCTTGACAGGATTTGTATAGAGATAGTTATCAAAACTTAACACATCTACATAATCCGCACCGGGATAGTATTGCAAATACGCTTCACGTGTTTTAACTATCGAGGTATTGTATACATAAATCAAATTATGAATATTATTTGCTTTGAAATAATTTACGGTAAATCGCCAAAGAGTGATGTATTCTTCTGGGGTACAATTATTTTGACACCACCAGAACCAATTTCCAGTAAGTTCGTGAAACGGGCGATACAATATAGGAATAGCTTTTCCATCACTTCCTTTTATCGATTTAAAAAAAGAAACCGCATTGTCTAACCATGAACAATATAACTTATGATGCGAACCACCGGGTAAAATAGACGCAAACGAATGCGGCGTGGTATCCCAAGCACTTTTACCTGTGTAAGGGTTTTTCATGTGCCAACTTAGTGTGTTTACTCCACCACGATCATAGATTTCCTGCATCCACTTTTTCATTTTGTCAAAAGGAACGCCGTCAATGTCATTTGTTGCTTTATCTTCTGTACCGCCTAAGTCCCACCCATAAAGTGCGGGATAATCACCGGATACATCTTTGACATCACTTTTTCCTTCTTCATATTTCCAATTGACACCATAGGCTAAAGCATCTTGGTGACCAAATAGAAAACCTTTGGAACGGAGTTGAAAAAGGTTTTTATACAAATTTTGTGTTTCCAATGTAGCCATGGGATCGACCAATTTGGCTTGTGAAGTCGTTTGTGCTTTACAGCTTATAAGGCAAAATAGTAAAGCACCAAAAGCAGTTATTGTTTTGATAGTCATAGTTCTTTTCAAAGAATTGCATTTAAAGCAATCTTTTATATTATTAAATTGTTCGGTGATTTATACCGAAATTATTTCAAAATCTACAAAAAATAATCTTGAAAATTACACATAATCCAAAAGTAGTTCGGATAAATTTATCCTACTTGTATTATTTTATCATTTTTATATCATATAATTGCACTCTTCAATATCCAATACTATGAAAAAAACACAAAAAATTCAACGTGAAATTACACCATTATCTCCTGAAGATAGTTTTTTGGTGTTCGATCGGGTGAAAGATAAGTTTGATTTTCCAATCCATTTTCATCCTGAATATGAGATCAATTTTATACAAAATGGGAAAGGAGTGCGCCGAGTAATTGGGGATCATATGGAAGAAATCGATGACATTGAACTGGTGTTAGTTGGTCCCAATTTGTATCATGGTTGGGAAATAGGAGTGTGTAAAAACAAGCAAATTCATGAGATAACCATTCAATTTCATAATGATTTATTTGAAGATTCTTTTTTATCACGTCGCATCATGGCTTCTATAAAAGAGATGTTTAATCGGTCGAATCATGGGATATTGTTTTCCAAAAAAACGGCATTAGAATTAAAGAATCGAATTACTCAATTGTCGCGTTTAGATGGAATGGATTATTTTCTGGAAATTGTTTCAATCCTTCATGATATGGCCAATTCACGCAACCAGCGCTTATTGTCCACCTACACTGTAGATCATGATAAGTTTGAAGAAGATGATAAAATGCGGTTGGTTTATGAGTTTGTACAAAAGAACTTTTCTGAAAAAATTTCTTTGGATGATGTGTCGAAGGCGGCGTACATGAGTCCGGTATCGTTTAATCGATTTATTAAAAAACGTACTGGAAAAACATTTGTGAATTATCTCAATGATATCCGTGTAGGGTATGCAGCTCGATGGTTAATTGAAAAAGAATCTAGTATTTCTGAGATTGCATTTCGCGCAGGGTTTAATAATATAGCCAACTTCAATCGTATTTTCAAGAGTTTGAAAAAAGTGACGCCGAGTCAGTATCGCGATAATTTTTATGGAATCAAACGGGTATTATAATAGTACATTAGTGATTATAGTATATTGTCATTTTTACTAAAAAAAATTACGAAATCGTTAGAGGAAATAATAGAAACAATTGATAAAATAATATTAACATGAACTTAACATCTCTCCTAATTTTGGTATTGTCAAAAAATAGTTGACATAATTACACATACTGAAATTTTATTCTTTAATTTTTAAATTATTACTAACCTAACTTATCAAACAAAATTATGAGGGATTTGTTTTTTTGCTTAACGCATTTTAGGAGAAAGCATTTGATGGCTTTTCTGCTTCTCATGTTAAGCTATACAGCCATGGCACAGACAAAGATTTCGGGTGTGGTATCGGACCCAAAAGGCACGACATTACCAGGGGTTAATGTGACGATTAAGGGCACTCAAAATGGTGTTGTAACCGACACTAATGGGAAATACGAAATTGTAGTTCCTCCAAAATCGACTTTGGTTTTTTCGTTTATCGGATTTACATCTCAGGAGGTTACTATTACAAACAAAACAACAGTAAATGTAACTCTTTCGGATCAAGCGAATAAATTAGATGAAGTAGTCGTAATTGGATATGGTACGCAGTTAAAAAAAGATTTAAATGGCTCAGTATCTTCGATTAAATCAAAAGATATTGAAAATTTGCGTCAGGTTTCAGTTGACCAAATGTTACAAGGAAAAGTTGCGGGTGTCTCTGTTACTAATGGTTCAGGTCAACCCGGTGCTGCGGCCTCAGTTCGCGTTCGTGGAGTTACTTCTATTAATGGAACGAATGAGCCGTTGTATATCATTGATGGTGTTCCAGTAAGTGGGGATGCGACAGGTAAATCAACGAGTGGTCGTCCAATTGCCGGTAATGATTTCTCATCGAATGGAAACAGTGGTAATAATGCTACAAGTCCGTTGAGTATGATCAATCCTTCCGATATTCTTAGTATTGATGTATTAAAAGATGCTTCAGCTACTGCAATTTACGGTTCACGTGGTGCGAATGGTGTAATTATCATAACTACGAAATCGGGTAGTAAAGGGGGCGGAAAGATACAGTATGAAGGTTCGACCTCCGTATCAAGTATTTACAGAAAATTGGATGTTTTAAATTTGCAGCAATATGCTACTCATCAAAATGCATTGGCTTCGATTTTCGGGGTTACCCCACGACCAGAATTTGCACATCCTGAATTATTGGGTCCTGGGACTAATTGGCAAGATGAAATTTATCAAACGGCAATCATTAAAAATCACCAATTGTCATTTGCTGGTTCTAAAGATAACACGAACTACTATATGTCTTTAGGATTTCTGGATCAACAAGGGAATATCATAGGTACAGAATATAAACGTTATACAACCCGTATCAATTTAGATACTAAAGTGAAAGATTGGTTGAAAGTTGGAGCCAACATTAATGGAGGGATTTCTAATGAGAAAATAACCATTAATCAAAGTTACGGTGGTTTAATCACCAATACACTTTTACAAGCTCCCGACATGCCGGTTCGTAATCTAGACGGTAGTTTTGCTGCTCCACCATCAGGACAAAATGTAAATTATTTTAATCCAGTTGCAGAAGCTTTAACTAAGGACAATAAATTAATTCGAAAAAATTTCTTAGGAAATATTTATGGTGAGGCTAGTATAATTAAAGGGTTGAAATACCGTATTGAGTTGGCTGCGAATACTGAATTTTCAGAAAACACCGATTTTTCTCCAGCTTTTGATCGTGGTTCCCAATATAACCTCACTGCCGATTTAATTGAGCGCAGACAGAATTGGTATTCTACCAACTTAAAGAATTTGCTAACCTATGATTTGAATATTAAAAAACACAGAATTACATTGTTGGCAGGACAAGAAGCTTTGGATTCTCATTGGGAAGGAATTATTGCAACAGCAAGTGGTTTCCAAACGAATGATATTTACGGATTAAATCTTTCTGATGTTGATAATCGAACGGTGACAAGTTATAAAGGTAGTCAGTCTCTAGCTTCTTTATTTGGACGTGTGATTTATGACTTTGATAATCGCTATGGATTGTCCGCTTCAATTCGTCAAGATGTTTCTTCAAAATTTGATCCAGCGGCTAATAACCAGAAAGGATATTTCCCAGCGATAGCTCTATCATGGAAACTTTCGAACGAATCCTATATGAAGGATTTTAAAAAATATGTGGATAATATTAAATTACGCGTAGGCTACGGAGAAACAGGTAACCAACAAATTCCAAACAACCGTTACAGTGCCATTTTAGGTCAACAAAATTCAGGTTTAGGTAATGGGTTTCTACCGTCAAATTTCCCCAATCCTGATTTGACATGGGAATCAATGCAACAAACGGATTTAGGATTAGATTTTACTGTTTTGGATTCTCGTATTTCGGTTAATTTAGATTATTACGTAAAAAAATCGAGTGGATTCCTGTATCAAATTCCATGGCCTGATTATTTAACAGGAGGAACATCTCAATATGGAGGAATTGATGCACCTTATTCCAATATCGGTGAAGTTCAAAATAAAGGTATTGATGTGACAGTTAATTACAGCACAAAATCTACTAATCAATTCACTTGGAGTTCATCTTTTGTATATTCTCATTATAAAAATCAAGTTTTATCATTGGTTGACGGATTGCCCTTAACACAACAAGTAAATACTAATGGATATCAACCAGTTGTGGTTACGAATACTCTTGTTGGTCAACCTATCGGGATGTTTTATGGCTACAAAACTGCTGGTATCTTTAATGATTTAGCCGAATTAAATGCAGCGCCTATTCAATTTGGTCAATCTGTGGGTACAGCACCTGGACAAACCTATCTTGGGGATGTTCGCTATGTTGATGTGAATGGAGATGGTGTTATCGATCCGAAAGATAAAACGATCATTGGTAATCCACACCCTGATTTCACCTTCGGATTTACCAATAATTTCAAATACAAAAATTTTGATTTATCCATTTTCTTGCAAGGTTCGGTTGGGAATGATATTATGAATTTAACCCGTCGTAATGGAACAAGCAATGCAATGTTATATATGAACCAATTGACAGATGCATTGAATTATTGGACACCAACAAATACCAATACAGATATACCAAGACCCATTGGAAGCACGAGTAATTACAACTTAGAAATTTCTGATCGCTATGTTGAGGACGGTTCTTATATTCGACTTCAAAATTTAACGTTTGGGTATACTTTACCACAATCATTACTTACTCGTTTAAAAATTAAAAACTTACGGGTTTATGGAAGTGCTCAGAATTTATTTACAGTAACTAAATATTCGGGTTATGATCCAGAGATTGGTTCGTTTAATCAAAATGTTTTATTGTCAGGAGTGGACAACGGAAGATATCCGACGCCACGAATTTATTCACTTGGAATTAATTTAGAATTTTAAAAAATAGCTCTATGAAAACAATACAAATAATTAGGAATTTAAAATTGTTTTGCGTTGCACTACTTTTTGGAGCCTTGTATTCTTGTTCTGAAGATTTTACGAATCGTCCTCCCGAGGATGCGATTAGTTTAGATAGTTATTACAGTACAAATGCTCAAGTTGAGTCTGCAACCAATGGAATGTATAGCCGAACATGGTTTCAATTTCACAACAAATTCTTTTTTGCTATCGCAGAAGTAGGATCAGGGAATATGTACACCAATTCTGGCGATGTAAATTCAATGCGTAATTTTTCTATCACAGGAAGTGACCCTGAATTAAATAATGGTTGGCAATCCTTGTGGGCTAACATAGCGCAAGCCAATGCAATTATTAACTTTTTGGAAAGCCGTGTAGGTCCCAATGTATCACCTGAAGTTTTGCAAAACACGATAGGAGAAGCCTATTTCATGCGTGCAACAGCTTATTTTTATTTGGTTCGTTTATGGGGGGCAGTTCCCATCATTGAAAACAATTTGGATTATGCAAGTTCGCCGTTGATCAACACTAATCGTATTGAAGATATTTATGAATTAATTCGAAGAGATTACATCCAAGCCTCACAACGTTTGTATGAAAAGACTAGAGGAACCAATTATGCAGCCAATGGACGTGTTTCTAAAGGTTCGGCAAAAGCGATGTTGGCCAAAGTCTATTTGTACTTAAAAGATTATGCCAATGCAAAATTATTAGCTGAGGAAGTAATCAACAGTGGAGAATTTAAATTGTATGGTGGTACATCGCTACCAAATAAATCATTTGCAGATTTATTTAAATACCCAAATAATAATAATGAGGAATCCATATTTGCTTTGCAATGGAAAGGAGATGGCAACTATGGTTCGGCGAGTAACTGTAATACACAATTCGGAATTAGTAATGGAAATGTTTCAACTTCGAATGCTTCGTATGGCGGTGTATTTGCTCCTTCTCAAGATTTGATGGCATTATACACTACAAATGATTTACGTCGAAGAGAAACGATTATGTTTCCTGGTGCAGTATATCCTGAAATTAAAGCTAAAATTGGTTCAGGAACTGGTACTTTAGTTGTACCACCAGCCGATCAAATTGGAGGTCAAGGCGCAGGTTCTGCGATTAAAAAGTATTGTATTGGTATTGTCAATGGTGCAGAAACAGGTAATGCGGATAACTGGGCTATGATGGACAACAATACCTATATCATGCGCTATGCAGACTTGCTACTTATTCACGCTGAAGCTATATTGGCAGGTGGTGGTTCTACATCCAATGCTAATGGATTGGCCTCTTTGAATGCAGTACGCAATCGTGCAGGTTTAGCTTCATTAACATCTTACACTTTTGATGATGTTTTTACTGAGCGTCGAAAAGAATTAGCATTTGAAGGTGATTATTGGTTTGATTTAGGTCGTATTCCAAGAGCTCAAGCCATTTCAATTATGTCAGCTCAAAACAGAGGCGACCAATTCAATGCGCAGTATTTCACTCCAACCGATAGTGATTTTACTTTGCCTTATCCAACGAATGAAGTGGCTAAAAATCCGAAGTTATTGGATCCACCAGTACCGTATGTATTTAATTAATTTAAGTTGATATGAAAACAAATTTTATAAAATCCTTTTGTACAGTTGCTTTTGCACTACTAGCAATATTCAACTTTACATCTTGTAGCAATGATGATGATAATGGATCATCAGCTCCTCCAGTAATTGAAAGAGTGGCAGCATCCGTTGATACCAACGGACAGCCACTTCCATTAACCTCTACTACGGTTGGTTATGCCAATAATACTTACATTATTCAGGGTTCTGGATTTCGTACATTGAAAAAAGTATATTTCAATGATACTGATACGGCATTCAATCCGAATTTAGTGACCGATACCAACATATTTGTTACTATTAACATCAACACTCCCTATGCGAATGCAAGTAACAAGTTGCGTGTAGTTACCCAGTATGGTGAAGCGGAATATGATTTTGTAGTTGCACCTCCGGCTCCACAAATTTCGAGTTATACATCCATCAATGCAAATGCGGGTGACGAGTTCACTATTTTTGGTGGCTTTTTCTTAAATCCAACAGTAACTGTAGGTACCACTCAAGCGACTATTGTTTCTTCTACTTTGACTGAAATTCGAGCGATAATGCCAGCAGGATCGCAATATCAGAAAGTGAAAGTAACTACGATTTCAGGAACAGCAGAGGCTAGTCAACCTGTGGGAACTGCAATATATGATGATGATCGTGCTTCTTTTGTTGAAAATTGGTTGGGTCCCTGGGACGGTAGTGGTTTTACAGTAGACACCGATGTGAAATCGCAAGGTTTGAGTTCGATTAAAACTGTTTTCAGTGCATGGGTTGGTTTTAAAATACCTATGTATGCTTCCACACCATTAACATCAAATTATAGTGGAATTCGCGTTTCATTAAAGAGCACTAAAGAAACAGGTAAAGTTAAGTTAGTTATCAATGGTAATTTTGGTGGAGGAAAAGTGATTGAATTCAATAGTAACTGGTCAACTGTTATTGTACCATTTTCTGATTTAGGAGGAAATCCTGGATTTGTGAATGAAATTGTGTTTCAAGAATTCAATGGAGATGGCGGTGATACAATCTACATTGATGATGTTGGTTTTGTTTTAAATTAATATTTTCAATTAAATTTGGTATTGAGTTGTTTTTTGCAAAAAGAATCCTATGTATTTAGGATTCTTTTTTTATTTATTTTAAACTATGAAAAAAGTAATTGTTTTTTTGTTTCTGATAGGAATAGTTAATACGGTTTTCGCTCAGTTTGTGACCAAAAATGGTGCACTTCATCTAAAGGGTACTCAACTTGTCAACCAAAATAATGAGCCAATTGTATTGCGTGGTATGAGTTTAGGTTGGCACTGTTTTCACCCGCGCTTTTATAATGAAAGTGTTGTGAAATGGTTAAAGGAGGATTGGAAATGTACGGTAGTTCGTGCCGCCTTAGGAGTTGAACCAGGGGATAGTGCCTATATTAAACATCCGCAACAAGGTCTTCAAAAAATTGAGCGAGTAGTTGAAGCGGCTATAAAGAATGATATTTATGTCATTATCGACTGGCACAGCCATTCCATCAATAGCAAAGAAGCCATCGCTTTTTTTGATCATTGTTCTCGAAAGTATGGAAAGTATTCTAATGTGATTTTTGAACTTTTTAATGAACCCGATGAAGAATCTTGGGACGATGTAAAGCAATATGCTGAAGAAATTATTTCGGTGATTCGTAAAAATGCACCCAACAATATAATCCTAGTGGGTTCACCTCACTGGGATCAAGACATTCATATAGCGGCAGATAGTCCTTTAAAATCCAATTATAACATTATGTATACCATGCATTTTTATGCTGGAACTCATGGCAAATGGTTGCGTGATCGAGTCGATTATGCACTTTCAAAAGGAATTCCAATTTTTGTTTCAGAATCAGCGGGAATGGAAGCAACCGGTGATGGACCCATTAATACTATTGAATGGCAAACATTTATAGATTGGATGGAACAAAGAAAAATTAGTTGGATTACATGGTCGGTTTCTGATAAAAATGAGACTTGCTCAGTATTAAATACTTCGGCTAATTCTAATGGCCATTGGAAATCAAAAGATTTAAAAGAATCGGGTCAAGCTATTCGTAACTATTTGCGAAAATTTAATAAATAGGGGATGTATTGTTTCTTTTAGTGAAATAGTTTATTGAGATTCTGTAAGTCAATTTTTTTATGGAAATTAAGCTTTGACAAATCGATTTAATACGATTAATGGTAATTCCCCTTTTTGTTTAACTAAAGGTAGAATGGTCGAAAGCATTTCTTAGCGCTACGCGCTGAAAATTAAACACATAAAAAAAACCGCTCAAGTAGAACTTGGCGGAGGTTTTGAAATCACGTTTTACGAATACAGGATTGGCTACGCCCATCCTGAGCGCTACGCGCTGAAAATTAAACACATAAAAAAACCGCTCAAGTAGAACTTGGCGGTTTTTTTATGTGTTTAATTTATTCGTGGGGAGAGCAGGATTCGAACCTGCGAAGGTGTAACCAGCAGATTTACAGTCTGCCCTCGTTGGCCGCTTGAGTATCTCCCCAACGCTTTAAGCGGTTGCAAATATAACAACACTTTTGGGCTTTCCAAATCTATTTTTCTAAAAATTGTACCGAAAAACGGTAACTCTTTGATAAACAGGAAAACCTTTTTTTAAATTAGTTCAATAATGACGCTACTTTTTCACGTAAAGCAGGTCCGGTGAGCCCGCGTGCAAGGATATTACCCTCTGCATCCAACAAGAATGTAGTCGGAATTTCTTCCACTACATACAAGCGCGCAATAGGATCTTCCCAACCTTTTAAATTAGAAACCTGAGGCCAAGTAATCTTGTCTTTGGCAATGGCTGCTTTCCATTTGTTGACATCTTCATCCAGCGATACTCCTAGGATATTAAATCCTTTGGCGTGGTAATCGGCATAAAGCTTCACTACATTCGGATTCTCTTTGCGGCAGGGTGGACACCAAGACGCCCAAAAATCGATTAAGGTTACTTTGCCCAAGGCACTTTGTAAGCTAATTACTTTGCCGTCGGGTGATTTTCCTTGGAAATTAGGTGCTTTTTTTTTTGCCTCCGAATCGGAAGCTGGAGCGGTAGTAGGGGCAGTAGGTGCCACAGGGGTAGCGCCTTTGGCTTTTACTTTACGAGCGTTTTCAATAGCTTTTAAACGATCACCCGCTTCTTTACCCAATCGTGTGGTTTGTAACAACTCAGGCATCTTTCGATAAGCACTACTCAATTCAACAAACGAAGTGTCTCCCCCAAAAACCCGCTGGTGCAAAAGCATAACCGACATGAAATGTGTAGGGTTTTTAACAGGGTATTCTTTTAAATAATCAAATTTTTCCTTATTCAATTGCATGGCTTCCGCCATTAGTTTTTGAATAGTAGCAGAATCATTATTTTTCTGAGCGGTTTTGAAACTTTCCATATTCTTGGTTTGGAAATCATACAATTTATCATCGTATTTCTTATAAGTCTCATTCAATTTTTGTAACTGATCATTGTACGGTGTTCCACTTACTTTGGGATAATCCTTAGGGTCGGTAGCAAAATGCACTTGAATAGTTCCTGGCTCCATGATGAAGTTTAGAGAAGTATTCAAATTTTCAATCGTTAGGGAATAAATGTCCAATGTTTCTACCTTTCCTTCAAAGGAAAATTTACCGTCGCTGATTTTAGTAGAGTCTACTTCTTTAAGCACACCCATAGCATTTTCATACCGTAAATAGACCATTGAACCGTCATTCTTCTTGTCAATTGTTCCTTCAATAGTATAAGAATCCGATTTACCGCAGGCTGTAAAAAGTAGGGTCAACAACCCACATAAAACCAATTTTTTCATAAAACGCATGTTATTTTTAAGGCTCAAATTTACTCTTATTTTTCAAAGCGCCTCTGCTAATTAAGGTTTATTTAAGTCGGTTCTTCTAAAATTCAGTGTATCTTTGTTTTAGAATTATACGAAAATGACAAACCGAATCCTTGGAATCGTAGCCTTGTTATGGGGCTGCTTTTCCCATGCCCAAATTGTAATCAATGAACTTGATGCCGATACACCCAGTACGGATATTAAAGAGTTTATCGAATTGAAATCTACCACTGCCAATATGCCTCTTGATGGCTATTGTTTGGTGTTTTTTAATGGAGGTTCAGGAACTTCCAATGTGAGTTATCTCGCTATTGATTTGGATGGCATGACTACGGATATTAATGGGTTATTGTTAATTGGAAATTCACAAGTTACCCCTGCACCCGCTTATGTTATTCCAAATGCATCTATTCAAAATGGTCCCGATGTAGTTGCTATTTATCAAGCCAATGCAAGCGACTTTCCATTGAATACTCCGGCTACAACGACGGGTTTAATTAATGCATTAGCCTATTCCAATGCGGCTACTACAACACCTTCAGCCATAATGACGGCTTTGGGTTTGACAACTTGCGTTAATGAAAATCTCACCCAAAATGCCGCCACACAATCCATACAGCGTAACAATGATGGAACCTTTGCAGTGACTACACCTACACCGGGTGTGCATAACGACGGTAGCGGAATTGTACTGAATGGCATTACCATTACAGCTGCTCCAAGTCCGATCACCGAAGGACAAACATTAACTGTTACGTTTACCACTACGACACCAGTTTCAGGCAGTGCCATTACCATTAATTTTACTTTGAACAATGGTAGTTTTAATTCCGCTGATTTCAGTGGATCGCTTAATGTTACACTTCCAGTTGGAACATCAACCGCTTTTTCCACAATCACTATGGTGGATGATACCAATAATGAAGGTGATGAAGAATTATTAGTGAAAGTAAACAATGTCCCTACAGGATATGTTTTAAATAACAACAGCATTGTCGTTCGCGTTTATGATAATGATTACATCGTTTCACCATGGGGAACGCCATTGAATCCGACTTATGGAGTTGTAACCCCTTCTATTCCCAATGGTTATTATGATACGTTGGAAGGATTATCAGGAGCTGCTTTAAAACAAGCTTTGCAGGACATCATTGCGAATCCGGCGGTGGTTCATGCACACAATTACGGTGATATTGCGGATATCTTACTTGAATCGGATCGCAATCCTTTAAATGGAAGTCAGGTTTGGATGATGTATGTCGAAAGTCCGCGTTCCAAAATTGATTACCAAACGGGAAACAGTAATGTGGGCGTTTGGAACCGCGAACATATTTGGCCACAATCACGTGGTGGATTTGCAGATGCAACCTCCTCATTTGCAGATGGTATAAACGTATGGTTGCCTACGGGTCCGGATGATATTATCGCAGGTCATGCAGATGCGCACCATATTCGCGCAGAAGATGGTTCAGAGAATACAACCCGCAGTAACCGTGATTATGGTTCAGATTACAACGGCCCTTCAGGTAATACCGGAAGTTGGAAAGGGGATGTGTCCCGTGCCTTGTTTTACATGGCGGTTCGTTACAACGGCTTGAATTTAGTCAACGGTAATCCAGCAGACTCAACTGTAGGACAAATCGGGGATTTAGCTTCATTGTTAACTTGGAATCATAGTGATCCAGCTGATGACTTTGAAATGCACCGTAACAACTACATTTATACTTGGCAATACAACCGCAACCCATTTATCGATTATCCCTTATTAGCGGATTATATCTTTGGGGCACATTATGGAGAACCGTGGTCATTTGCTTTGCAAAACCCAAACTTTGCCACTTCTTCGGTATGGGTATATCCCAATCCGGCAAACGATTTTGTTAAGGTAAACGGAATTACACAACCCACTCAGATTTCGATTTGGGATGTTATGGGTAAACAAGTACTAGGACAAATGGTTAACAGTGATCAATCCATTGATATCAGTGCATTACAGTCGGGTATCTATGTGATGAAAATAAATTCGGCTGCTCAAGTTAAAGAATTGAAATTAGTCATTAACTAATTACGCAAAATACACAGTGAAAGTAGTCCCTTTATGGGGCTCACTTTCCACAGTGATTTTTCCTCCCATGGCCTCAATTTGATTTTTGGTAATAAATAAGCCCAGGCCTTTGGCGTCGGCATTTTTATGAAAGGTTTTATACATCCCAAACATATTATGTCCGTGTTTCTTTAAGTCAATTCCAATTCCATTATCACTCACACTTAGTTTTTTTAGCATAGGATTGTATTCGATTTTTACAATGGGTACACGGTCTTTGGCGGCATATTTAATGGCATTGGAAACTAAATTTAAAAGAATACTTTCCAAATACGCAGCATTATAAACTACGGTGGCATTGGAATCCACATCCACAAAAAGCGTCGCGTCTTTTTGATTGATTTGTTCATTTAAAACATGAAGCGTCGAATCGATGTAGACTTTTAAATTTAAATCCTCCCGATGTAATCCGATGTTGGATTGAATGTTGACTACTTCGTTTAAATTGGTCATGGTATCTTGTAAAGAAAACGACACTTTGCGAAGCATCTCCATCAATTCTACTTTTTCTTCCTCGGTGTCGGCTTCATCCATCAAATTGGAAATGGATTTGATATTACTCGAGTGGGAGCGAAGGTTGTGTGAAACGATATACGAGAAATTGAGTAAACGCTTATTTTGCTCGTTTACTAAGTCAAAAGAATTGCGTAAATCTTCTTCAGTGGTTTTCTTGGTATCAATATCTTCGATAATCAAAATGTATTTCTGCGCTTCGGTTTCATTACTCCAAAGAGGTGCTACTAACAAGTTGATCCATATTCGTTTACCGCTCTTGGCTTGAATCTGAATTTCAGTATTGAATTCCTCTTGCTTACGGGATTTTAATTGTTGCAATGCGTTTTGGAATACGGTATAATCTTCTGGGGATAAGAGTTGGTCTAAACTGCTATTTTTTAATTCATCTTGAGAAAATTCAGTGATTTTTGAGAACTGTGCATTCGATTCCAGAAAAGTGCCAGAAGTAACATCTGCTTTAGCAATACCTACGGGAGCTTGTTCAAATAAGGTTTTGAATTTGATTTCATTTTCAACTAAAATCTTAGCTTGTTCTAAAATCAAAATATGTTGTTCTGCGGGTTTTTTCATCATTGAATATACCCACAAACCAAAGATGAGACAGAGTAAAGTTCCGAGAATTAAAGAAGTATAGATTTGATAAATGGCATTGTCAGAATGTCTCGAAATCAAATAAAGGTTCCAATTACCTTCTGGGATGGTCACGCTGCGGTAGTATTTATCACTGAAGTTGGCTTTTTCTTTAAGATAAAAAGTTTCTTTACCTGTTTTTGTATCGGTTTTTGAGAATTGAAAATAATATTTCGAATCATCGATAGAACCAATACCAGAGGCTTTCAATAAAGTACTCATACGAATGACCACAGCAGAAAAACCCCAAAATTTATTCTTTTTAAACACGGGTAAACGACCGACCACACCTACACCACCTTGTTTTAAGGTGAGCGGACCTGCAAAGTAAAAACTTTTGGTGTTTAAGGCTAATAGTGCTTCTTGGTTGGTTGTGTTGGAGTGCATGATGTCATAATTCATGGCTGCTTCATTTCCTTTTTCAGGATAGATGTATTTAATCACCCCATTCGGAACCAACTGAACGGCATCGATAGAAGGATTGGATTCCACCAATTGTTTACCCACTTTTTCAAAATCTTCGGGTTCCCCCTTATCATTTATCGTTAAGGCTAAAGTAAGGGTTGTGGTATAGCTATTTTTATAGATTTGCGCCATATTGCGTTGTACCACATTGAGTATATTGGACATCTCACGGTGTTCATTTTCACGAATAATCTTATACCGTAAGGAAATGGCAAAATAAACGAACGGCATTAAAAACAAGAAGGCTAAAACACCTGCAAGCCTCGGTTTTTGGGAAAACCAAGAAGAAAATCGTTGAGCTAAATGTGTTTGTTTAGGTGTATTCATAATGGGCAAAAAGTGATGCTTATCGATAAATATACGAAAAAAAGCGACGAACGGTGTTAAATAATGTAATTTGTAATAAAAATATACATTTTGTCGAGTTTTGGTACCCGTAAAAAAACCTGTTTTTCCACCATTTTGTCAACATAAAAATGGGGGCTAATGCTTCCGTTTTGCGCAGCTTAGCGTATGTTTGTACTCGATGAAACTCTATTGTTTAGCAGCTAATGCATTAGTAACGCCTTCTGATTTGATTGTGCCTTCATTGGAACAGTTGGCTTTGTTCGGTGGTATCACCAATGTCTACCAAACCTGTGCGGATATGGAAGAATTGGAGCAGTGTTTAACGACATTGATCTATGAAGATCGGCAATTTAAGTCCTATCGCGTATTGTATTTTGTTTTGGAAGGCGCGGACGATTATCTGGCAATCGATGGTTCTTCGTATTCTTTGACTGAAATGGCTGAATTGTTTGAAGGCCGATTGACGGGGAAGATGATTCATTTTGCCAATACGAAGCAATTGGAAATGGATACAGCGGATAGTCAATATTTTTTGGATGTAACAGGAGCGCAATCTATTTCGGGATACACCCGAGCGCTTCCGATTCTGAGTACGCCATTGGATTGTCAGTTTTTTGCACTTGCGGCCCAATATACGGATGTTCGTGAACTTACGGAAGCATTGTACCAAAAGCACTATGCCCAATGCAAAACGTTGGGATTTGAGTTGTATTATTGATGCACAATTTTTTCGTTTTTTCCTGACCGGCCCGGGTGGAAGCGGCATCCCCCGATTCCTATCGGGGATATAGCGGACGACCGGAAGTTGCCGGCCAAAATCTTTTACTTTCCGATACAGAAAATGACTTTTATTTATTTTAGTGGGTTTATATGCTTATAGTATCCCATTTAGTAAAATATCAATGTTTTTTCTAAAACAAAATAACATTATACATTTGGATAATCATTTATAATTTCTTTAAATTTTTCAATGAATAAATTTTTAGGAAATTGGTCTTGTGGATATCTAAAACTAATAGGAGACATTTGTTTCATTAAATTTCTATTTGTTGAATCTTCAAATTCTTCTAAAGTCTTTCCGTAAGATTTTCTAACCGTATTCATCTCTTTTAAGTGAATATCTATGAACTCCCTAAAATGATTATCATTTTTAGTAAAATAATCTAAACCAAAAATGATAGTATCAATATCAATGATTGTTAGAGGTTTAATATAATTAGAATCAAATTTATCTTTTAGTTTCTCTTTAATTGATTTTAGATACCATTGATTTAATATATAGTTTACAGC
>JBDKGM010000008.1:0-6629 GCA_039798185.1 Bacteroidota bacterium
GGAAACGTACATTTGTAAAACATTTAAAGGGGGGCACAACGTAAAAAATTAGTGCCAAATGTCGTCAAGTCAAAAATCAAACTTCTCGCTGGTTGTTTACATCAGCAGAACAAAAGCAAAAAAGAACGGTGAAGTTCCCGTTCTCATGAAAATCAACATCAATGGAGAACGTGTAGTTTTACAGCTCCAGCGAAGTCTTCAGCCCAAAGACTGGGATTCTAAACGCGCCAAAATAATTGGTCGCTCTCACGAAGCACGTGAATTCAATGATTACATTGATTCCGTGATCACCCGAACTCGCCAAAAGTACAGCGAGCTCATTACCATGCACGATACCGTTACTCCGCAACTTTTGCGTGATGCGGTACTTGGAGTAAACACAGCAAAAGCCAAAATGATTATTGAAATTTGGGAAGACCACATTGAAGGACTTCGAAAATTAATTGGCAAGGAAAGCACCTATGCTACTTGCCAAAAGTACAATGCTGCTAAAAATCATTTTTCGAATTTTCTAAGAATCAAATACAAAGTAAGCGATGTTCCGATTAAATCTATCGACCATTACATGGTTACTGAATTTGGGATGTATTTGAAAACGGAAAAGGGTTGCAATTTTAACACAACCAACAAATTCCTTCAAAATCTTAAAAGGATAACGTATCGCTGTCTTCGTCATGGTTGGATATTGAAGGATCCATTTGCAGGAATCAGCCTAACCATGAAAGAAGTTGACCGCCCCTATTTAACCGAAGATGAATTAAAGTCCATCATGGAGTATAACTCGTCATTTGAGAGACTTACCAGGGTTAGGGACTTTTTTGTATTTTCTTGTTTTACAGGTTTGGCTTACGCGGATGTAAAAAAACTCAAACGGTGTGAAATCGAAAGGAATGAAGCTGGCTATTGGATTAAAACCAAAAGGCAAAAAACAGGCGGACGTGCAAACGTGCCTTTATTGGATGTTCCGATGAAAATCATAGCCAAGTATGTGCAGCTGGATTTGCTCGAAGCAGAAGACCTTGTTTTGCCCATTATGAGCAACCAAAAGATGAATGCCTATCTCAAAGAGATTGCAGATTTCTGTGGCATTACCAAAAAGTTATCTTATCACATCGCTCGACACACATTTGCAACTACATTGACCATGATGAATGGTGTACCGATTGAATCGGTAAGTAAAATGCTAGGACACAAAAACATTACAAGCACCCAGCACTATGCCCGAATCGTAGATAAAAAAGTAGGCGAAGACATGGAGCGACTATCCTCCAAAATAGGAAGTCGATTAGCAATGTCGTTTTAAACTTAAAGCCCTGGAAACCCCAGGGCTTTTTTTATACCCAATTAGACCAGTTTAGAAAATGGAAGAGAAATTTAGAATAAAATCGTACGGTTACGGTGAGCTTGCACAGCTCTATTTCCCGAACATATCAAAGAAAAGTGCCAGTGCTCAATTACGCAGATGGATCAAACTAAGTGATACGGTTTTGCCAATGCTTAAGAGCCATGGTTATAAGCCAGGTCTTCGATTACTGACACCAGCACATGTGAAGGTTATTGTGGAGGAGTTTGGGGAGCCTTAAGGTTGTTTAACGGATTGGGGCTTTGTGAAGTTGGGGGCTTTCAAGGTACAAATGTTCAATAAACCACAAATGTTGATTAGAATTACAAATGTTCAAATTTAGCACTTCTGCCCCAATTTCACAAAACCCTTGTTATCGGCTGTTCTTCTTTCGTCCGTGTCTGTTTTCTCTTAGTTTAGTAGTTTAAAAATAGTCCAAAACCAAGTCCCATATCGCTGTCGTAGTGCGTTGTAACTCCTAAATTTCTGTTTACAATGTAACGAAATCCTGCCATATATTCTTTGTCCGTGTTTAGCATAAATGATGCTCTCAATCTTTTTGAAATTGGAATATCTTCTCTCATTAATTGCACTCGTAAATTTCCATCGTGGTAAATTTCGGTTTGTAAAACTACCATCATTGGCAAAGTATATGCAACACCTAAACTAAATTGTTGTCTGTTGTCTTTTGTGTTGGTTTGTCCGAAAAGATTTTTTTCTCCTTCCACAGTCCCCATTGCATCGGTTTCTAATTTTCTATATCGCCAATCAAAACCTACAAAAGGCATTAGCCATTGCATTTTTCCAATGTAGCGACCTATATGGGTTTCTGTTTCATAACCGTGCATATCGTGGTAGCCTAAACGCCACTCTGTACCAATGCTCCAACGTGTGCCTTGAAACATCGCCATTCCATCATTTCCATTGGTAGCAAAATCATTCTCTGCCATAAAATGAAATTTTCTATCGTCTGCAAATAATTTGCGTTTTGCCAATTTTGGATTTGGAATTAAAGGGTTTGGTGCTTGATTTTCGTAACTCAAAACTCTACCCATTCCACTCATCATATGGTAGAGAATATGACAATGGAAAAACCAATCTCCTTCAACATTGGCGTTAAATTCTAATGTATCGGTTTCCATTGGCATAATGTCCACAATATTTTTTAAAGGTGCATTATCGCCTTGTCCGTTTAGCAAACGAAAGTCGTGTCCGTGTAGGTGCATTGGGTGTCGCATCATTGAATTATTATAAATGGTGATGCGTACATTTTCGCCTTTTTTAATTAAAATTTTATCCGTTTCAGAAACTACTTTGTTATCCATACTCCACACATAACGGTTCATATTTCCTGTTAGCGTAAACTTTAATTCTTTTACTGGTGCATTTTTTGACAAAGAAGTATTAATTGGTGATTTTAGCATTGCATAATTCAGCGTTACAATATCTGCCAAAGCATTGGCATTGTATCGGTTTGGGTCGCTATCACTTTGTTTTGGTTTGCTATCGCCTGTAATTTCTGGATACATTACCACATTCATATCCATTTGGTTAAGGCTCATATTCATTCCCATATCGTCAAGGTCGCCATTCATTTTCATCATATCGTTCATCATTTTCATTCCTTCAAAATACTTTAATCTTGGTTGTGGCGATTTTAATTGTTTGATACCGTTTCCTATGTATAATGATGCCGAATTGGTTCTATCTTCGGTGGTTGCCAAAAATTCAAAAGCTGTATTTTCAGATGGAATAGTTACAATAATATCATAAGTTTCAGAAACTGCAATAATCAGCCTATCCACTTCCACAGGTGCTACATCGTTGCCATCGTTGGCTACTACTGTAATTTTTCCACCTGCATAAGTAAGCCAAAAGTAGGAAGATGCACCACCGTTAGAAATTCTTAAACGGACTTTATCGCCTGCTTTTAATTCCTTTCCATCAATAGTAGTAAGGTCTGTACTTGATTTGCCATTCATAAATATTTTTTCATAATACACATCGCTTACATCCATTGCCAGCATTCTTTTCCATTCATTTTTAAGTTTGGTTTTAAAATGTCCTGCCTTGATGGATTCGGCATAACTTTGAACGGAATTTTTTTTCAATGCTGGGTAATCGTTGGCATTGTGCAACATTCGGTGAATGTTTTCGGGTTTTACGTTCGTCCATTCACTTAAAACTATGGGCAAGGTTGGTAAATCGTCAATACCTATTCTAAATGTTTTATCGTCCGCTTTTTTGAGCATTACAAAGTTTCCATACATACCTATTTGCTCTTGTAAACCACTATGACTATGATACCAATGTGTACCGTTTTGAATTACAGGAAAACGGTAAATGTGGGTAGTATTTGGTTTTATAGGCATTTGCGTAAGATTAGGAACGCCATCTTCTTTGTTAGGAAGAAATAATCCGTGCCAATGCAAAGAAGTTTCTTCTTTGAGCAAATTATGTACGTGAATTTCTGCCGTGTCGCCTTCGGTAAAGGTAAGTGTAGGCATCGGAATTTGTCCGTTTACGGCAATGGCTCGTTTTTCTTTACCTGCAAAATTTACCAAAGTATCTTTTACATAAAGGTCGTAACGCACCACTTTTTGGGCGAATGTATTATTAGTTATCAGTAGCAAAATTGCTATTGGCAACATTTTTTTTGAAATAATTTTTTGTATATCCATTTTAAGAAGTTCATTATTAAAATTATTAATAGGGTAGCCTTCGGCTACCCTATATTTTTATTTTATTGTTTCTACTACCTTACCACAAGTAAGCATTTGATTACCGTAATATGGATTTTTAACAGCATTTTCTTTGCTCAACCAATTAGCACCTTTTCCATCGTTTGCCATTGGGCAAAATTGATAATAAGTAGGTGTTTCGGCTTTAGAAACTTTAATTAAATCATACATATTTTTTGAAAGCGACATAAAATGGTCTCTTTGATGAGAAGCATCTTTTGTGTCTGCAATATGCTCCGCATCAAATGCCAAATCTTTCATAACTTTCATCCAAACAATATGTTCTTCGGTAGCCAATTTATCCATTTTCACAGCATTGATAGCGGTCAATAATTCTTTTGCTTTTGCTGATGAAGTATTTCCGTCTGTTTTTACCAAGGCATCTTTTACAGCAAAATAGTTATCAAAAACTGCATTCAGTTGATTTACTTCTTGTTTTACTTCTAATGGTTTTTCGGTTGTTGTTGCAGTTGTTGAATGATTGTGTCCTGAATGGTCTTCAACTTTTGCTTCTACTTTTGGTGTTTCGGTTTTAGCAACTACTTTTTTTGCACGGTCATATTGACAACAACCTGGAAGTTTAGCGTAAACATCGTCTGGTGCAAGAAACTTGTCGCTATCGTAACCACTCAATGCAATTCGTTTTAAAATTTCATCTTTATTGGTTTTTTTAGCATCGTAAGTAATTTTAGCCATTTTAGTGTCTTTATTCCAATCTACTTTGGCTACTTTTTTCTTGTTACCTGCTTTTTCAATGGTTGTTTCACACATACCACAGTTACCGAATATTTTTACGCTTTCGGTTTTAGCGTTTTTGATTTGAGCGTTACACGCTGTGAACGATAGCAATACAGATATTGCCATCAATATTTTTATTGATTTCATTTTTTGAAAATTTAAAATTTTGAAAATTATTAATTTTGAAAGTAAGATATTTGCTTTCGATTAGACAGACTTATGGCTGTCAAGGCAAGAAATTAGCCTATATTAGGCGGTGTCCAAATGGAAGTAAAACCATCAGAAAGATAGTTTTCGTTGTAGTATAATTTAGTTTTTTTACCTTCTGTAAAATAGGTTTTAGCTTTAATTTCAACATAAAAAGGCAATGCAAATGCAAAATGCGTTGTAGGGCAACTGCAATTTGAGTTTTTACATTTTCCATCGCAATCGTTATTTTCATTGTCGCTTTTGGAATTACTTTTTTTGCAACAGTCTTTTTTTGAGTTTTTCTCAGTTTTAGATTTTTTGCAACAAGATTTTTCAGTTTTGGTAGTTTCTGTTCCACAAGCATAAGTCAACGTTGGTGTCGCAAAGAAACCAAGAGTCAAAATGATGTGTAATATCTGAAACTTTTTTGTCATTCTGTTTTATTAACGGTCAAAGGTACATATTTGTTTTCAATTGTCCGACTTTCGATGTTTGCAGGGTGTCTTTTAGAATAGCCGATAACTTGTATATACACGAAACAAACCTTCGCATAGTCATACAAATATGGAGTGACATGCGAGACTTCGTTTCGTTTTATTTTTTTGCAAGTACAGATGTATTTTCTAATTTATTACTTGCAAAAATAACATTTTACCTCCATTTAATTACATACACCTTATTACAGATTCACACACCCTATTCCGCCTTTTCCACAGTTTTTCATTTCAGAAGTTTGTATCCTAATCGATACAAGACTTCATGCAACATCACACACATACTGCATTATTTACGACCGTTTCAGGGGTTGTCGGTGGCGTTGGTAAAGCAATTTCCGCTAAGCCCCTATTACTGGCGATAACATTACCAGGACTGACCACTGTTATTATTTATGCCTCTGCATCAGCTGTCGCTGGCTATGTGGTTAAGAAAGTATTAGACGCTGCTTCTCGCAAACTCAATCAATTCTTTAACGAAAAATCTGCTGACGATAATGAATAAATTGGTTGGCATAACACTTGGAGCCGTTGCGGTTTATGGCATTGTTAGATTACTAAAAATGCAAAACGTAGGTGATCAAACCAATATTTCGTTGGTGAATCCTCGTGTCCATGCTGTCAATTTAGGTGGATTATCATTCCGCACAGAAGTAGCCATTAACAATCCTTCAAAGGATTCGGTAAAGATTACAAAGCCCGTTGTAAGTGTAAAAAGTAAAGGAAAATTGTTGTCCCAATCCAATGCGGAAAACAAAGAAATTCTTATCAAACCGCTCGGTGTTACTCAAATCGACACCATTGAACTTCAAATCAATTGGATGACCCTTTCAGGGTTAATCTCCAATATCGTTTCAAAAGTTCCAGCAGTAATTACCGCGTTTAAATCGGGCAATAAAAAGAACTTAATTGATCAACTCGGTATTCCGATTGAAATGTCTTTCACCACCTATGTAAATGGGCTCTTTTATGAATCTGAACCTAGCAAAATCATCTAATGAGCACACTCGCACATATACCAACCAAAACTGTAACTAGTGGTTATCGTGCCATCAAGGATGGAAGCCGCTATAATTCGTATTTCCCACCACCTGATGAGCGTGACCGTGTCATTATCAAAGATGG
>JBDKGM010000009.1:0-32215 GCA_039798185.1 Bacteroidota bacterium
TTTCAATAGCTACTTGTAAAATTTTCAAATGAATTTGTTTTTCTATTGTCAATCCTATTTGCTTTTGTATTTCAATTTTAATTTGAACAAGGCTATTGTCAGACATAATTATGGGCTTAAAATGGGCTTAAATATAAGTTCAAAAATAATAAATTTGTTTGATTAACACTTAATATCAAATAATGAATAATTTAACTTTCGTATTTATAGTTTTTATATCCATGGTTGGATATTCACAAACTATTTCAAAACAAGTCATTGGTGCAGCAGGCAAAACTGATAGCGCTTCTAATCTTAAAATGTCTTGGACCACTGGTGAACCAGTTGTTGGATTAATGGTTGCTGGTGACAACCAACTGGGTAATGGGTTTTATCCGGCTATGGATATACAAGCACTTAGTGTAGAAGATATTACGATGTCCTTACAAATTAAACTATATCCCAATCCAACTAATCAATTTCTTTATGTTTCTCACCCAGATATTGAGGTTTTTGGAATTCAAATTGTAGACCTAAATGGGAAACAAATTCATATCGGGACAATAAGTAAAGATCATCCCCAGGATTTTTCTAATTATTCGCAAGGAATATACCTAGTTACAATTGAAAATAAAGTTAACAATCAAAAAAACACTTATAAAATCATTAAAAAATAAAACCATGAAAAAACTATTTACACTACTATCAGTAATTATAACAACAGCCCTATTTGCTCAAGCGCCACAAGGCTTTAATTACCAAGCAACTGTTAGAAATAATTCGGGGCAGTTATTACTCAACCAAATTGTATTGGTAAAATTCAATGTTTATCAAAACTCTGCAACAGGAACCTTGGTTTATAGTGAAAATCAAACTGCCAATACCGATGATTTAGGTCATATTAATTTAGTTGTAGGACAAGGAACTCCAACTTCAGGTACGTTTTCATCTATCAATTGGGGTAATGGATCTTTTTACTTAGGCATTGAATTAAACACGGGTAGCGGTTATGTTGCCATGGGAACTACTCAATTAATGAGCGTCCCGTATGCTTTGTATGCCCAAAATTCGAGTGCAGCAACGCTACAACAAGTTTTAGATGCTGGAAATGTTGCTAATAAAACAGTATCTGTTCCTGAGGAATCATCGCTTAAAATAAATACAATTGGAGGTAGTACTGCCGGCAATTATTTTTATGGAATAAAAAGTCAAATCGATGGTACAGATGGAAATAACCGTGCAATTTTAGCAGGTTCAAATGGAGTAAGTTTAGGAACAAATACTGGTGTTTCTAGTTATGCTTCTAATGGCGCAACCAATACCTCTGTATATGCAAGAGCTTACAATGCAACAACAGGTTCTAATTATGGATTATACGGAGTAGCTAATGGAACTACAGGATTAAATAATAGAGGTGTTCAGGGTGTTGCAGATGGAGTAAATTCTACAGGAAGAAATACAGGCACCTTAGGATTTGCAACTAATTCAATACTATTAAATAATGGATTGCTCGGCTCTGCTTATGGATCTACTGCTGATAATTATGGCGTTTGGGGAATTGGTTATGGAGCTGTCGATGGAAAAGACAATAGAGGCGTTATGGGGTATTCAATTAATACAACTCCTACAGGACTAAATTATGGAATTTCTGGATGGGCAGGAGGATCTGAAGTTTTTAATATTGCTGTTGGTGCTTATTCTGATTCTGGTCCATCAACTAATGGAACCAATTATGGGGTTTCTGCTCGAGCTTCTTCAGTTACTGCAACTGGTACTAACTATGGAATTTATAGTGAAGCAAGTAATGGTGCTGTAAATTATGCAGGCTTTTTTAACGGGGATGTAACCATTACAGGTACATTAGTTCAGCCATCAGATAGAAAATTAAAGAAAGAAGTGAAGCCTTTTGTTTCAGCTTTAGATAAGATAAACTCATTAACTCCTGTAACTTATTTTTATAAAAGCAGTGCCGAATCAGGAATTAACTTGCCTACTACTTTGCAATACGGATTTATTGCTCAGGATTTAGAGGCGGTATTCCCTGAGTTAGTTACAACTCAAACTCTAAATTTGTCTACAACAGGAGATTCTGGACATAAAAATGCAACTATTACTTCAGTGGATGGAAATACAATTTCTGAAAGCACAGAAACTAAGTCTGAAACTAATGTAAATAAAACAAAAGAGGAATTTAAAGGGATTAACTATACGGGGTTAATTTCTGTTTTAACAGAAGCAATAAAAGAACAACAAGTATTAATTGAAGAGTTGAAAAAACAAAATAAATCGTTAACCAACAGAGTGAAAAATATTGAAAGCCAAATTAAAAAGAAATAATTAATTTAATTTCATAATATCAAAAAAGGACTTACTATAGTAAGGCCTTTTTTTAATTAAAAATAATAAAACGCTTCTTCAATATGTTCGAGGTTAAATTCGGCACCTTCTTTGTGAATGGCAATGATATCAAAACGAACTTCCAAATCTAAATCATTAACCAATACATATTCGTTGACGGCTTTCACAAGCAATTGAATTTTTTTTGGTTTCACAAAATCTTGGGGCAATCCATAATCAATTGATGAACGGGTTTTAACTTCTACAATAGCTAAAACGCTGTCTTTTTGAGCAATAATGTCTATTTCGGCTTTTTGGAATGTCCAGTTGGTTTCAAGAATTTCATAGCCCTTTTGCTGAAGAAATTCAACAGCTAATGCTTCGCCCTGTTTGCCAAGTTCGTTGTGGTCGGCCATTTTTGTCATTTTTGTCATTGCGAGGCACGAAGCAATCCTATCTACTTTACATAAGCGTCAGGAGATTCCTACTCCGTTGGAATGACAATTAGAAGTCTATTCAAAATTCACTTTGCTCTCTAAATCGTTTACCTCAAGGGTGATTTGTTTACCGAGAATTAGGGCGTGGTTATCAGCAGAATGTCCTGCTGGGAAATTATAAATTACCGGAATATTGTAGGGCTTGGTAACATCGTCAATAATTTCTAATACATTTTTTCCCCAAGGGATTTCGTTATCGTGCATTTTGGTCATACCACCAACAATGATGCCCTTCAAACTTTCAAGACAACCATTGCGTTTTAGGTTCATCATCATACGGTCGATGTGGTACAAATACTCGTCAAGGTCTTCCATGAAAAGAATTTTATCGGTACAATCTATAGCGGAAGAAGAGCCTAAAAGACTGTACAAAATAGATAAATTACCCCCTACCAATTCGCCTTTGGCCGAGCCGTAGCGGTTCATAGGATCACAAGGAACGGTGTATTCTAATGTTTCGCCAAACAGTGCTTTGCGCAAACTTTCTTTTGCTTCTTCGGTTGCTTTAACGCTTACAGGCATAATCCCGTGTATGGAAGCAAACCCCAAATTATTTAAGTGGCTGTGCAAAACGGTAACATCGCTAAAACCAATTACCCATTTAGGTGACTGCTTGAATTTTGTAAAATCGAGTAAATCAATCATACGCACGGTACCATAACCTCCGCGAACACACCATATTGCTTTAATATTTGGGTTGTCCATCATGGTTTGAAAATCGTCAGCTCGCTCTTGGTCGGTGCCGGCCAATTGGTTGTTATCTAAACCTATGGTTTTTCCTATTACCACTTCCAAGCCCCAGTTGTGCAACCAACCAATTGCAGTTTGTAAATTTTCTTCCACATTTTTACGAGCAGTGGCAACTATGGCAATAGTATCGCCTTTTTTTAAATAGGGAGGTATAATCATCTTTTTTTGTGCATGAAGGTTACTTGATACTAGCGAAATAAGAATAAAGAGTATGTATTTTTTCATTTTGGGTTTTAGAAACTCAGTACAGTCTTCGACAGGCTCAGACTGACAATACTTATTGATTACAATTTATTAATTGAACACTAAATGATAAACAATATACAAATATATAAATTAAGTTGATATCAAAACGAATGCCCTAGCCCTGATAAAAGTGAAAATCCTTTTACTTTTTTCTTTAAAAAGTAAAAGATTGTAACGGATAGCAGGATCTGAGCTCCAAAAGACCGAATTGGCAAAGCAAATTTCCTGAGAATGACACCTTGCTCGCAAAGACTAAAAATAATTACTTATTTTTGCAGGATATATAACGAATAATCATGTTAGAAAATCCGAAGAGATATACCATAACGGCTGCGTTGCCTTACACGAACGGGCCAATTCATATAGGGCATTTGGCGGGGGTTTATGTGCCGTCTGATATTTATGCGCGCTACTTGCGTTTACAAGGCAGAGAAGTGCTTTTCGTTTGTGGAAGCGATGAACACGGCGTTGCCATTTCGATGAAGGCCAAAAAAGAAGGCATCACGCCACAAGAAGTGATTGATAAATACGACGGAATTATTCGTAAATCGTTTATTGATTTCGGAATTTCATTTGATAATTATTCGCGTACCTCATCAAAAATTCACCACGATACGGCATCGGAATTTTTTAAAAAATTATACGACAACGGCGACTTTATTGAAGAAGTTACCGAACAATTATATGATGCCAAAGCCGATCAGTTTCTAGCCGATCGTTTTGTAATGGGAACTTGCCCAAAATGCAGCAATGAAGAGGCTTATGGGGATCAATGTGAAAAATGTGGCTCTACATTAAATGCCACCGATTTAATTAATCCGAAGTCGACCATAACGGGAGAAACTCCGATTTTAAAATCAACCAAACATTGGTTTTTACCTTTAGATCGATACCAAGATTTCTTGAAAGATTGGATTTTGGTGGGGCATGAAAAAGACTGGAAAAACAATGTTTTAGGTCAGGTGAAATCGTGGTTGGACGATGGATTGAAACCTCGTGCGGTAACCCGCGATTTAGATTGGGGAATTGATGTTCCTGTGGCTGGTGCCGAAGGAAAAAAATTATATGTATGGTTTGATGCGCCAATTGGATACATCTCGGCTACCAAAGAATGGGCTGCGCGTGAAGGAAAAAATTGGGAACCGTATTGGAAAGATGCCGAAACGAAATTGGTTCACTTTATAGGTAAAGACAATATTGTGTTTCATTGTATTATTTTTCCAGCAATGTTAAAGGCGGAAGGAAGTTATATTTTACCGGATAATGTGCCTGCAAATGAGTTTCTGAATTTGGAAGGAAACAAACTTTCGACATCTAAAAACTGGGCCGTTTGGTTGCACGAATATTTATTAGATTTTCCTGATAAACAAGATGTATTGCGTTATGCTTTGACCGCTAATGCCCCAGAAAATAAGGATAATGATTTTACTTGGAAAGATTTTCAAGCGAGAAATAATAATGAGTTGGCAGCAATATTTGGAAATTTCATCAATCGTGTGGTGGTTTTAACCAATAAATACTACAACGGAATTGTTCCGCAGCCGAATGAATTTAATGCAATTGACGAACAAACTTTAGCCGAACTAAAAGCCTATCCGGCAGTGATTTCAAGTTCTGTAGAGCGTTATCGATTTAGAGAAGCGCAAGGCGAATTGATGAATGTGGCTCGTTTAGGAAATAAATATTTAGCCGATGAAGAGCCTTGGAAAATGGTAAAAGAAAATCCGGAGCGCGTGAAAACCCAAATGTATGTGGCATTGCAAGTTGCTGCTGCTTTGGCCTATTTATCGGAACCCTTTTTACCGTTTACCGCTGCAAAATTATGTACAATGCTTCAGATCAATTCTAATAATTGGGACAATGCCTTTGCAAAAGAAGCGTTATTACCTGCAGGACATTCGATTGGACAAGCGGAAATATTATTTGCCCAAATCGAAGATGAAGCCATTCAACAACAGATAGACAAATTAGAAGCGACTAAAAAAGCGAATACCATGACTAATCCAGATGTTACGCCACAAAAAGAGACCACCACTTTTGATGATTTTTCAAAACTAGATTTGCGTGTGGGTACGATTATCGAGGCGGAGAAAATGCCAAAAGCGGATAAACTTTTGGTATTGAAAGTCGATACCGGAATAGACGTGCGTACAATAGTATCGGGAATAGCCGAACATTTTACGCCAGAAGAAGTGGTTGGCAAACGCGTTACCGTTTTGGTGAATTTAGCGCCAAGAGCATTGCGAGGTGTGGAAAGTCAAGGTATGCTTTTACTAACACAAAATGCTGAAGGTAAATTGGTCTTTGTCAATCCCGAGGCAGAAGGTGTGGAAAACGGCGCGACAATCAGTTAAATTTTAAACCCATATAAGCCCATGAAAAAGTTAATGTTGTTGCTACTTGTACTAGTGACTGAGTCTTTATTTTCTCAAAATTTAGAAAAAATAATACCGCTTAAAATCGATGAAAACACAGATTGTATAGAAATAATCGATGAAAACAAAAACTTGTTAAACTTATTGGTTGTTGATAATTCTAATACAAAGTTGATTTGTACTAATAAAGAGTTTGAAATTATTGACACCCTAATTACAGCCAGACCAGATAAAAAATATGGTTCCTTACTTGGTTATTCTATTGATAATAAAATCTACTACTTATACTGGAGAAGTAAGAATAAAGGAGAGTTTGGTTGCCAAATATTTGATTTCAACACGAGAACAACTTCATTTAAAACCATAAATTTTGAAAGTGACAATGACTACTACATTTATTCATTCCTTAAGGATGGGGTTTTTACACTTATCAGTGGAAAAATAGAAAGTAACATTTTATATGTTAAAAAATTTAAGGGTCTAGAAATAGAACGGCATGTAATAGATTTAACTGGTAAAGTTTTTTTTAGTTTTGAAGGGAAACGAATATCACTTTTTGAATTATTAACTGAATTTAAATCAATTCAAAAACTAAGTCTCGTTCAACGAATAGCTTCGGATTCACCTCCTTCCTTAGTATTAGCTGCTATGCCAAAAAAAATCTATGTTGACGGTGATATTGTGAAACTAACATTTGACAATTTTGACACGGGAACTCAAGTTATCGACATCAATCTAAAAGATTATAGTTTTTCACAAAAACTAATTTCACAACCCTATTTTCCGAAACCTGAATCCATTGATTATTATTCACATCCTACATCATCATTATATTTCAATAACCATTATATTCAATTAAAAAGCTCTCCTAGTGAATTATTTATTTCGATAAAAGACAATGAGGGTGAAGAAATAAAATCTTATCGAATAGAAAAAGATAAAGAAGTACCCTTTAGAACATCTGATATTATTCAAGAAAATGGTTCGCTAAAAGAAACGCGTATATTGTCAAAATCCAATCAATTATTAAGAAAAATAAGCAACTTAAATCCAGCTGTTTCTTTGTATAATAGTTCTGGAAATATAACAATGACTATTGGTGGGGTCTCTGAAACACTTCCAAATATGTATTTATATTTACCTATTTATGGTGTAGGAGGAGCCGTACTTGCTGTTTCATTTATGCGTTTTCCTAATGAAAATTTGAACTCCTATATAAATCGTAAAGTTGTTTATACTTCGAGTAAATTTGATGAGAACTTTAATCCAATTAATGAATATTCTCAAAAAACTGGGTTTGATAAAATGCGAATTTTTACCGCAGATAAAAAAATACAAAACCCTACATTATTTACTTTCGACAAAACCCTTTATTTGGGTGGAATAATTAAAGGTGAAATTGGGTATTCCATATATTCATTCAAAGATTAATTATGCAACATTCAACTATTATCGCTTTTGATGCTGATGATACGCTTTGGCACAACGAACCGTATTTTGAAGAAGCACAGGATAAATTTTGTCATTTATTTGAAGGATATACTTCGAAACAAGATTTGTTGCAATTACTACTTCAGCACCAAGTTGATAATTTGCCTTTGTATGGGTTTGGCATCAAAGCTTTTGTACTTTCTATGATTGAATCGGGATTGGAATTAACCCACCAACAATTATCTGGGGAAGCCATTGACAAAATCATTCAAATTGGCAAAGAATTACTTCAGAAACCTGTTGAATTATTACCCGATGTAGAGGAGGTTTTAAAATCTCTTCATGGTAAATACCGATTAGTTGTGGCGACTAAAGGCGACTTGAAAGACCAACATCGTAAATTACATGATTCAGGAATTGGACATTATTTCCACCATATCGAAGTAATGAGTGACAAAACCGAAATGGACTATGAAAAGATGTTAAAGCGTTTAGATATCCATCCCGATAACTTTGTCATGATTGGAAATTCATTGAAATCGGATGTTTTACCCGTATTAAATATTGGCGGCACAGGATTTCATATTGCATATACTACAACTTGGGCTTATGAACGAATTGATTTTGAAATTACGCATCCCAAATTTCATTCGCTTTCCAAAATAACCCAAATATTGCAGCATTTCTAATGATTACGAAAACAAAAATCGATTTGGATTCTTGGAACCGAAAGGAGCATTTTCTATTTTTTAAACAAATGGAAGAACCTTTTTATGGATTAACTACGCGCGTAGATTGTACTAAAGCCTATGCAAAATCCAAAGAACTTGGGGTATCATTCTTCATTTATTATCTGCATAAAACACTTGCTGCTGTAAATACCTGTGAACCTTTTCGATTGCGAATTATTAATGATGAACCTTGGTTGTTTGAGCGTATCGATGCCTCTGCAACAATCATGCGTGGTGATCAAACGTTTGGATTTTCGCTAATTGAATTTCACCCAGACATCACAACATTTAGTTCTATTGCACACCAAGAAATAAATCGCATTCAAGAAACTACCGGACTCTTAACTAGAGCCTTCCCTCATGAAAATTTAATTCATTTTTCCAGTATACCGTGGGTAGATTTTCAAGGGTTATCTCATGCACGTGGTTTTAGTTATCCCGACAGCTGTCCAAAAATTTCATATGGAAAAATGATAGAAGAAAATGGAAAGCAAAGTATGGCAATATCGGTCCATGTTCATCATGGATTAATTGATGGAATTCATGTTGGTCAATTTTTGGATACGTTACAATCCCTTCTGGATTCTTAATTGATATACGTCCAATTAATTCCGTCGCTTATCACAATTATCGTACGAAGATTTCCTTCGAACATATATAATTGTGTTGAACCTACTGTAGAGTTTTTCGGAAAAAACATACCCGCAGCTGAGGTCAATTGAGCCGTTATCGAATTTTGAATATTACGGATAATATAAACTCTTCCAGGAAAAGATACTGGACTTGGTAATTGAAATTTATCATCCGTTGCTTGTGGAGCAATTGAAATATAAACTCCATCATTAATTGCAACTGCTGCTCCACCATTACCACTTCCATTACCGTTTAAAGTTACGGTTTTAACAGATAGATTGCCGTTAATATCAAGCGTACTTAGTGGATTTGTAGTATTAATTCCAACTTGCGCCTGAACCTGCAAACTCGCAAAAGCAAGAGTAACCCCCAATAAAACAAGTCGAAAAATTTTCATGTTTAGGATTTATGAATTCCTTAATGTTAAATAAAAGTATTAAAAAAAACATGACCCTCTAATTTTTATATTACCGAAAACGTTTTCGTGTTAAAAAATAAGTTAATAATCAACCCTTAACAATATAAAAACGGTGGCTTTTTTAAACCACCGTTCCCCTCTAAGAACCCTTCGCAAGGTTTATTTCCCGAAAAGAAGCAATTCGTTAGCCACCACTTCTGTGACGTAACGCTTTTCGCCGGTTTTATCATCATACGAACGATGTGTTAACTTGCCCTCCACTGCAATTTCTTTTCCCTTAACAACATGCTGTTCGACGATATCGGCTAACTTCCCCCAGGCAGTTACACGATGCCATTCGGTTTGCTCAACTTTGTCACCATTGTCACGGTAGTATACCTCATTGGTTGCAATCGTTAAGCTTGCTCTTTTACTTTTTTCAAACAATTTTATTTCTGGTTCTTGACTCACTTGACCAATGAGTTGTACATTATTACGCAAGGCATTCATATCAAAAAATACTTTTAAGAATTGACAATTAATTTTTACTCATTAATACGATGTCATCTGCTACAACTTCTGTAATGTAGCGCTTTACACCTTCTTTGTCTTCGTAGTTTCGATAGGTAATTTTACCGCTAATCGCAATTTCTTTACCTTTTGTTACATACTTTTCAATGAGATTAGCAAGTCGACCCCAAGCAACCACCCGGTGCCATTCTGTTTGCTCTACTTTTTCGTCATCTTTGTAATAACTATCATGGGTCGCAATATTGAGATTAGCAACCTTTTTCCCTCCTTCAAAAGATCTGATTTCAGGATCTTGACCGACATGGCCAATTAATTGTACACGATTTTTCATGGCTTAAACATTTTAAATAAATAATACGGGCTTAAAAAATTATGGGACAATATTAACCAAAAGAAAATTTTATAATCGGTTAATTACCATTTACTACCGTATGTAAATGTTTGTAAACGAATGCAAATGGCTAATTACTACACCTTTGCCGATCCATTTGTTTAGTTAATAATATATTCTTTATATTTGACTGAACATTTCAAAATTTTGAAATTACAATCTTTTTTTAAGCCAAAATGAATATTAAACTCCACGATTATGAAACGAAATTGTATGGAATGCGATTTGCCAATCAGCGGTCGCGAAGACAAAAAATTTTGCTGTGACGGTTGCCGTAATGCATTCAACAACCGCATGAACAGGGATAGTACAAATGTGATGCGAAATGTCAACAACAAGTTACGTAAGAATTACCGCATCCTAAATGAACTTAATGCCGAAGGAAGATTTAGAATCGCTCACGAGAATTTGTTACACAAGGGATTTGAATTGAATTACATCACCCATATTTTAACAACAAAAACCGGCAAAACCTATCGCTTTGTGTACAATCAAGGCTATATGATTACTGAAGACAACCATCTTGTGCTTGTAAAACGTGACCATTGACGGTGGAATAGCGATTATGAAAAAAAATTACACCAATCTTTACGAAAGCCTCTTCCTTATTGGTGTGGTTGGTTTGCTGTTTTATCTAATGATGCCCCAATCCTATGATGAACAGGAGCCTGCATCGCTTAGTGAGTTTTCCACACAACGCGCCTTAGAAAAAGTAAAAGTTATTGCCAAACACCCACATTATGTTGGCTCTACCGAACATCATCGCATTCAAAATTATTTAACAAAAGAATTGGCTGACTTAGGCCTCGAACCATCTCTTCAGCGTGGTTTTACCATGACCGAAAAAGGAACTTTGGTTGAGTCCACCAATATTCTCGCTCGTATCAAAGGAACCACTCCCGGAAAAGCACTTTTGTTACTTTCCCATTATGATAGTGCGCCTCATACTAAATCGCATGGTGCTAGTGATGATGCCTCGGGTGTTGCCACAATTTTAGAAGGAATTCGTGCCTTTTTATACAACAAAACACCGCATAAAAATGACATTATAATAGTATTTAGCGATGCTGAAGAATTGGGTTTAAATGGGGCCGCTTTATTTGTAACACAACATCATTGGGCAAAAGAAATTGGTGTCGCCATCAATTTTGAAGCGAGAGGTTCTTCTGGCCCCGGGTATATGCTCATGGAAACCAACCAGGGTAACCGAAAAATGGTGGAAGCCTTTAGTGCAAGTAAAACACAATTTCCCGTGTCAAATTCCCTTATGTATAGCATTTACAAAATGTTACCCAACGACACGGATTTAACGGTGTTTCGGGAAGAAGGAAAAATCCAAGGTTATAATTTTGCCTTTATTGATAGTCATTATAACTACCATACCCAACAAGATTTGGTTGAAAATTTGGCTCCTACATCGTTGGCCCATCAAGGATCTTATCTGATGCCTTTGCTCCATCATTTTTCAAATACTGATTTAAATGAACTAAATAGTTCAAACGACGATATCTATTTCAATGTCCCCTTTGGATTTATTCATTATCCCTTTGAATGGATTTGGCCTCTTCTCTTAATAACTGCAGCACTTCTATTTCTATTTACTTTTATCGGATTAGGAAAACATGTATTGCGAATCGATGAAGTTTTAAAAGGATTTCTTCCTTTATTTGGCGCGTTATTTACAGCTATAATCATCGGACTTTTAGGCTGGTGGTTGATTCAACAAATTTATCCTGATTATCATTCCATTTTACAAGGATTCACCTATAATGGTCACGACTATATATATGGATTTGTTGCGATTACATTAGGCATTTGCTTTTTATTTTATCACAAAGAAACAAGTCGATTTAGTGAGATGAATCGCCTATTTGCAGCCTTATTTGTTTGGTTGCTGATTAACGTTGGTCTGGCTTTACAATTACCAGGCGCGTCCTTTTTGCTACTTCCTGTTTTGGGTGCAACATTAATGCTTGGCGTTTTTGTCATTACGCAACAATCCAAGCGTCTCTGGAACCTATTCATGGCGCTTCCTACACTACTTCTTATTGTTCCTTTTATCACGATGTTCCCTGTTGGATTAGGGTTAAAAATGATTCCCGGATCTGCGGCATTAACTGTATTGGCTTTTGTTTTATTACTTCCTATCTTGGGTTCGTTTACACAAAAAAAAGTATGGGCATCCTTGTGTTTACTCATTGGAATCGCATTTTTTGTGAAAGCGCATTTTGAAGCACCCTTTACCAATGCCGAAGCCAAACCAAATAGTTTGTTGTATGTAATGGATGCCAATAAAAACAAAGCTTATTGGACTACATATGACGAACATTTAGATGATTGGAACAAGGCTTTTTTAGGCGAACATCCCAAAGATGCGGCTCCTTTAAATCAAAATCAGTTGTACAGCAAATATGGCACGACTTTCCGTTGGATGAATGCAACTGCTTTAAAAGCATTACCGCAGCCTGAAATTATTTTTGAGAAAGATACAATCCGTGGGAATCGACATTATTACCAAATTCGAATCACTCCCCAACGAAAAGTAAATCGTTACGATATTTTTAGTAAAAACCAAGTTACGCTCCAGCATTTAAAAGCCAATGGTGTTCAAGCATTAACACATCATTCTAAAATTGGCGGAGGCTCAACAAACAAACTTCTAAGTTATTATGTTACGCGTAATCAACCTCTGGTATTTTCATTTGATTTACCAAAAAATCAAAAAATTGATCTGGAATTGGTTGAAAGTTCGTTTGATTTACTTGAAAACCCTTTGTTTAGTGTCCCTTCGCGCCCTAAAAATCAAATGCCGAAGCCTTTTGTATTGAATGACGCGGTTGTATTAATTAAAAAAATTCGTCCCACTCAGCACAAACCCTCCCTTCCTTAACGGGTTAGAATTACCTTTGTATCATGAAACAAACGATAGGAATTATTGGATGTGGTTGGTTGGGATTTCCATTGGCCGTGTCATTAGTCAACGATGGATTTCGTGTAAAAGGAACTACGACTTCTTTAGAAAAGCAAACCCAACTTACTGAACAAGGAATTGAAGCTTACCAACTTACCCTAACTGAACACGCCGTTTTGGGAGATTGGGATAATTTTATAGCTGAAATAGATTGTTTGCTTCTAAACATTCCCCCGCGATTACGCGGAAATTCAGAAGAATCCTATGCTTCCAAAGTGGTTCAATTACTTAAAAAACTAGAGCATCATCGAACCTTAAAAATCATCTGGGTGAGTTCGACTTCTGTTTTCTCTGATGGTCAAGGTTTACTAGTAGACACTACTATTCCGCAACCGGAAACGGCTTCTGGAAATGAATTACTTGCTGCTGAACAAAATATTCGCTGTTCGGGTCATCCTTTCACGATTGTTCGATTTGGCGGATTAATTGGGCCAAACCGTCATCCAATAAGTCATCTTTCAGGACGGAAAAACATTGAACGAGCTCATGCACCCGTTAATTTGATTGCGCTGGAGGATTGCATCGGTATTTTAAAAGAATGCATACAACGCGATGCGCTACAGGATTCAATCAATGCGGTTTATCCCGAACATCCTTCGCGAAAAGACTTTTACACTCAGGCTGCATTGGAACGGAATTTACCTTTACCCGAGTTTGATCCAGCCGATGAACGCATGGGGAAACAAATTCAACCTAAATTTTTACTTGAAACATGGAACTACGTTTTTCAAGTTAAACCATAAAAAAAGGCTGTCTCGATGGACAGCCTTTTGATTTACTTATATTTTTTCAATTACCAAATTTTTACACGTTTATCAGGAGCCAAGTACAACTTATCTTCTGGTTTGATGTTAAACGCTTGGTAAAACGCTTCAACATTCAATAACGGCACATACGCACGGTACATTCCTGGTGAGTGTGGGTCTGTTTTTACTTGGTTTTTAATCGCTTCATCGCGCATTTTCGAGCGCCAAATGGTTGCCCAAGAAATAAAGAAACGCTGTTCTGGTGAATATCCATCAATCAAACCTGGATTTCCATTTTCTTTTAAATACAATTGTAAACCGTCATAGGCTGCATTCACTCCGCCTAAATCACCGATGTTTTCACCTAAGGTAAATTTACCATCTACGAAAGTTCCAGGAAGCGGTTGTAAGGCACTATACTGGTTTGCCAAAGCTGTTCCTAATGCCGTAAACTGTTTTAAATCTTCGTCTTTCCACCAATTCACTAAATTTCCATCCGCATTGTATCGCGCACCTGAATCGTCAAATCCATGAGAAATTTCATGTCCGATAACGGCGCCAATTCCACCAAAATTCACAGCATCATCCGCTTTGTAATCGTAAAAAGGCGGTTGTAAAATTGCGGCTGGGAATACAATTTCGTTGTACGAAGGATTGTAATATGCATTTACCGTTTGCGGTGTCATTCCCCAACGGGTTTTATCCACGGGCTTACTTAAATCGTCGATATTATTTTGAAAACTCCATCGCGCCACATTTTCCATATTTTCAAAATAGTTACCCCCATTTTCTTTGGCAACAATTTCTAATTTGGAATAATCTTTCCATTTGTCAGGATAACCAATTTTTACGGTTGATTTGCGTAATTTCTCCACAGCTCCAATGCGTGTTGCGGGATCCATCCAAGGTAAGTTATTGATTCTATTTTCAAACGCACGGAACACATATTGAATCATTTTTGCGGCTTTTTCTTTGGCTTCCGCTGGGAATTTTTTCTCCACATATAATTTCCCTAAAGCTTCACCAACCGTACCATTAACTACTTGTAAAGCACGCTCTTCTCTCGGACGTTGCTTTTTAGCACCTTGTAAGGTCTTACTGTAAAACTCCCAATTTGCTTTTTCAATATCTGTTGTTAACTCATCGGCATATTTATTCAAAAGTGTCCAACGCATATACGCTTTCCAATCTTCAACAGCATTGGCTTTAAATAAACCTTCCAATGCGGTCATGTATTTGGGTTGTGACACGATTACAGTATCAATACGCTTGATGCCTGCACCCAAAATATAGTTTCTCCAATTTACTGAAGGCGTCAATTCTTGCAATTGGGTTAAATCCATTGGGTTGTAGGATTTTCTACGATCACGACGTTCAACACGGTCCATTCGCGGTTGTGCCATTGCCGTTTCAAAAGCTAAAACACGTTCAGCATCTGCTTTGGCTTTAATTTCAGACAATCCCAAATATTGTAACATGCGAGCAACATGCTCCACATATTTTGCTCTTTTTTCTTTGGAATCCGCATCTTCGGCCACATAATAATCGCGATCTGGCAATCCTAAGCTTCCAGGACCAATGTTCAACACATTACGGTTACTGTTTTTAGCATCCGCTCCAACCGACATACCGTAAAATCCGAGTCCGCCAAACGGTTGTCTTTCTATCAATAATTTATTTAAATCGCCAACATTTTTAATGGCATCAATTTTTGCTAAAGTTGCCTTAATCGGCTGAATGCCGCGCTTGTTTCGAGCTATGGTATCCATGTACGTTTTGTATACATTAACCGCTTTAGCTTGATCTGATTTAGGATCTAATTTTTTATTTGCCACTGCTTCTTTTAAAATGGCTAGGGCATCTTTATCCGTATTCTGACGTAATTCATCAAAACTTCCCCATCGCGTGCGGTCTGCAGGAATATCGGTTTTGTCAAACCAAGCTCCATTCACATATCGGAAAAAATCATCTCCAGGTTTCACGGATTTGTCCATCAAATCCAGATTCAAACCGGGCTTTTTGTCTTGAGCGCTCACACTTTCCACAGCCAATAAGGTGGTTAATGACAAGGCTAAGGTTACTATTTTTTGGTTTTTCATAAAGTAAAGTTTAGCTATTGAACACAAAGCTATTAAAATAGGCGTTCAAAAGTTGTTAAATTCAACTTAATACCGGCTAAATAAATGGATATTTTGTGGTAGTTCGTACTTTTGTAAAAAAATAATAATGGCTTCAATACTGAAAAAATACCGCTTTTTTATCCTGTTTTTTTTAGTTTTCTCTATAGTGACCATCAGTGCATTTTATTCGGTTTTAAAACCAAATAAAAATTTACCGATAATCACTCCGAGTGATGTCAATCCTGAATTGGTAGACTCAACTGTGCAACATATCGCTTTGGAACATACCATCGGAAAATTTGCATTTACCAATCAAAATGGAAAAACAATCACTGAAAAAGACTACGAAGGTAAAATTTATGTCGCCGACTTTTTTTTCACCACCTGCCAAAGTATTTGCCCGAAAATGACCAACAATATGGCGTGGCTTCAAAATAAAATTAAAAACAATCCCAACGTTAAACTGCTTTCCTTTTCCGTAACTCCCGATATTGATAGCGTACCCGTTTTAAAAAAATATGCTCAAAAAAAAGGAGTTATCGACAGCAAATGGAACCTGCTAACGGGAGACAAAAAAGAGATTTATTACCTTGCCCGGCAATCCTTTCTTGTTGTAAAAACAGGCAATCCTTCTGAACTTTACGATATGGTTCACACCGAGAATTTTGTGTTGGTGGATGCTCAAAAGCGAATTCGTGGTTTCTATGACGGAACCAATTTGGATGGACCAACCGAACCAGGGATCAAAAATGTGCAACAGCTTTGGGAAGATATTCAGTTTTTAGCCAACGAAAACTAAGCCCAAACAAAACTTAAAATTGACTTTTATCATAAAATATCAAGGTCAATTGCCTACCTTTGTATTTTAATTCAATCTAAATAAAGTGAAGTTAGCCCTGGCCGAACTTAAAATTGGACAAAAAGCCACTATACTCGATGTGAACACCGAGGAAATCCCATTGAAATTATTGGAGATGGGCTGTTTACCTGGAAATACCGCTGAACTCATTCAAGTTGCTCCATTTGGTGACCCGCTTTATTTTAACATCAACGATTCCCATGTAGCGATTCGGATTGAAACCGCTCAACAAATCGAAGTGACGCTTTAATTCATCAACATGGCAGAAAATCATATTAAAGTTGCACTCATCGGGAATCCCAATACGGGTAAAACTTCGGTATTTAATCAACTCACGGGATTAAAACAACAGGTGGGTAATTATCCCGGAATCACCGTTGAGAAAAAAATTGGAAGCTGCCGATTGGATGACCACACCAAAGCAACAATTATCGATTTACCGGGAACTTATAGTTTGAATGCAAGTTCGATAGATGAAAATGTGGTGATCGAATTAATGTTAAACCGCAAAGATGAAAATTTTCCCGATGTCGTTGTGGTGGTTACAGAAGTTGAAAATCTAAAACGAAATTTACTCCTTTTTACCCAAATCAAAGATCTGGAAATCCCTACACTACTGGTCATCAATATGAGTGATCGTATGAAATTAAAGGGAATTGAATTGGATATTCCGTATTTGGAGAGTCAACTCAAAACTAAAATTGCCTTAACGAGTTCGCGTAAAAACAAAGGCATTGATGACCTTAAAAAATTAATACTCGAATACCGTTCATTACCCACTGAACCTTGCCTCAATGCTTCATCCATTGATCCTGAATACTTTGATAAATTACGCAAAGCATTTCCGAATCAATTGGTCTATAAACTTTGGCTTGTAATTACACAAGACGTCAACTTCCTGAATTTAGAGCGTAACGAAATGAAAAGTTCGTTCACTAAATCCCACAGCGAACTCCGTCGTTTACAGCAAAAAGAAACCATAAAACGGTATCAGTTTATCAACGACACCCTTAAAGTTGGACAAACCATTGACCGCTCTAAAGCCAGTGACATTCGGGCTAAGCTGGATCGTGTCCTTACTCATAAAATCTTTGGTTATCTCATTTTCTTCGTGGTTTTGTTTGGCATCTTTCAATCGATTTTTGATTGGTCAAGTGTGCCCATGGATTTTATTGATGAAAAATTTGCACAATTATCAGTGTATGCCGCCAGTCATTTGCCTGCAGGAGAACTCACCAATCTTATCGCGGAAGGACTTATTCCGGGCATTGGTGGTATTCTAATTTTCATCCCACAAATTGCCTTCTTGTTTCTATTTATTTCTGTTTTGGAAGAAAGCGGCTATATGAGTCGAGTGGTGTTTTTGATGGATAAAATCATGCGCCGCTTCGGACTATCAGGAAAAAGTGTAGTGCCTCTAATCTCAGGAACCGCTTGTGCTATCCCAGCAATCATGGGAGCACGAAATATTGAAAATTGGAAAGAACGTTTAATAACCATTCTTGTTACCCCTTTTATTACCTGTTCAGCTCGTTTGCCGGTTTATGCCATTCTGATCTCACTTATCATTCCAGAAAAACATGTCCTTGGCTTTATCAGTCTACAAGGGTTAACCCTAATGGTACTGTATCTTTTGGGATTTGGAATAGCCATTTTGTGCGCCTTTATTTTGCATAAAATGCTGAAAATAAACTCCAAATCGTATTTTGTAGTGGAAATGCCTAGCTACAAAATACCGATGTTGAAAAACGTAGGTATCAATGTGGTAGAAAAAACCAAATCGTTTGTTTTTGGTGCGGGTAAAATCATCATGGCCTTGTCGATTATTCTTTGGTTTATGGGATCACATGGCCCAGGCGATGATTTTAAAAATGCTGAAAAAATCATCGAACAAAAAGTATATCAGTCTCCCGTTCCTATTAATCCTTCGGTAATTCCCAATTGGACTGCCGAATACAAATTGGAACATTCTTATATCGGTATTGCCGGAAAATTAATTGAACCCGTCATCCGACCTTTAGGCTATGATTGGAAAATTGGTGTGGCTATCGTTAGTTCATTTGCTGCTCGTGAAGTATTTGTGGGCACATTAGCAACTATTTATAAAGTAGGTGACAAAAGTGATGAAGAAGCCACCATCAAAGAACAAATGCGTCATGAAATCCACGAAGATGGTTCACCCGTTTTTGATTTTGCTAGCGGCACCTCATTGCTCTTATTCTATGCTTTTGCCATGCAATGTATCAGTACGCTAGCTATTGTAAAAAAAGAAACTAACTCTTGGAAATGGCCAGTAATTCAGTTGGTTTTTATGAGTGGAGTGGCCTATCTTTCTGCGCTTATTGCCTATCAGTTTTTAAAATAATTTGGCTTGGTTTTTGTGAAATGGAACGCAGTAATCCACTGTTTATGAAAAAAATTACGCTTTACGTCCTTTCTTTTTATTTCGCTTTTTCAAACTTTTCTGTCGGACAAACCCGATTAGAACAGTCCAAAAAAGACTTAAAATCCAACAATTCCTCAACGCAAAACAACAGCTCTTCGAGTTCCAGTTCTTCCCGTACCAATACATCCAATACATCCGGAGGCACATTAGCCGAAGTCATTGTTGAAGTTGGGGCTGTACTTTTCTACTACAGCTTTATCGGTGATTATGAAAATGAAAATCACTTGCATAGCCGACTCACACCGTATCCTTTTAAAGACGCTGGAGTTGGAAATTTTGAGGCACCCGATAGCGTAAAAACAGGAAGAAACCGATTCCGTATCGATTTCGACAACAAATTTTTATACAGTGATAGTCAATTGTACGGCAATCATATCAACTTGAAAATACGCCCTTTTCAGTACTTTTATTTCCAAACCGATTACCATGCATTAACGGAAAAAAGTGCGTTTACCAATTACAAAACCCACTTATCTATCTTTCAATTTAACCTGAATTATGACCGTGTGCGTTTGCCTTACCTCAATTTGGGTTGGAACATCGGAGCTACTTATATCGCTAGTGATGTGCAAAAATCAGGCGTGTCGGTCGGACTCAATGCCGAGGGATTTTTTGGGAAGCGATTTAGTATTTTTGCAACAGGAAAATGGAGTAAAGTAAACGGTCAACCGGTAAACTTTTTAGAGCTTGGTGGCAAAGTACACAGTAAAAATTATTACTTTACCATGGGGTTTGAACGCTTAAAAATTGGGACTCCAAACTACAATTTTATTGGCCTCGGCGGAGGTTTATACTTTTAAAATGATGAACTTTCAAGAAATACTTGTTTACCTTTTGCTAGGATTGTCGCTAGCCTATCTGTACGAACGATTTAAAAATCGCAAGAAAAAGAACAAGAACAAAGACTGTGGAGATCACAACTGCGGATGTTAATTTTTGGGCAATCCCCCGAGTAATCGTTTCCTTTCAATCGCGTTCTTCTTAGCTCGGGGTCGGGTCTTCCGTTGCAATTCCGCAGCCTCTTTGCATCGGCTTTGCGGGATTTCCACTTCAACCCCTATTGCAATCCGTGCTAAACAAAAACTCAGAATTTTCCTGAAATTCAAAATCCTAAAAGCATTTCTATTCGTAATTAATCCTTGAACAAGTATTAAAATTCACTTTATTTTTATTTAAACTTTGTCTAAATAAAGATTAGGAAGTAATTTTGCGCCAAAATAAAAACCCATGAAATTTTCATCGCTATTAAGTCTTTTCATCTTACTTAACATAGCAACATCAAACGCTCAGGAAACCGTTAAAGATTCAACGAAAACTACACTTGATGAAGTTATTATTTTCATTAAAGAACAAACTCCTGACCGCCTTCCTTCCGTACAAAACCAAACGGTGTTATCAGGTAAAAAAAATGATGTGTTACGCCTTTCTGAAATCAATGCCAACCGCACCACCAACAATGCGCGTGAGCTATTTTCACGCATGGCGGGTGTTTCCGTTTGGGAAAATGATGGCTCCGGAATTCAATTAAACATCGCGGTGCGCGGCTTGAGTCCGAACCGTAGTTGGGAACTCAATACCCGTCAAAATGGGTATGATATCTCTTCCGATGTTTTTGGTTATCCAGAAGCCTACTACAACCCTCCCATGGAAGCTGTTGATCGTATCGAATTCATTCGAGGCGGTGCTTCATTACAATTCGGCCCCCAATTTGGTGGTATGATCAATTATATACTCAAAAAAGCTCCTGAGAAAAAATTCAGCTTTGAAACACAAAATACAGTTGGCAGTTTTGGTTTATTAAGTAGTTTCAATGCACTGGGAGGCAAACAGGGAAAATTTTCCTATTATGCCTACAACCATTCCCGTCAAGGAAACGGTTGGCGCGACAACTCGGCTTATACCATTCGTAATTCACACGTAAACCTTGGGTATGATTTTTCCAACCATTGGAACCTACATTTGGAATATACCAATATGGATTATGAGCAACAGCAATCGGGCGGACTTACCGATGCGCAATTTGTAAATAATTCACAGCAATCCCTGCGCAATCGAAACTGGATGGGAACACCTTGGAACCTCATCGCCATAAAACTAAATGGACGCTGGAGCCCAAAAGTTACCACAGCAATCACCCTTTTCGGACTCTATGGTGAACGCAATAGTGTAGGATTCACCGCCGCACCTACAGTAGTTGATGTTGTTAATCCTACCACTCTACAATATGCAAACCGCCAAGTTGACCGTGACCGTTATGTAAATTATGGATTGGAATCACGCAATATTTGGAAGTATTCTTTGGGCAAAAATGAACACCACTTGGCGTTTGGTCTTCGCGTATACCAAGCGAAAACCAACCGTAAACAACGGGGTACTGGAACTACAGGTTCTGACTTTGATCTCTCAGTGAGTAATGACTATCCGCGTGATCTTGATTTTACCACACAAAATATAGCCGCATTTGCCGAAAATTTATTCCAAATTACTCAAAACTGGTCCGTAACACCTGGCGTGCGCTTAGAACATATTCAATCTGAAGGTACAGGTATTTTTAACCGTGTGAATGGAGTGATAACGACTTTTGCAGACCAAACCATTACTCGTAACCAATTCCTTTTGGGCGTAGGATCTGAATATCGTATTGGTTCGACCAACTTTTACACCAATCTCACACAAGCTTATCGACCCGTATTGTTTTCGGATCTAACGCCACCGGCTACCACCGATGTAATTGATAACAATTTGAAAGATGCCAACGGCCATACTTTTGATTTAGGCTATCGCGGAACCTATAAAAACTGGGCGAACTTTGATGTGTCCTATTTCTACATGGCCTACAATAACCGCATTGGTACCGTAAACCGTTACACCAATGATGATCCAACACAAGCTGCTTATGCCTACCGAACTAATTTGGGCAAAAGCATCCATAGAGGGTTTGAAATCTATGCCGATATCAGTTGGTTTGATGTTTTTGGTCTTGGAAAAAAATGGGGAAAATTAAAAACTTTCGCAAGTAGTGCATTCATCCATGCGCGTTATGGTGATTTCCAAACAACTACCGTAAGTGGTACAGCTCCTAATACAATTATCACTACCACAAATTTAGCAGGCAAACGCGTAGAAAATGCCCCAAGCTTTATTCATAATTTCGGAATCAGCTGGGAGTATAAAAAAATATCGATAAGCGCACAGCAACGTCAAAACAGCGCGGTTTACTCCGATGCAACCAACACAGAAACTCCAACAGCCAATGGTGTTAACGGGAAAATTGGTAGCTACAAAGTCGTTGATTTAGGAATGGAATACCGTTTTAAAAATTATAACCTTAAAGCGGGTATCAATAATCTTTTGAATGAAAAGTATGCCACACGCCGTTCGGGTGGCTATCCTGGTCCTGGATTAATTCCGGGTGAAGGCCAAAGTTTTTATCTTTCGCTTGGTGCAAAATTTTAAAAAAAAACCGACTCTATTTTTGAGTCGGTTTTTTTATTCTTTCACTAAAAACAACGGAATATGAATTCGGTGACGCACACTGTCTACCGTAGTTCCTAAAAATAAATCTTTGAATCCGGTATGTCCATGTGTACCCATGATCAACAAATCAAAATTGCCTTCATTCACAATTTTCGCAATCGCCTTGGCCGGTTTTCCAAATCCCAATTGAATATCCACTTGGTATCCTTTGGCCACCAATCGACTTTGATAGTTTTTCAAAAATTCTTCGTCCAATCCCGTTTCATGATCTCCCGTAGAATGTCCATAAAACAAGGCACCTACCGTTTCCACACTGTGAATTAAGGTATACTGAGCTGCTGTCCCTCCCATGTTTAAAGCATGTAAAATCGCCTTCTCATCAGCCGAAGAAAAATCGACTGCTACAGCAATTTTAGTCTTGGTAAAGGCTTCCGTTTTCTCCAAATCCAATTGTAAAATATGTGGAGAATGGTTGTCAATATCCTTTTTGCTTTTTGTAATAAAAGGTTCAACAATAATGTAAAATAACAAAAGCAAAAATCCGACGGCAATCGGAACCACCGTACACCACAACACCATCGGATGTTCAGAAGTGGTTAACCATCCTGTTAACTCATCAAACACCAATTTGATGTTAAGCGAAACAATAATCGCAGCAATCACCCAAGCTGCTACTTGTGTCGCTCGGTTAATGTGAAAGCCTTTCATCTTCTTTTTATCACTCACAAAATGAATCAACGGAATAATCGCAAATCCCAATTGTAAACTCAAAATCACCTGACTCAATAACAATAATTTCCCGGTAACTTGTTCGCCAAAAACTAAAATCGCTATTACTGCAGGAACAATAGCAATTAACCGGGTAATGATGCGGCGCACCCAAGGTTGTATACGCAAATTCAAATAACCTTCCATTACAATCTGACCGGCCAAGGTTCCCGTGATGGTCGAACTCTGACCCGCAGCGATTAAAGCCACTGCAAAAAGAATCGGTGCCCAATCATTTCCGAGTAAAGGCGCTAATAATTGATGCGCATCTTGAATTTCGGCAATATCAAAATGACCGTTTTTGTGAAAGGTAGCGGCAGCCAAAATCAAAATCGCAGCATTGACAAAAAAGGCCAAATTCAAAGCAATTGTACTGTCGATAAAATTGTATTTCAACGATTGCTTGATCCCTTTTTCATCCCGATTAAATTTTCGGGTTTGTACTAATGAGGAATGTAAATATAAGTTGTGTGGCATCACCGTTGCTCCAATGATTCCAATGGCAATGTAAAGCGCTGTGCTGTTGGGCAATGACGGAATTAAACCCGCTGCAATTTTGGGCAATTCGGGTTGGGCAAAGATCATTTCAAACACAAAAGAAAATCCAATTATCGCTACCAACGTAATGATAAAAGCTTCCATTTTTCGGATGCCCTTATTGATTAAGAATAACAGTAAAAAGGTATCCAAAACGGTAATCAAAACGCCTTCCATCAACGGAATACCAAACAATAAGTTGATTCCAATCGCCATTCCTAAAACTTCGGCCAAATCACAAGCCGCAATAGCAATTTCAGCCAGAAAATACAACGCATAATTAACATATTTGGAATAGGTTTCTCGTGAAGCTTGCGCCAAATCATGTTGGGTTACAATGCCTAACCGTGCACTTAAACTTTGAAGCAAAAGTGCCATTACATTACTCATCAATAAAACCCAAATCAAGGCATAACCAAACTGACTTCCTCCCGCAATATCGGTAGCCCAATTTCCAGGATCCATATAACCAACACTTATCATGTAAGCCGGACCTAAAAAGGCCAATATGCGACGAAATCCTTTCAGGTTATTATTCACATCCACCGATTGGTGTACTTCTTCTAACGATTTTGTACTCATCTTATCCTAGTTTTACAAAAAGGTTTTCTGCTATTTTTTGCGACAATGCAATAGTTTTTCCTTGGTGTTCCACAACCAATGAAGCATCAAATTCTTCTTTTTCTACAATGCGTATTTCCGCTCCTAATGCTATTTTTTGTTTGTCTAAATACTGAAGAAACCCCGCTGAAGAATCTTTAACGCCAATAAAACGGTAGGTTTGTAGCAACTGCGCCTCCGATAACACGATGCGTTCTTCTTTGACCATTTCTCCTTTCGCATTCGGAATGGGATCACCGTGCGGATCAACTGTTGGAAATCCTAAAAAATCATCCAACTTACTAATCAAGGCTTCCGATTGAATGTGTTCTAATTCTTCCGCGATTTCATGCACTTCATCCCAAGCGAAGCCTAATTTTTCCACTAAAAAAACTTCCCATAATCGGTGTTTACGCACGATCATTTTTGCCTTTTGCAAGCCCGATTCCGTCAAAGAAACGCCTTGGTACTTTTGATAGGCAACCCAGTTTTTATCCGCCAACTTTTTCAACATATCCGTTACCGACGACGCTTTGGTATCTAAAGTACCTGCAATCGCATTGGTTGTTACGCCTTTGGGAGAAACTTGTGCCAAGTGGTAAATCACTTTAATATAATTTTCTTCGGAAATGGTCATAATTTTTAATTTGGGTCAAAAATAATAATTTGGTTTGAATAAAACTATTTTTAGATTTGCCTAAATTTATTTTTATGAAAACAAAAACACTCTTCGCTTTATTTATTTCAATGGTTTGTTGGTCGCAATCACCTATTCAATGCGATCGCCCCGACCAAACAGAAACACCATATACCGTTCCCAAAGGTCGAATACAATCGGAAAATGGGTTTAGCATCAAACAAGATGTCGACCACCGCAACTATTCCATTCCTTCTTCTTTATGGAAATACGGTTTAACTAACCAATCGGAATTGCGATTGATTGCCGAATGGAATGTAGAAAATTACGGGTCGGAAACTCGATTGGGTTTTCAACCGATACAAGTGGGAGCAAAAGTGAATTTCTGTGGTGAAAAAAATTGGCGACCAAGAATCTCTTTAATTGCGCATGTGGCGCTACCCGATTGTGCTTCACCGGATTTTAAGGGGAATTTTTATGCCCCCAATTTCCGATTTACGTTGCAACATAGTCTGACCAATCGTTTAAGTTTAGGATATAATTTGGGAGCACATTGGCATCCTGTCGATGGAAAACGAACGGGATTATACACGGCTACTTTGGGCTATAGTCTTAGTGAAAAATGGGGTTGTTATGGCGAACTATTCGGGTTTGCACCGCAGAATGAAGCGTCCAATCACAGTATAGACGGCGGTTTTACCTATTTGATTTCCCCTGATTTTATGTTAGATTTGTCAGCAGGAAAGCGCATCGCTGGTGAAGCGGCTAAATTTTACACCGCTTTCGGCATATCCTTTCGTATCTAATGTTGCACTACCATTACATCTTTACAGGCACCGGACTCGCAGCTTTATTGACTGTACGGGAAATGATGCAACACCCTTTTTATCAGGACAAACGCATTTTGTTATTGGATAGTGATGCCAAAAAAACCAACGACCGAACCTGGTGCTTTTGGGATGAAAACCAACAATTTACGGGTGTGCAATTTAAAGCATGGGAACAAGCTTGGTTTGCCGATGCTGATTATCGGCGCACTTTTGACATGGCGCCGTACACGTATCGCATGATTCGGGGCATCGATTTATACCAAACTATTTTTCAAGAAATTGCTTCTTTTACGAATATAGAAATTATACAAGAAAAGGTTGTCGACTTCCAAGAATTGGGTAATCATTGTTTGGTCAAAACCGATAACCAAAGCTTTACCAGTAATTATATTTTCAATTCCATCTTTAATCCGGAGCCACTAGTTACGCAAAAGAAATTCCCTTTAGTTCACCAACATTTTGTAGGTTGGATGGTCAAAACCGAAACCCCAGTTTTTACACCGGATTGTGCGACATTTATGGATTTTTCAGTACCCCAAAATGGGAACACCCGATTCATGTATGTCTTGCCCATAAGTGAACAAGAGGCACTGTTGGAATTCACTTTATTTTCGGCCAACTTATTGCAGCGCGAGGAGTACGAATGGGAGATCAAAGCGTATTTGGAGCGCCTTGGCATAACGTCCTACACCATTACCGAAACCGAACAAGGGAATATCCCGATGACGTGTTATCCCTTTTGGAAACACAATACCGAGCGGATTTTACATATTGGTTCGGCGGGCGGTTGGACTAAAGCCAGTACGGGTTATACATTTAAAAATGCCCTCAAAAAATCCAAAGCCTTAGTGCACTTTTTAACTAAAAATAGTGACCTACGAGCCTTTCATAAAGTGAATCGTTTTTGGTTGTACGATTTACTCCTAATTGACATTTTATACCGCCAAAACCAAGTGGGTGGTTCGATCTTTGCGAGTATGTTCCGCAAAGGAAAAGTGTCCACAATTTTTAAATTTTTGGATGAAGAAACCACTTTTTCTGAAGATTTAAACATCATTTGGCGTTGTCCTAAAGGGTTGTTTCTAAAAGCCTTGTGGCATCGATTTTTTGGATAATTGAGTCTTCATTTATAACAAATCTTTATCGTTTGTTGGAAAATTATCGTTTCAAAAGGTTGTACCTTTGTACCACATTAACGTAATAGCAAATCATTATGTATCCAGAAGAAATGGTAAACCCCATGCGTGCTGAATTAACGGACGCAGGTTTTCAAAACTTATATACTGCCGAAGCGGTAGAAAATGCAATTAAACAAAACGGTACAACCTTAGTTGTGGTTAACTCAGTATGTGGCTGTGCGGCGCGCAATGCACGTCCGGGCGCGAAAATGAGTTTGGATGGTGACAAAAAACCCGATCATTTGATTACGGTTTTTGCAGGTGTCGATCGCGAAGCGGTGGATTCGGCGCGTCAACACATGTTCCCGTTCCCTCCTTCATCACCGAGTATGGCTTTGTTTAAGGATGGAGAATTGGTTCACATGTTGGAACGTCACCACATTGAAGGTCGTCCAGCTGAAATGATTGCAGAAAACTTAAAAGACGCGTACGGCGAATTCTGTTAAGCGTTTTCAAAACAAAACAACAACCCTCAATGGCTACCGTTGAGGGTTTTTTTGTGGAAAGTAACAAACTGTTTATAAACTATTTGTATATTTGATGCTATCAAATGATGCTATCAATGAAACCTCCCTATGATATTACGCCCAAAATTCTGCAATTACTGACTTCTATTTCAGAGAAAATTGGTGTGGTTAATGCGAATTTTCTTGTGAAGCAAACACCACAACTACGGAAACAGCATCGCATCAAAACCATACATTCTTCGTTAAAAATTGAGGGGAACACCTTAACAGAAGATCAAATAACCGCTATTATTGAAGAAAAACAAGTCGTGGGTCCGAAAAAAGATATCCAAGAAGTGGTCAATGCGATTAAGGTATATGATGATTTAAACACCTACCAATACCGATCCGAATCGAGTTTTTTGAAAGCCCATGCCGACTTGATGATGGGTCTTATAGATACTCCAGGGAAATACAGAAATCAAGCAGTTGGAATTGTAAAAGGATCAGAAGTTCATCATTTAGCGCCTCCACATGAAAATGTACCTTTTTTGATGAAAGATCTTTTTGAGTATCTAAATGATAGTGATGAATTGCCACTTTTAAAAAGTTGTGTTTTTCATTATGAAATGGAGTTCATTCATCCTTTTTTGGATGGAAATGGACGCATGGGTAGGCTATGGCAAACGATGATATTAAAAGAGACTTATCCCATATTTGAGTTTCTTCCTTTTGAAAGTTTAATTCAAAAAACACAATCGCACTATTATAAGGCATTAGAGGATAGTGATAATGCTGGAAAGTCTACCGTATTTATTGAATACATGCTCGATGTAATTGATCAATCCTTAGGAACGATTTTGAATTACAAGCAACGCATTTTGAAAGACATTGATCGTTTGGAGCACTTTTTAAGTTTGGGGATGCAGGAATTTACCCGTAAAGATTACATGAACCTATTTAAAGATTTGTCAACGGCAACGGCAAGTCGGGATTTAAAAAAAGGGGTGGCCTTACAGCTGTTTACTACGGAAGGCACAATGAATAAAACGAAATATGTAGTGAAAAATAACTTTTATTCAGCAATAAGCGATCTTTACAGCACTGCGCGCAAGGGATAGCAGCGAAAATCCTTTTGGGTTTCCCAAAAGATTGTAGCGAATAGCCCGACCCCTTGGGGATGCGCCCAAATCTTGGAAAATTCAAAAAAAAAGGTAACTTTGCCCTCGAATTCCGCCATTGTGAATTCGTTTATCTCACTTAATACGTTTATAGCATGCAACTGTACAACACATTAAGCGCAGAGGAAAGAGCTCAATTAATCGAAGAAGCGGGTCAACAACGGTTGACATTATCTTTCTATGCGTACGCCAAAATCGAAGATCCCAAAAAATTTCGCGACGATTTATTTTTAGCTTGGAATGCCCTGGATGCGTTGGGTCGTATCTATGTGGCCCAGGAAGGAATCAATGCGCAAATGAGTGTTCCTGCTGAACATTTTGAGGCCTTTCGCGAGACGTTAGAAGCCTATGATTTTATGCGTGGGATTCGTTTGAATGTGGCCGTAGAGCACGATGATTTCTCGTTTTTGAAATTGACGATTAAAGTGCGTCACAAAATTGTAGCCGACGGATTAAATGACGAAACTTTTGATGTAACCAACAAAGGAGTGCATTTGAATGCGCGTGAATTCAATGCGATTTTGGACGATCCGAACACAATTGTGGTGGATTTCCGTAATCATTATGAAAGTGAAGTGGGTCATTTTAAAGGTGCGATTACGCCGGATGTGGAAACGTTTCGCGAATCGTTGCCCATCATTAATGAGCAATTAAAAGACTTTAAAGAAAATAAAAACTTGGTGATGTATTGTACCGGTGGTATTCGTTGTGAAAAAGCGAGTGCGTACTACAAACACCAAGGATTTAAAAATGTATTCCAATTGGAAGGCGGCATTATCAACTATGCCAAACAAATCAAAGAAGAAGGATTAGAAAGCAAGTTTATCGGAAAGAATTTTGTGTTTGACCATCGTTTGGGCGAGCGCATCACTGATGATATTATTGCACAATGTCACCAATGCGGGAAACCCTGTGACGATCATACCAATTGCGTAAACGACGGCTGTCATTTGTTATTTATTCAATGTGACGAATGTAAGGCCGCGATGGAAAATTGTTGTTCGCAAGAATGCCTGGACACCATTCATCTTCCTTTGTCAGAGCAAGTAAAATTGCGCAAAGGAATCCAAGTGGGCAACAAAGTCTTCCGCAAGGGGAAATCTGAAAAACTAAAATTCAAACATGCAGGTGAATTACCTGAAGTACCGCTTGCAAAAGCGACAACGGATATTCGCCAAAAAATCAACCCGAAACATCGGGTGAAAAAAACACTTCTCGGCAAAGTTGCGCATTACTATGTAAAAGCCGGTATCGGTTTGGTAGAAATGCAACACGGCGCACTGCAAAACGGCGATCGCATCCTTATTGTGGGTCCGACCACCGGCGAAATGGAGCTTACTATTTCCAATATGCACGTCAATGGTGCTGCGGGAACGAAAGCACAAACGGGTGACAAAGTTACCTTTGCAGTTCCGTCACGGGTACGCTTATCAGACAAAGTGTATTTGATTTTAAACTAAAACATGACAACATCCGGAAGTATGGAGCTCATGGCTCCAGCAGGGAACTTTGAATCCCTGCAAGCGGCGTTGGATAACGGTTGCGATTCGGTGTATTTTGGAGTGGAACAATTGAACATGCGGGCGCGCGCTACGGTGAACTTTGTTCTTGACGATTTACCTGAAATTGCACGACGTTGCCAAGCCAAAAACGTGCGAACATATCTCACGTTGAACACCATTATTTACGACCACGATTTATCGGTAGTCAAAACGCTGTTGAACCGCGTAAAAGAGGCGGGCATTACTGCAGTTATCGCCTCGGACCAAGCGGTAATCGCGATGGCCCGTAGTTTGGGAATTGAAGTGCATATTTCGACCCAATTGAATGTGACCAATATTGAAACGGTGAAATTCTACAGCCTTTTTGCTGATACAATTGTCTTGTCACGAGAATTGAGTTTGCGTCAGGTAAAAAAAATTACCGAGGCGATTGAAAAAGAGCAAATCAAAGGTCCGTCGGGAAATTTGGTCGAAATTGAAATCTTTGGTCATGGCGCCTTGTGTATGGCAGTTTCAGGAAAATGCTATTTGAGTTTACATTCGCATAATTCCTCGGCCAATCGCGGTGCTTGCAAGCAAAATTGCCGAAAAAAATATACCGTTATCGATCAAGAAAGCGGTTTTGAAATCGAATTGGACAATGAATACATGATGTCTCCAAAAGACTTGTGTACGTTGGATTTTTTAGACCAAATTGCTGATTCGGGAGTGAAGGTGTTAAAACTCGAAGGCCGTGGACGGGCGGCGGATTATGTCGCCACCGTGACACGCGTTTACCGCGAAGCCATTGATGCCATTGCAGAAGGTTCATATACCAAAGAACGGGTGGCAACATGGATGGAAGCGTTGTCTACCGTCTACAACCGCGGATTTTGGAGCGGGTATTATTTGGGCCAACAATTGGGCGAATGGAGCGACAATCCAGGATCCAATGCTACTCAGAAAAAAGTATATGTGGGCAAAGGCATGCATTACTTCCCAAAATCAGGCATTGCCGAATTTAAAATTGAAGCCTACGATATCAAAAAGGGCGATAAATTATTAATTACGGGTCCGACGACAGGTGCACAAGAACTGGAATTGAATGAATTTATGGTGAACGATGCTGAAGCAGAAAAAGCAACCAAAGGCGATAGTTGCACCTTGAAAGTACCCTTCCGCATTCGATTGTCTGACAAAATGTATAAAATTGTGGCGAACTGATGGTTGTCATAACTTTACAGCGCGACAAGTGCATTGGGTGTAACTACTGTGTGGAAATGGCACCCAATCTTTTTCAAATGTCAAAGAAAGACGGCAAATCCGTTTTGTTGAAAGCAGTGAATTCAAAAGGATTTCACACCTTAAAATCGACGGATTACAGTTTGATAGAAACAGGAGAATTGGCTGAAAAAGCCTGCCCAGTTCATATCATTTCCGTAAAAGAAACCTAAAAACATTATACTTAAATAACGCCTGATTTCGTTGGAATTCAGGCGTTTTTATACAAAATTTCACTCCGACTTTTTGCATTTTCCATAATTGAAAAAATACTATCTTTACAAACTAATCGTTTAGCGTAAACGTAGTCGTTTGAAAAATAGCGACGATCACTATATATCGTTCAATTTATGGCATGT
>JBDKGM010000010.1:0-3533 GCA_039798185.1 Bacteroidota bacterium
ATCTCAAATAACTCTTGAACCGCATCTCCGTGCAACACTCCTGTTTGATTGGTTAAACTTGACATAATGCTTTTTTTTCTTGGGAAATAAATAAAAACTGCCTGATTTTCAGCAACTAAAGTCCAAAAATACAAAAGATTATTCGTTTTTCGAGGGGGAATATGAGAAAAATACAATTTCCGTCAGTCCGAAGGGAATGAGTCCGAAGTCCAAAGAATCATTCACCATTTACCATTCTCCATCTCTGCTCTATACTCTCTCATCTCCTTTATTCTTTGTGCTTTATTCTTTATGCTCTTCATTTTCCATTCAACATTTTTTAATCATTTAACACTCACCATTCACCATTTACCATTAATTTAACGCCATGAAAAAAATCCTCCTCCTATTCCTTTCATTCGCTGCATTCTCCCAAAACGACCAGGTAGTTCGTGGCCCATATTTACAATCGATGACCTCAGAATCCGTATTGATTCAATGGCGTACGGCATCACCTCAGTCAAGCCAAGTGACTTTGGAGACAAAAGGGGAGAAGAAGTCGCGCGTGATTGCGGATACGAATCGGGTGATTGATCATATAATAAAAGTGTCAGGACTTAGTCCTACTAAAAACTATACCTATACTATATCGCCCAAACATCAGGGGAGTTTTCATACCAAACCGAAGGCAGGGGATCCTAATTCGGTGCGAATTTGGGCTTTAGGGGATTTTGGCTTTGTTACACCGAATCAAAATGCGGTAATTTCTTCCATTAAGAATTATACGGCAGATAAGCCGATCGATGCTTGGATTTGGTTAGGAGACAATGCCTACAATAATGGGAAGGAGGAGGAATACCAACAACATGTTTTCGATGTTTACCAGACGGACTTTTTCCCTAATTTGGCCTTATATCCATCCCCTGGAAATCACGATTATGCAGGGAAACACGATCCCACAGTTCCACCCTATTTCAAGATTTTTTCATTACCCACAGAAGGGGAAGCTGGCGGAGTTGCGTCTCATTCTGAATCCTATTATTCAGTGGATTACGGCTCCTTGCACTTGATTTCAATTGATACGGAATTGCGCGATGCAGCGGGGAATCAGGTGATGGATGGGAAAGGAGATCAATATGATTGGTTGGCCAAAGACTTAGCCGCAAATCGCCTCCCCTTCACAATCGTCTATTTTCACAAGCCACCCTATTCTAAAGGATCGCACGATTCAGATACTGAGTCAGACATGAAAAATATGCGCGAAAAAGTGAATCCTCTTTTTGAGAAGTACAATGTGGACGTGGTGTTAGCCGGACACAGTCACGTATATGAGCGGACACTGCCTTTGCGCGGACATTTTGGTATAAATAATTCCTTCGATGCAGCTACGCAGGTGGTAGCTACGGAAAAAGCACCTAATCATTATGTAGTGGGCAAAAAAGGCCAAGGGGTAATTTATGTCGTGAATGGTTCAGGGAGTAGATTAGGCGGAAGAATGCCTGGTTTCCCATTGAAATCGGCGGTTTACGTAAACACAGAGGTAGGCGGATCGATGATTATTGATGTGTCTAAGTCGAAGTTTGACGCTAAATGGGTGGCTGCGGATGGACAGGTTCGGGATCAGTTTATTATTGAGAAGTAAGTCGCTAGGGAAATAGTCCGTAGGGAATGAGTCCGGAGGCGATCATTTATCATTCACCATTTACCACTTACCACTTACCATTCCTTCGGACTATTTCCCTCCGGACTATTTGACTAATCTCCTGATTTTCAAAATATTTTTACCCACCCTCTTGTTTGTATTATTTTTTTTCCTACCTTTGCACTCCCGTTCGACAAACGCAGTTTTTTATTCAGAGAGAGGTTGGCAGAACTTCCCGAATTTATTTAAAACACATAAAATGCATGTCAAACAGGTCTTAAATCGAGGAAAGCTTGATTTTTGTGTTAGAACTGGTATTGATTGATGACCGTTGAATGCCCAGCCCATTAATTAAATATTAAGCTACACAAGGTGTTTTTTCGCTGTTATCCACAGCGGGTCCATCTTGTCGCCTTATACCAATTCTGCTTTTTTTTATTGTTTAGATTCCTATATCACGTTCAGTTGAACGATGATTTTGAATAAAAGTCTTACAACAAGCCACGGTAGCCTTGTAAGCATATTTATATTTTAAATATTAACATATTATGTCAGGAATTATTGGTAAAAAAGTCGGAATGACTAGCCTATACATGGAAGACGGTAAAGCTGTTCCATGTACGCTAATCGAAGCCGGTCCTTGTGTGGTTACACAAGTGAAAACTGTAGAGAAAGAAGGCTATAACGCTGTTCAAATCGGCTACGGTGAGAAAAAAGAAAAGCACACAACAAAATCTTTGTTGGGTCACTTCAAGAAAGCAAATACTACTCCTAAGAAAAAGTTGGTAGAATTTCGCACGTTTGAGCAGCCTCTTGCATTAGGAGATGTTTTAACGGTAGAGATGCTTCAATTAGACACGTTTGTGGACGTGGTAGGTACTTCTAAAGGTAAAGGTTTCCAGGGTGTTGTTAAGCGTCACGGATTTGCCGGTGTGGGTGGTCAAACTCACGGTCAGCATAACCGCGGTCGTCACCCAGGTTCAATTGGTGCGTGTTCATTCCCATCTCGTGTATTCAAAGGCTTACGCATGGCGGGTCGTACAGGTGGTAATCGTGTAAAGGTTCAAAACCTTCAAGTTTTGAGAATCTATCCAGAGAAAAACTTATTAGTAGTTTCTGGATCAGTACCTGGAGCTAAGAACTCATACGTAATCATTGAAAATTAAAAATTGGGCCTAGCCTAAACAATAGACATTCTGAAACATGGAATTATCAGTATATAACATAGCAGGAAAAGATACCGGAAAGAAAATTACTCTTTCTGACGAAATCTTTGGTATCGTTCCTAACGAGCATGTGGTTTACTTAGATGTGAAGCAATATTTAGCTAACCAACGTCAAGGAACTCACAAAGCGAAAGAGCGTGCAGAAGTTTCTCGCTCGACTCGCAAGATTAAGAAACAAAAAGGTACGGGTGGTGCACGTGCAGGTTCAATGAAATCTCCTTTGATGAAAGGTGGTGGACGTATCTTCGGACCACGCCCACGTGATTACCACTTCAAATTGAACAAGAAAGTGAAAGCTTTGGCTCGCCAATCAGCTTTAGCTGCTAAGGCTCAATCTGGAGATATCGCGATCTTAGATTCAGTTTCATTCGCAACGCCACAAACAAAAGCGTATTTAGCAATGTTGAAAGCGCTTCAATTAGATAACACAAAAACATTATTGATCACTCCAGAAGTAGACAAGAATGTTGTATTATCTGGACGTAATGTTCCTAAGACTAAGGTGACAACCGCAGGAGATGTGAACACATACGATTTAGTGAACGCAGGTAAGTTGTTAATCACAACTGCAGCGATTGAAAAAATTGAGTCATCATTCAGTAACTAATTGACAGAAGATTTTCTGTTATAAACGAAAATAAAAATGGGCATTATTAAACGTCCGGCCTTGACTGAAAAGTCGCAAG
>JBDKGM010000011.1:0-25975 GCA_039798185.1 Bacteroidota bacterium
TTAGGATGGAACCAATCGGCAGTACAGCCTTTAGTTGATTATTTGACTCTAAAAAATACAAAATCGTTCATGATACTTGTAAACGGACGCATTGTGATGGAGTATTATTTAAACGGACATACGGCCACAACTCCTTGGTATTGGGCAAGTGCAGGAAAAACCCTGACTGCAATGACTACAGGTATTGCAGAACAAGAAGGACTCTTGAATAGTAATAATAAAGTTTCAGACTATTTAGGCACGGGTTGGACAAGTGCTCCATTAGCAAAAGAAAACATGATCACTTGTAAACATCTATTAACCATGACATCAGGATTGGATGATACGACTGGTGATGATGTGAGTCCGAGCAACTTACACTATGAAGCTGATGCAGGAACACGCTGGGCTTATCATAATGTATATGTGAAATTACAAGGTGTAGTTGCTGCAGCAAGTGGACAAACTTGGTCTAATTATTTCAACACCAAATTAAGAGATAAAATAGGCATGACGGGAGGAGCGTGGATAGAAGACGGAAGTGGGTTAAGCGTTTATTGGAGTACAACACGAAATATGGCGCGATTTGGATTATTATCTTTAAATAAAGGAAAATGGAATGGTACTCAAATCATAAATGAAAACTATTTCAATGCTGCAATTACTACATCGCAAAACTTAAATCAAGCCTATGGCTATTTATGGTGGTTAAATGGAAAAACTTCTTATCGTCTCCCTGGCTTACAATTGCAATTTAATGGGACATTAATTCCAAATGGCCCAGCGGACATGTTTTGTGCCTTAGGTAAAAATGACCAAAAAATATATGTAATACCGAGTAAAAAAATGGTAGTGATTCGAATGGGTGAAGTCTCTGACCCAAGTAATCCAACCTTTGCATTGTCAGGATTTGACAATGAATTATGGGGTAAAATAAATGCGTTTTTTTAAGCGCATTTATTATTTAAATATTGTTTTATCTAAAAACCGAATCAATCCTGATATTAGAAAGAAAAAAGCAATTAACTGTAATCCCATTGCTAAATCTTCGAATTTCAACTCAACAAGCTTAGAGAGTAATCCGATACCAAAACTCAACAAAATCAATAGTACTGCAGATACCGAACGGTACCATATCCATATTTTTTTCATAGGCTATTTAAAAAAACTATCGACAAATTCATATTTATTGAATACTTGAAGGTCTTCGATTCCTTCTCCCACTCCGATATATTTCACTGGTATTTGAAATTGATCTGAGATTCCAATGACAACACCACCTTTGGCAGTACCGTCTAATTTAGTAACTGCAAGGCAACTCACTTCGGTTGCAGCAGTAAACTGTTTGGCTTGTTCAAAAGCATTTTGACCAGTTGACCCGTCTAAAACTAATAATACATCGTGGGGCGCATCGCCAACCACTTTTTGCATTACTTTTTTCACTTTAGACAATTCATTCATCAATCCAACTTTATTATGTAGACGACCTGCAGTATCGATAATCACGACATCTGCATTTTGAGCTACTGCAGATTGTAAAGTATCAAATGCTACAGAAGCAGGATCTGATCCCATTTGTTGTTTCACTATAGGAACTCCCACACGATCTGCCCAAATTTGTAATTGATCAATAGCAGCTGCTCGGAAAGTATCGGCAGCACCTAAAACCACATTTTTTCCGGCTTTTTTAAATTGATAAGCCAATTTACCAATGGTGGTTGTTTTTCCAACACCATTTACGCCCACAACCATAATAACGTAGGGTTTAGAAGCAATCGGTATGGTAAATTCAGTTTCTTCACCGGATTTCGTTTCGGAAAGCAAACCTGCAATTTCCTCACGCAATATCTGATTGAGTTCATCAGTACCCATGTATTTATCTTCGGATACACGTGATTCAATTCGTTCAATAATCTTTAAGGTCGTATTTACACCTACATCTGAGGAAACTAAAATTTCCTCCAAATTATCCAAAACCTCATCATCAACTTTGGATTTACCCGCGATGGCTTTGGTTAATTTTGATAGAAAAGAAGTTTTCGACTTCTCTAATCCTTTATCTAGTGTCTCCTTTTTTTCAGAGGAAAATAATCGTTTAAAAAAACTCATGTGTTCGTTCTAAAATATGCAATTTTCGTTGATACAAATATAAATAAAAAAGCTACTTTCAGGAGAAAGTAGCTTTGATATGTTTGTTGTGCACTTACAATTATTTCTTTTTCAAATACTCATCAACTTCTTCTGGAGTCATAATCGACTCAACAAAAGTATAAGCACCTGTTTTTGGAGATTTTACCATTTTGATGGCTTTTGTTAATCTCTTTGAAGCGGTTTGTAACGTTGCTACGGTTTTCTTTGCCATGATTCAAAAATGTATTTTGAAATTTTTAAAACAATAAAAATCTCGTATTATTTAATTTCTTTGTGAACAGTCATTCTCTTCAAAATCGGATTGAATTTTTTCAATTCCATACGATCTGGAGTATTTTTCTTATTTTTCTTCGTAATGTAACGAGAAGTTCCTGGCATACCAGACTCTTTGTGCTCAGTACATTCTAAGATTACTTGGATTCTATTACCTTTCTTTGCCATTGTTCTTTATTTTAATAGGTTACAGATTAAATAAACCCGTTTGCTTTAGCATCTTTCAATACAGCAGCAATTCCTTTTTTATTGATTGTTTTAATCGTAGATGCTGCTACTCTCAAAGTAACCCATCTGTCTTCTTCAGCAAGGTAGAAACGTTTTTTAACCAAGTTCACAGAAAACTTTCTCTTCGTTTTGTTCATCGCGTGAGAAACATTGTTTCCTACCATCGCTCTCTTACCTGTAAGGTCACAAACTCTTGACATTATGCTTTTCTTTTATCGTTATTCAAAATCAGGGTGCAAAGAAACAAAAAAGAAACCTTATACACAAAAAAATATTATAGATTTTTTAAAATTTCTTTTTGCAGCATTTCCAGCGCTTTGTTCACGGTTCGGTCAATCACTTTTTCACGCGGCTGACCAAAATTAAACTCCTCAACCACAGTATTTTCAGGCGTTGCTAGCGCAATAAAAACCGTTCCCACTTCAACATCCGAATCGCCTTTTGTCGGACCCGCATTCCCAGTTGTTGCTAAAACATAGTCGGCTTTCAATCGTTTTTGTGCTCCTTTCGCCATCGCTTCTGCAACTGCTCCACTCACAACACTATGAGCTGCTATTACCTCCGGATCAACTCCTAACAAATCAATTTTTGTTGAAGTAGCATAACTCACTACACTTCCTTTAAAATAGGCCGAAGCTCCCGCAACCGAAGTAATCATTTGCGCTATTTTGCCGCCAGTACAACTTTCTGCTGTGGCTAAAGTTTTCCCAGCTTGTTGCAACAATCGTCCCACCACAACTTCTAGTGTCTCTTCTTCATCATACCCTACAATAATATCACCAATGATGGCAGCAACAGCTTCAACTTGGCGATGAATTTCCTGCTCCAACACCTGTTGATCCGTTCCGCGTGCCGTTAAACGTAAGCGTACTCTTCCCGGTGCAGGCAAATAGGCTAACTTTATAAAGTCAGGCAACGCATTTTCCCATGCTTCAATCCGCTCAGCAACCACACTCTCTCCTTGCCCATAAGTTAGTAAGGTTTTATGAAGAATAAAAGGTCGTTGGTAAGTAGCTGCTATTTTGGGGATAACTCCATGCTCCATGATGTATTTCATTTCATAGGGCACACCTGGCATCGAAATAAAAACGGTTTGTTCTTTTTGAATCCACATCCCTGGCGCCGTTCCTACTTGATTAAATAGAATTTCGGCTTGAGAAGGCACTAAAGCTTGGTCTTTATTAATTTGGGAAGCAGGACGTTTGAGTACATTTTCTATTAAAGCGACCACATGCGATTCAACCGATTCATTGCGAATCAGTTCGTCTTCAAAGTATTCACATAAGGTTTTCTTGGTGATATCATCCTTAGTCGGACCTAATCCTCCCGTCAATATTACAAAATCGAAATGATTCTGTACTTCCTGAAAAGTCTGTAGGATATGTTCTCGTTGATCACTAATCGAGCGCATTTCATAAGTCTGAACGCCAATTCGATCCAAAGCTTTAGCAATGTAAGCTGAATTGGTATCCACAATTTGACCAATAAGAATTTCATCTCCAATGGTTACAATGGCAGCTTTCATAGGTTTTGGGTTTGGGGACTTTTATAAATCGAAATCTTTCTTGATTTCCTTTACAGCTCGATCAACTTGTTCTTTGATACTTTCAAAAGTAGCTTCTATTTCTTTACGCTTCCCTTCTGCTTTGGTCCATGCTTCCACTTGAAGAATTTCTTCGTGTGCCATAGACATGCCAAGTAAATCTAGGGTTGGTTTAATTTTATGAGCGAAAGAATACGCTAGTTTGTGATCTTTTGCTTTAATTCCTAAATCGATTTGTTGTAAATCTTGTGGAACTTCCGTCACAAACAACGTTATAATTTGCATTACAAATTCCGGATCATTATCCGATAATGCATATACTTTAGCGAGGTTATAATTAATTGCCATTATTCGTATGTATTCTATTTATTGCCTTATTATTTAATATGTATTCGAAATGCTTTTTCACCTTCCAAATAGCCTTCTAAGCTATCATTCGGGTTAACTTGGGCAACACCTGCCGGCGTACCTGTGAAAATTATATCTCCTTTTTTCAAAGTAAAATACTGAGAAACGTAGGAAACCAACGCATCAATTGACCATAACATATGTGAAGTATTTCCTTGTTGCACTACTTCACCATTACGGTGTAATTCAAAGTTAATGTTTTCCATAGATTCAAAATCAGATTTCGGATAAAATTCACCGATAACCGCTGAACCGTCAAAAGCCTTTGCTTTTTCCCAGGGCAAACCCTTTTTTTTGAGTTCATCTTGCACATCACGAGCTGTAAAATCAATTCCTAAACCAATTTCGTCGTAATAGCTGTGTGCAAACTTTTGATCAATGTACTTCCCTACTTTATTAATTTTAACCAACACCTCCACTTCATGATGCACATCATTCGTAAATTCCGGAATCACAAAAGGATGTTGTTTTAACAATATCGATGAGTCGGGTTTTAAAAAAACAACGGGAGCATTAGGACGCTCATTGTTAAGCTCCTCGATATGCTGAACGTAATTTCTACCGATACAAATGATTTTCATAATAACAGTTCTAAAAGTAAAATCCCTAAGTAAAAAACAACTTAAGACTTACTTAATTTCAATTTATTGCTTCGTATTTAGTTTGCGTAATTTGATTCCTGTAAGTACTTTCTTCGTGTACAATGGAAACTCAGCGCCTTGAATCCAACCAAAATAACCCGGTTCTTTATCAAAAACATCTTCGACTAAAGCCCCTTTGTGCTTTCCGAAAGTAAAAATTTCGCGTCCTTGCTCATCCAATGCAATAAATCCTGCAAAATCAACAGCTTTTTTACGCGTTGTAAATTCTGACAATGCTTTCATGTCATTCGGTAAATCCGGATAACGCTCCAGTTGAGCCTTCAAAATTTCATAGGTTGCTAAGGTATCGGCCTCTGCACTATGCGCATTTTCTAATGTTTGATTACAATAGAAACGATAAGCAGCACTTAAGGTACGTTCTTCTTTTTTATGAAAAATGGTTTGCACATCAACAGCCACTCGATTTTTCATATCGAAATCTACTTCGGCGCGCAACAATTCTTCAGCTAACAAAGGAATATCAAAACGATCCGAATTAAATCCAGCCAAATCAGCATCCTTAATCATCGCATGAATTTGTGGTGCCAATTCTTTGAATGTAGGTTCGTTTGCTACTTTTTCATTGGAAATCCCATGCACAGCTGTGGCTTGGGGAGGAATAGGAATCGTAGGATTTACTAACCATGTACGACATTCTTTATTCCCATTAGGAAATACTTTAACGATGGATATTTCTACAATGCGGTCACGTGCCACATCAATGCCCGTTGTTTCTAAATCAAAAAAACAAATCGGTCGGTTTAATTTTAATTCCATTCTCTAGTATTCAAGCGGACAAATATAAGGTATTGCATGTACCGTTCATCGATACCTTTATTTTTTTAAACAATTACGATAAAAAAACCCTTTCCGTTTTGTGGAAAGGGTTGAATGTATGCTATTTAAATTTCTCTATTGATATCCCAAGCTTCTAAATAATCCGCTACGCGTTTTACAAAGCTGCCTCCCAATGCGCCATCGACCACGCGGTGGTCATAACTGTGCGATAAAAACATTTTTTGACGAATGCCGATAAAGTCACCTTCAGGAGTTTCAATAACCGCAGGCACTTTACGAATCGCACCCAATGCTAAAATCCCCACTTGCGGCTGATTAATAATAGGTGTTCCGAAAACCGAACCAAACGTACCTACATTTGTTACAGTATAGGTTCCACCTTGGGTGTCATCTGGTTTTAATTTACCTGCTTTTGCGCGGTTTCCTAGATCATTCACTGCTTTCGCCATACCTACCAAATTCAGTTGATCTGCATTTTTAATCACAGGTACAATCAAGTTTCCATTGGGTAAAGCAGCTGCCATTCCTAAGTTGATGTTTTTCTTTTTCACGATATACTCGCCTTCAACAGAAATATTCATCATCGGAAAATCTTTCAAGGCTTTGGCCACGGCTTCCATGAAAATAGGTGTAAACGTTAATTTCTCACCTTCCCGTTTTTCAAACGCATTTTTTACTTTATCGCGCCATTTTACAATATTGGTAACATCCACTTCGATAAACGACTGCACGTGTGCCGAAGTTTGCACGGATTCTACCATATATTTCGAAATCAACTTACGCATGCGGTCCATTTCCACAATTTCGTCCCCACCATTTACCGATACAGGAACGGCTTGAGGAGCAGGTGCTGCAACCGGAGCAGGAGTGGCAACCGTTGCAGGCGAAGCTGCTGGAGCTACCGGTTGATTTCCTCTATTTTTAATATAATTTAAAATATCTTCTTTCGTCACTCGTCCTTCTTTACCTGAACCCGTAATAGTATCCAATTCAGCTACCGAAATCCCTTCTTCTTTGGCAATATTTTTTACCAAGGGAGAATAAAACTTATCCGAACCTGAGAAATCCACTGGTGCGGCCACTTCTTTAGCCACCTCAATGGTTGCTGCCACAGCTTCAACAACTGGAGCTGCCGCCGCTTGTGGAGCTGCCACTGCTGGCGCACCACCTTCGGTTTCGATGATCGCGATAGTTTGACCTACTTTTACCACATCATTGACTTGAAACAAAATTTCAGTTAAAGTTCCCGAAACTTCACTCGGCACCTCACTGTCCACTTTATCTGTAGCAATTTCCAATACCGCTTCATCCGCTGCAATGGTATCGCCTACATTTTTCAACCAATTAGTAATTGTTGCTTCTGCAACACTTTCACCCATCTTGGGTAATTTCAATTCAAACTTTGCCATATTTTTAGTGTGACGTTGTGTGTTCTATTTTGGATTGCAAAAATACTAATTCTTCTGAGCCTAAATAATGAAATTCGTAAATTTTCATAAAAATTCGACACCTCCTACATCGTTTGCGTGGTCACTCCCGATGATTCCCTCAAATTGGGGAAGGTAATTTCGAAACTGACACCCACTTTGCCCCTGCTCTTCCATGAACTGTATTAGTTCGGCAAACGAATAGGAACGCGTATCAAATACAACGCGAATCCCCGGTGATAAAGTCAATTGTAAGTCGGTTAAATTTGAATAATAGTCCACCGGATGTGTGGCTTGCCATTGCAAACCATCTCTCGTAAACACTACCGTTTTCGTAACCTGTATCGTGCGATTACGTTGTTGCGATCGTTTGACCAAAGAAAACAAAAAGGCACCCAGTCGCATCATTACATCAAAAGCAAAGGATTTTCGAAAATGCTTTTGGTAAAAAAACTGCATGGCCTCACGAAAACGCTGCATATACATTCCATCCCGCACCGAACTCTCTCCTTTATAATGGATCACGGAAGTGTGATGGTAATAATAGTTGGTTCGACCCGACTTTAAACTCAAATAACACAAGTCGATATCATCGGAATACATGAAGCAATTTTCGTCAAAACCGCCTAACTCCATATATACTTCGCGCTGCATTACCATAAATGCACCGACCAAGATATCCACAGGACCCGATTGATTGGCAGTAAGGTGTTGGGCATAATAGCGGTTAAAAAGGGATAGATTTGGAAATACTTTATACAACCCAAAAATCTTGGTGAACGCGACCCAAGGCGTTGGGACACCCCGTTTGGACTCGGGTAAAAAACGACCCGTTCCATCGATCAACTTACACCCTAAAACACCCAAATTTGATTCCAATTCGGGTTGGGAAGCCAAATAGGAAAAGATTTTTGTAAACGTATCTTCAGCTACTATGGTATCGGGATTCAAAATGCACAAGTACTTTCCTTTGGCGGCTGCTACACCGATATTATTCCCTTTTGGAAAGCCCAAATTCTCGGTATTGGCAATCAACTTGACATTCGGAAAACGTTCCCGAACCATGGCGCAACTGTCATCGGATGATGCATTATCGACCACAATAATTTCAGCATCCAACGTGGCTATCGCTTTCTGAACACTGTATAAACATTGTTCCAAAAAGTAGCGCACTTTGTAATTTAAAATGACGACGGAAAGTTGCATGCCACAAATATACAGATTGCATCGGATTCTACTCCTCCGAAATAAAATTGGTGAATGACCATCAATCCGTTACTTTTGTACCGCAAAATTGCCAACTAAAATCCTCGAATTTTGAATTATTTATCCGTCGAAAATATTGCCAAATCCTACGGTGAACGTACCCTTTTTGAAAACTTATCCTTTGGAATAAACAAGGATCAGAAAATTGCTTTTGTGGCCAAAAACGGGACTGGAAAAACGTCTTTACTCAAAATGATCACCGGAGAAGACACGCCTGATGCCGGACAAATCATCATGCGTAAGGACATCAAAATGGCATTTCTTTCTCAAGAACCCAATTTGCAAGCCGAACTTACTATTGAAGAAAGTATTTTCGCCAGTGATAATGACACCCTGAAGATTATCGAGCAATATGAAAAAGCGCTTGAAAATCCAGAAGACGAGGAAGCCTACCAAAAGGCGTTCGAAAACATGGAGCGCCATAATGCGTGGGACTTTGAAACACAATACAAACAAATTCTGTTTAAACTGAAACTCGATGATTTAAAACTCAAAGTCAAAAATCTCTCGGGTGGACAAAAGAAACGTTTGGCCTTAGCCATCATATTAATCAATCGTCCCGACCTATTAATATTGGACGAACCGACCAACCACTTGGACTTGGAAATGATTGAATGGCTCGAAAATTATTTTGCTAAAGAAAATATGACCTTATTTATGGTCACCCACGACCGCTTCTTCTTGGAACGGGTTTGTAATGAAATTATCGAACTCGACAATGGGAAACTGTACCAATACAAAGGCAATTACTCTTATTTTTTACAGAAAAAAGAAGAACGTTTAGCAAGTGAAAACGCTTCTGTTGAAAAAGCCAAAAACCTATTTGTCAAAGAATTGGATTGGATGCGCCGCCAACCCAAAGCCCGTACAACCAAATCGAAATCGCGTATTGACGACTTTTATGTGATTAAAGAAAAAGCCCATTCCCGCCGAAAAGAACACGTGATGGAGTTGGAAATCAACATGGAACGCATGGGCAGTAAAGTAGTCGAATTACACAAAGTGTCCAAAAAGTTCCAAGATAAGATCATCATGGATGGCTTTGATTATACCTTTAACCGCGGTGAACGCATTGGCATTATTGGTAAAAATGGTACTGGAAAGTCGACTTTTTTGAATATTCTAACCCAAACAATCCAACCCGATGGCGGAAAAGTGGTGATTGGCGACACCATTAAAATTGGTTATTATACCCAAAGTGGCATCAACCCCAAACCGGAACAAAAGGTGATTGACATCATCAAGGAATACGGCGAGTATATTCCTTTGACCAAAGGGCGAACGATTTCAGCGGGGGGCTTACTCGAACGTTTTTTATTTGACCGTAAAAAACAACACGACTATGTGGAGAAATTGAGTGGTGGCGAATTAAAACGCTTGTATTTATGTACGGTTTTGATTCAGAACCCGAACTTTTTGATTCTGGACGAACCCACGAATGACCTTGATATTGTTACTTTAAATGTGTTGGAAAACTTTTTGTTGGATTATCCGGGTTGTCTATTAGTAGTGTCCCACGACCGTTATTTTATGGATAAAATTGTGGATCACTTGTTTGTTTTCCGTGGCCAAGGGGTGATTGAAGATTTCCCCGGAAACTACTCCGATTTCCGTACCTATGAAGACAGTGCAGCTCCTGAAAAAGAAGATAAAACCGAAGGGAACACTTCCAAAAACTGGAAAGAAAAGCAAGTCAAACAAGGGCTAACCTTTAATGAACAAAAGGAATTTCAGAAAATCGAACGCGAAATCAAAGATTTAGAATATACCAAAAAACAAATTGAACAACAATTCACCGAAGGTACGCTAGCCCCTGATGCTATTGAAACCAAAGCTTTGGAATTGCAAAAAATCATTAAATCGTTGGAAGAAAAGGAAGAACGTTGGTTTGAACTTTTGGCGAAAATGGAGTAGTGAGCAGTATACAGTTGGCAGTAATCAGTGATCAGTTGGCAGTGATCAGTATACAGTAATCAGTATACAGTAATCAGTTGGCAGTGATCAGTTGCAGTGATCAGTATACAGTGATTAAAGAAAGTAATTGTAAAACCATGAACCAAATTTTAGCTTACATCCAATTTTTATGGCACTCCAAAAACGAACATGGAGTTCACTCGCCTTTTGTGTTTGATTTGGTGACCCAATGTTTTTACGATAAAAAACAATATACAGCATATAAAAACCTCGCTACCTACCGAAAACAACTTTTAGCAAATACCAATTCGATTGAAGTCACCGACTTTGGGGCGGGTTCGCGAGTTTTCAAATCCAATACCCGAGCGATACATGCCATTGCTAAAAATGCGGGGATTTCACCCAAAAGAGCACAATTATTGTACCGACTTGTACAGTATTTTCAGCCAGAAACCGTATTAGAAATTGGCACGTCTTTGGGTTTAGCATCAGCTGCTTTACATGCTGGAAATCCATCGGCAAAACTCATCACGTTAGAAGGTTGTGCCAACACCCAAACGATAGCTAAAATAACTTTGCAAACTCATTTTGAAACAGCTTCCTCCATCGAATTTGTGACGACCGAGTTTGCCGATTATTTCAATAAACTGGAAAAAAATGCGTCCTTCGACCTAATTTACTTTGACGGTAACCATTCCAAACAGGCTACGTTGGACTACTTTGAGCAATTATTACCCACAGCAACCAATAACTCGGTTTGGATTTTTGATGACATCCATTGGTCTACAGGTATGGAAGAAGCTTGGGAAACCCTTAAAAACCATCCGAAAGTAACGGTGACTATCGATACGTTTCAATGGGGATTGGTATTCTTTCGCAGTGAACAAAAATTAGCCAAAGAGCATTTTATTTTAAGGGCCTAAAATTTTAAGTTTCCTGTAACAATTTCTGATTCTTGATTACTTATCTTTCGATTTGCAATGAGGCACATCCTTGAATACAACTAATCATGGCCAATTCATTAATAACCATCAAAGATATAAAACGTGATTTCCAGTTAGGAAGTGAAACCATCAACGTACTGAAAGGCATTGATTTAAACATCAATAAAGGGGAATACGTTGCCTTAATGGGACCTTCGGGATCGGGAAAATCGACCCTAATGAATTTATTGGGATGTTTGGACACGCCCACTTCTGGGACCTATATTTTAAATGGTAAAGATGTTTCCAAAATGCATGATGACGATCTTGCCGAAGTCCGCAACAAAGAAATTGGTTTCGTGTTTCAAACCTTTAACCTTCTACCGCGAACAACAGCACTCGATAATGTGGCTTTACCAATGGTTTATGCGGGTTATTCTAAATCTGATCGCCATGAACGCGCCAAAGAAGTTTTAACACAAGTTGGTTTATCCGATCGAATGGATCACCAACCCAATCAACTTTCGGGTGGTCAACGCCAACGGGTAGCTGTAGCCCGAGCATTGGTCAATAAGCCATCGATTATTTTGGCCGACGAACCTACAGGTAATCTAGATAGTAAAACGTCCGTGGAAATCATGAAATTATTTGACGATATCCATGCCAATGGAAATACAGTAATTTTAGTTACCCACGAAGAAGACATTGCACAATATGCACACCGTATCATCCGTTTAAGAGACGGAATCATTGAAAGCGACACCCCAAACCGATAAGTTGGGGTTTCCTTTTTTAAAAACGTATTTACACACCTATTCTATTTTTTTATGAAAAACAAATTAAACCTTTCCTTACTTTTTCTCGCCTTTTCGGCAGTAGTATTTGGCCAAGAATCCAGCTTCCAATGGAAGGAAGCAGAAGCAGCAGGCTACAAATACAAATACGTGACCAACGACCCAATGAAAGCTCGTTTTTACACGTTGAAAAACGGACTTACGGTGATTTTGAGTCCGACCCCAAAAGACCCCCGCATCCAAGCCTATGTAGCTGTAAAAGCAGGAAGTAAAACCGACCCTGCTACGAATACCGGTTTGGCGCATTACCTCGAACACATGTTATTCAAAGGGACCGACAAATACGGTAGTTTGGATTGGGCGAAAGAAAAAGTGGAATTGGACAAAATCGATGCCCTGTATGAGCAATACAACAAGTCAACCGATCCCGCAAAACGCAAAGCCATCTACCACCAAATTGACTCGATTTCAGGTGTAGCCAGTACATATGCCATCGCCAATGAATACGATAAAATGATGACGTCGATGGGCGCGCAAGGCACCAATGCCTTTACTTCATTTGAACAAACAGTATATACCGATGATGTGCCTGCAAGTGCGATCGACAAATACTTAACGGTTCAAGCCGAGCGTTTCCGCAATCCTATTTTACGTATTTTCCATACCGAATTGGAAGCGGTTTATGAAGAAAAAAACCGTTCCTTAGATAGCGATGGCAGCAAAGTTTTTGAAACACTTTTTGCTTCCATGTTCAACAAACACAATTATGGATTGCAAACCACCATTGGAACCGTTGAACATTTGAAAAACCCTTCCTTAGTGGAAATTCGCAAGTATTTCAACAAGTATTATGTACCCAACAACATGGGGATTATTTTATCAGGGGATTTTGATGCCGACAAAGTAATTGCTACCATTGACAAAATGTTTGGCTACATGCAAGCGAAACCTTTTGAAAAATATAAATTCGAACCCGAAGCACCAATCACATCACCCATTCAAAAGGAAATTGTCGGACCCGATGCGGAAAGTATGACCCTTGGATTCCGTCTTCCGGGTAACAAAGACAAAGACGCCTTATTGGCTGATTTGGTAGGACAAATTTTAACTAATGGGAAAGCCGGTTTATTGGATTTGAATTTGGTTAAAAAACAAAAATTATTGCGTGCAAGTGCATTTACCTATAGCCTTATTGATTACGGTGTATTGTACTTTTCCGCTTCACCAACCAACGGTCAATCCTTGGATGAAGTAAAGGCCTTGGTTTTGGCAGAAATTGAAAACCTGAAAAAAGGCAACTTCGATAACGACCTGATTGCATCTATCATTAACAACATTAAAAAAAATAAAATTACTGAATCAGAAAGCTATGGCGAACGTGCCAGTGTTTTAATGGATGCCTTTACTGCGGAACTGGATTGGAAAGATCAAGTGGCCTATGTAAACAATCTTTCTAAAATCAAGAAAGAAGATATTGTTGCTTTCGCGAATAAATATTTAGGCAATAACTACGTGTGTATCTTCAAGAAAAAAGGAGAAGCACAACTAGCTCAAAAAATTGAAAAACCACAAATCACACCTGTAGAAACGAATGCAGACAAACAATCTGCTTTTGTAAAAATGGTAGATGAAATGCCTGCTACTCCGGCAAATCCGATTTTCTTAAACTTTGACACCGCAATTCAAAAAGCGAAACTAGGGAATACTGAATTGTTGGCTGTACCCAACAAAGACAATTCTATTTTCCGTTTACGCTACCGCTACAAAGTGGGAACATTGAACGACAACAAGCAAAGTATCGCAACCCAATTCGTTCAATTTTTAGGCACAGATAAAAAATCAGCGGAACAAATTACCAAAGAGTTCTATAAAATCGCTTGTAGTTTTTCTGTAAATGCCAATGAAAATTACACCACTGTAACTATTGAAGGTTTACAAGATAATTTTGATGCTGCCGTAAAATTATATGAAGAGGTAATCGGCGGAATTCAAGCAGATGAAAATGCCTTGAAAGCTTTGAAAGCCCGAATTAATAAATCGCGTAAAGATGCCAAAGCCAACAAAGGCGCTATATTACAAGGATTAACAAGCTATGCCACTTACGGACCCAAAAACAAGTTCAACAATGTATTAAGCAATGCTGAGTTGGACGGACTTACCGCTCAGGAATTAGTAGATCGCATTAAAAACTTGAACAACTACGAGCAAACGGTTATTTATTACGGTCCGTTAGCGGTAAACAATTTGGTCGAAAAACTAAAACCCATTCACAAAATTCCGGCGCAATTTAGCAAACCCGCTCCCGCAAAAGAATTCACCCGTACAGTTCAAACAGCCAACCAAGTCTTGTTTACCGATTATGATATGGTACAAGCGGAAACGCGTTGGGTGCGCAATTTAGAAACGTTTGACCCGAATCAAAAAACCATAGTAAACGTCTTCAATAATTATTTTGGAGGAGGCATGGGCTCTTTGGTATTCCAAACCATCCGTGAAAGTAAAGCACTAGCTTACAGTACTTATGGATACATTATGGAACCTCAAAAAGCCAATGATAACTTCCAAATTTTAGCCTACGTTGGTAGTCAAGCGGATAAATTTAACGATGCAACTGTGGCAATGAATGAGTTATTGAATGTGATGCCTGAATTAACGGCTAACTTAGAATTGGCCAAATCACAGATTAAGAAAGACATTCAAACTGAACGCATCACCCAAGACGGCATTATTTTCACGTATTTGAATGCTAAAGAATTAGGATTGACAACCGATATCCGTCAACAGATGTACAACAAAGTTGGGGGTGTTACCATGCAAGAGGTGAAAGCTTACCACCAAAGTCATTTGGCAAATAAACCGTATACGTACGCAATCGTGGGTTCTGAAAAACGAATTAACGAAGCCGATTTGAAAAAATTAGGGGATTTGAAAAAAATCACTTTAGAAGAATTATTTGGATATTAATTCCCAAACGAATCCCAACAAAAAAGCTGTCCGTAAAAAGACAGCTTTTTTAGTTTTTAGTCCGCCTTTTTGTTACATTTGAAACCAATTGAAAAAGTGCAATTACCTATGAAAGTCTATACCAAAACAGGTGACGCCGGCACTACCTCCCTATTTGGCGGTGACCGCGTTCCCAAACACCATATCCGTATCGAAAGTTATGGCACCGTAGACGAGTTGAACAGCTATATCGGACTCGTACGCGATCAGGAAATGAATGCTTTGTACAAAGCCGTTTTGGTCGAAGTACAAGACCGTTTGTTTACTGTAGGCGCCATACTTGCCACTCCTCCAGCCAAAGAAGTTTTGAAAAACGGAGAAAAACGTTTGCAAAACTTGGGCATTACCGAAGCCGATATCGACTATTTGGAAATGGAAATGGATAAAATGGATGCGGCATTACCCCCTATGACACACTTTGTTCTGCCTGGAGGGCATACTACGGTGTCATATTGTCATGTGGCCCGCTGTGTATGCCGTAGAGCCGAGCGTTTAGCGGTGCATTTAAATGACATTGAACCGACAGATTCGCTTGTAATTAAGTACTTAAACCGACTTTCTGACTACCTTTTTGTGTTGGCACGGAAGTTGTCCCATGATTTGAACGCCGAGGAAACCCCTTGGATCCCGAGAAAGTAGTTTTCAGCTCTTTTTTTTTGAAAAATTTTCAAACGGCAAGTCCCGCGAAAACCCACTTTTTTACGTTCTTAACTTTTAAATTAAAATAAATCAATTTTTACTTGACTTTTTCAGTTAAAAATTTATTTTTGCAGTAAATCTAAAAATCGAAAGAAGATGTATTGGACATTAGAATTAGCGTCGTATTTAAGTGATGCACCGTGGCCTGCTACTAAAGATGAATTAATCGATTTTGCCATCAGAACCGGAGCCCCTCTAGAAGTGGTTGAAAACCTTCAATCTATCGAAGATGAAGGTGAAATATACGAGTCTATGGAAGAAATTTGGCCAGATTACCCTACGGATGAAGATTATCTGTGGAACGAGGACGAATACTAAGAAATAAAAACATTCACAACTGAAAAAAAGTCTCATTTGGGGCTTTTTTTTTGTTTAAATTTGCACACCCCGAAAGGGGCAAAAAACTAAATTATTATACCATGAGTATCATTAACAGCATACTTAAACTATTTGTCGGAGATAAATCCGAAAAAGATATCAAAGCTATCCAACCTATAGTCGCTAAAATCAAAGCTATGGAAGGTTCCTTAACCGGACTTTCTCATGACCAATTGCGCGCAAAAACGGCTGAATTCAAAGAAAAAATTAAAGCATCACGCGCCAAATTTGATGAAGAAATCATTCGCTTAAAAGCCGAGGCTGAAGCTACTCAAGATATCGATGCTCGTGAAGATATTTACAACAAAATCGATGCGTTAGAAAAAGAAGCTTATGAAGCCTCTGAAAAAACGCTAAATGACATTTTACCCGAAGCCTTTGCAGTCGTAAAAGAAACCGCAAAACGCTTCAAAGAAAACACATCCATTACAGTTACAGCAACGCCCATGGATCGCGAATTCTCCGCTACAAAAGCTTATGTTACCCTAGAGGGCGATCAAGCTGTTTGGGCGAACTCATGGAATGCAGCGGGGAAAGAAATTACTTGGGACATGATCCACTACGATGTACAGTTAATCGGGGGTATCGTATTGCACCAAGGTAAAATTTCAGAGATGCAAACCGGGGAAGGGAAAACCTTAGTTGCTACACTTCCTTTGTACTTGAATGCTTTAACTGGAAATGGCGTACACCTAGTAACCGTAAACGACTACCTTGCCAAACGTGACAGCACGTGGAAAGCACCTTTGTTTGAATTCCATGGTTTAACTGTTGACTGTATTGACAACCATTCTCCGAATACCGCAGAACGCAGAAAAGCCTACAACGCGGATATCACCTACGGAACCAACAACGAATTTGGTTTCGATTACCTTCGTGATAACATGGCGCATTCACCTGAAGATTTGGTGCAACGCAAACACAACTATGCGATTGTCGACGAGGTGGACTCGGTATTAATCGACGACGCGCGTACGCCGTTGATCATTTCAGGTCCGGTGCCGGATGGAGATCGTCACGAGTTCAATGAATTAAAACCAAAAATCGAAAATCTATACAATTTGCAACGTCAGTTGGCCAATGGTTTCTTAGCGGAAGCAAAAAAACTGATCAAAGAAGGGAATGCCAAAGATGGCGGTTTCCAATTGTTGCGTGCGTACCGTGCCCTTCCAAAAAACAAAGCGTTAATCAAATTCTTAAGTGAAGAAGGCGTTAAACAGTTGTTGCAAAAAACGGAAAACCAATACATGCAAGACAACAACCGCGAAATGCATAAAGTGGACGAAGCCTTGTATTTCGTGATTGAAGAAAAAAACAACCAAGTAGAATTGACCGATAACGGAATCAAATTCTTATCCCAAGATACCTCCGACGATTTCTTCGTATTACCCGATATTGGTACGGAAATCGCCAACATCGAAAAACAAAATTTGGACAAAGACCAAGAGGCAGAAGCCCGCGAACGTTTGTTCCAAGATTTTGGTGTAAAAAGCGAGCGTATCCACACCTTAACCCAATTATTGAAAGCGTATACCCTGTTTGAAAAAGACGTGGAATACGTAATCATGGACAATAAAATTTTAATCGTTGACGAACAAACGGGTCGTATCATGGACGGTCGTCGCTACTCCGATGGTTTACACCAAGCCATTGAAGCGAAAGAAAACGTGACCATTGAAGCGGCTACCCAAACCTTCGCTACGATTACCCTACAGAACTACTTCCGTATGTACAACAAGTTGGCGGGTATGACCGGTACAGCGGTAACAGAAGCCGGAGAGTTCTGGGAAATCTACAAACTAGACGTGGTTGAGATTCCGACCAACCGTGGAATTTCAAGAATTGACAAAGACGATTTGATCTACCGTTCAGTGCGTGAAAAATACAACGCCATCATTGAAGATGTGGTGAAAATTTCACAAGAAGGACGTCCCGTGTTGATTGGTACGACTTCGGTTGAAATATCGGAATTATTGAGTCGTATGTTGAAAATTCGCAACATTGCACACAACGTATTGAACGCGAAATTGCATAAAAAAGAAGCCGATATCGTTGCTGAAGCGGGTAAACCTGGCGTGGTAACAATCGCAACCAATATGGCCGGTCGTGGTACCGACATTAAATTAACGCCTGAAGTAAAAGCCGCGGGTGGTTTGGCCATCATCGGTACGGAGCGTCACGACTCGCGTCGTGTGGACCGTCAGTTACGAGGTCGTTCCGGTCGTCAAGGAGATCCAGGAAGTTCGCAGTTCTATGTATCGTTAGAAGATAACTTAATGCGCCTTTTCGGATCCGAGCGTGTAGCCAAAATCATGGACCGCATGGGCTTGAAAGAAGGGGAAGTCATCCAACACTCGATGATGACAAAATCCATCGAACGCGCTCAGAAAAAAGTAGAAGAAAATAACTTTGGTGTTCGTAAACGTCTTCTTGAATACGATGACGTGATGAACGCACAACGTGAAGTAGTGTACAAACGCCGTCGTCATGCTTTACATGGTGAACGTTTGAAACTAGACATCGTGAACATGTTGTACGATACCTGTGAAGTAATTGTAAGCGACAACAAACCCGTGAACGATTTTAAAAATTTCGAGTTTGAAGTCATTCGTTATTTCTCGATTACTTCACCGATTTCACAAAGTGATTTTGAGAAATTAAACGAAATGGAAATCACCGGTCGTCTCTACAAAGCGGCGTACCAATACTACACAGAAAAATGTGAACGTTCCGCTCGGGAAGCCTTCCCAATCATCGCGAATGTTTATGAAAATCCGGGGAATCATTTCGAGCGCATCGTGGTTCCGTTTACCGATGGTATCAAATCCTTGAGTGTGGTAACCGATTTGAAAAAGGCTTACGAATCACAAGGCGCGCAATTGGTGGCTGATTTTGAAAAGAACATCACCCTTGCCATTGTGGACGAAGCTTGGAAAAAACACTTGCGCAAAATGGACGAATTAAAAACGTCGGTGCAGTTGGCCGTTCACGAACAAAAAGATCCGTTGTTGATTTATAAATTGGAAGCCTTCAACTTGTTCCGTACGATGTTGAATGCCGTGAATAAAGAAGTGATTTCGTTCTTGTTTAAAGGTGACTTGCCGCAGCAACAGGTTTCGCAAGAAATCCATGAAGCGCGAAGCGAAGACCGTCCAAGAGAGCAATATACCGAATCGCGTAACGAAAACGAAGTGGCGGAAAGCAATGCACAAGCACAAGAAACACAGCCCCAACGTACAGAAACTGTAGTGCGCGAAATGCCAAAAATTAACCGTAACGACACCGTTACCATCAAACATATTTTAAGTGGCAAAACCGAATCGATGAAGTACAAAAAAGCCGAATCGATGATTGCTACCGGTGAATGGGTTCTTGTGAACGAATAAGACCTTAGACCACTCAAAAAATCTTCCCTGAATCCAACGATTCGGGGTTTTTTTTTGCCCAAAACCCACCGTAGCTCCTTCCCGATTTGCTATATTTGTGACTCAAAATACACCCACTATGCAACATATCATTGACCGCTTTATCAGCTACGTCACGATCGATACCGAGTCGGATGCCAACTCACCGACAACTCCCAGTACTGCCAAACAGTTTGATTTGGCAAACCTATTGGTACAAGAATTACAAAATATCGGACTCACCGAAGTCACCATCGACGAAAAAGGCTATGTGATGGGAACGCTTCCCTCCAACGTAGACCACGAGGTGCCGACCATCGGATTTGTGTCGCATTACGATACTTCGCCCGACTTTACCGGAAAAGGCGTAACCCCGCAAATCGTGCCCAACTACGACGGCGGCGATATCGTATTAAATGCTGAAAAGAATATCGTGCTTTCGCCCTCTTATTTTGAGGATTTGTTGTTGTACAAAGGACAAACCTTGATTACCACCAACGGCCTGACCCTGTTGGGTGCCGACGATAAGGCGGGACTCACCGAGATTGTCACGGCGATGGAATACTTGGTGCAACATCCTGAAATCAAACACGGGAAGATTCGCGTAGGGTTTACCCCCGACGAAGAGATTGGCCGTGGAGCGGATTTCTTTGATGTGGACCAATTTGGTGCGCAGTGGGCGTATACCATGGACGGAAGTCAATTGGGCGAATTGGAGTATGAAAACTTCAACGCGGCGGGTGCAAAAATTACCTTTAAGGGAAAAAGCGTACACCCGGGCTATGCCAAAGGCAAGATGATCAACTCGATGTTAATTGCCAATGATTTTATCAATGCTTTACCGAAGCACGAAATCCCGCAGGAAACAGAAGGCTATGAAGGCTTTTTCCATGTGACGGGATTGACGGGCAGTTTGGAAGAAACCCATTTGGAATTGATTATCCGCGACCACGACCGTACGAAGTTTGAAGCCCGTAAGGAAATGGTCCTTCAAATTGCAGCCGACATTAATGCGCGTTTTGCGGCACAGTTTGGCGAAGACATTTGTATTGCCGAGGTGAAAGACCAGTACTACAACATGCGTGAGAAAGTCGAGCCGATGTACTTTATAGTGAACTTGGCCGAGCAGGCGATGCGCGAGTTGGGGATTGAACCCTTGATCAAGCCGATTCGAGGCGGCACGGACGGATCGCGTTTATCGTACATGGGCCTCCCCTGCCCGAACATCTTTGCCGGCGGCCACAATTTCCACGGTAAATACGAATACGTACCCGTAGAAAGCATGCAAAAAGCGGTGGACGTAATTGTGAAGATTGCGGAGTTGACCGCTACTACGAAATTTGAATAACCAACGAGAAGATAAGAGCAAGCGGCGTACGAAAGTGCGCCGTTTTTGTTTAGAGAAATCATAACCTCATAAAAGTCAAAATTACTTTGTAGAGAAAATATCCCTTCAAACTTATTCAAAAATTCTAAATTTCTTCAAAATTCAAAATGTAAATTTACACTATGAAAATTTTAATCATTGAAGATGAAAAAGAATTGGCTCTAGACATGGTTAAATACTTGTCTGGACAGAACTATGTATGTGAAATTGCTGAAACATTCAATCAAGCAACTGACAAAATCTCAATGTATCATTATGACTGCATTTTATTGGATTTGATGCTACCAGGCGGTAGTGGTTTAATGGTAGTAGAATATTTAAAACAAAGTAATCGTTTAGAAGGAGTCATAATTATTTCAGCCAAAAATGCTTTGGAAGACAAAATTAAAGGGCTTGAATTAGGAGCAGATGATTATTTGGCAAAACCTTTTCATCTTTCAGAACTTGCTGCTCGGATATATTCCATAATTCGAAGAAAACAGTACGACAGCAACAATGTAATCCGACAAAACGAAATAACAATTGATTTGTTAGGAAAGGCAGTGAAAGTAAATGACCAAGAAATTTCATTAACAAAAAAAGAATTCGATTTACTTCTGTTCTTTATTGGCAACAAAAATCGGGTAATCTCAAAAAGCGCATTAGCTGAGCACCTTTCAGGTGATATTGCAGATATGTTTGACAATCATGACTTCGTTTATGCACATGTAAAAAATCTAAAAAAGAAATTAACCGTTGCACATTACGGAAATTATATCAAAACTATTTACGGAACAGGATACAAATGGGAAACGTAAAACTTTTAAATAAAACCTTTCATGTTTTTTTGCTAAGCTGTTGTACTGTTTTGATCATAGCTGCGCCACTTTTTTATATTTCCATAGAACGATTGTATATGGAAGATACAGACGAAACTCTGTTATTGTTCAAAAAAGAATTTAAACACTATTACTTACCGACTTTCAAACAAAGTGACATAATACATTACAATCGATACAACAGAGATCTGAAAATACTTCCTCCATCAAAATCTATTGCTAAAGATACTTTTACTCGAACAACCTTTTTAGACAGTTTGGACAATGAAAATGAGCCTTACAGAGTTTTACAAACACCAATTATTATCGAAAAGAAACCCTACCTATTTCGTGCTCGAATTAGCTTGGTAGAAAGTGAAGACTTAATGATGCGAATTGCATTCGTTTTCATTTCTTTAATTGTACTGCTTCTTCTAGTATTGCTTTTTGTAACCAATCGCTTTTCAAAAAAAATATGGCAACCGTTCCATAGTACACTGCATAAAATAAAAATGTTTGACTTAACGCAAGAACAAACCATTTTGTTTGATAACACGAATATTAAAGAATTTGAGGAACTGAATTTATCTTTACAAAAATTGACCGAAAAAAACATAACCATTTTTAGACAACAAAAAGCATTTATTGAAAATGCATCTCACGAACTACAAACCCCATTGGCCGTTTTAAAGTCTAAATTAGAGTTGCTTCTACAAAATAAAGACATCACTAGCGAACAAGCGCAATTGCTGACAGCAATAAATCTACCACTTTCCCGTATGTCAAGAATTAATAAAAACTTGTTACTATTAGCTAAGATCGAAAATAACCAATTTGCAGATAAAGAAACGCTTGAACTCTCGGATGTTGTGATTGAAACTCTCGAACTTTTAGCTTATTATGTTACTACTAAGAAAATTTTAGTTGAAAAAAAACTATCCGAAAAAACAGTAGTTAATTGCAACAAGACATTACTTGAAATTTTAATTAATAATTTGCTTATCAATGCCATTCATCACAATAATGAAAACGGTAAAATCCTTATCAAGTGTTCGGGCCGTACATTGATTGTTTCCAACACTGGAAGTTCCACGTTAATTATCGAAAAACTATTTGAACGCTTTGCCGTTTCATCAGCAAACAATACCAACAGCGGTTTAGGTTTAGCAATAATAAGAGAAATTTGTAATCGTTATCAATGGCCTATTAGCTATCATTTTGAAAAAGGGTTACATTCTTTTACAATAAAATTTTGAGGATGCTTTCACAATTCAAAATTAATTCAAAATCGTTATCCAACTTTGTTTAAAAAATAAAAAATGAAGAAATTGGTAACACTACTAGTTGTGTTCGTTGGAACACTTACTTTTGCACAAACAAAACCCGTAACCCTTTCTGGAGTAGTAAATAGCAAAAGCCACAAAACTGGTTTACCTTATGTCAATGTGGTTTTAAAGACTAAAAAAGATAGTGTATTTGTAATGGGAACAGTGACCGATACTGAAGGTCGATTTACCCTTTCAGGGATTCAGCCTGATGCCTATTTTTTAGACATTTCGTTTATCGGATTTGTATCCATAAAACAACCCCTTTATGTAGGTAACCTTTCTGAATTTTTAACCATTGACCGAATAGAACTCGTTGAAGATGTTCAAACCTTACAAGAAGTACTGGTGACGGGCAAAACTGACGCCTTAAGTCAAAAAATGGATCGAAAAACCTATTCCGTCGAAAATAACCTGAGTCAAAATGGCGGATCGGTATTACAATCCATGCAAAACTTACCAGGTGTTACCGTTCAAGAGGGAAAAGTACTCTTACGGGGCAATGACAAAGTAACTTTACTCATCGATGGTAAGCAAACGGCTTTAACTGGTTTTGGTAATCAAACGGGGTTGGATAACATTCCTGCCTCTGCCATTGATAAAATTGAAATCATCAATAATCCTTCTGCAAAGTATGACGCTAATGGTAACGCAGGTATTATCAATATTGTCATGAAAAAAAACAAACAAGAAGGCTTTAACGGAAAAATTGGATTGACCACTGGTCTCGGAGCCTTATGGGTTCGTAAAGAAAATTTACCAACGATTCGATCTCAATATACATTAACGCCGAAAGTAAACCCTTCGCTATCTCTAAATTATAGAAAAAATAAAACGAATTTTTTTTTTCAAGCCGATAATTTATATACGGAAACGCTGAACAAAAATGAATTTGTGACCCGAACCTATGAGGACGGCACGATTATCAAACAACAACTTAAACGAAATCGAAATACCAATTTTTTCACTACAAAAGCAGGGCTGGATTGGTATATAAATGAACAAAACACCCTAACGGTATCGGGGTTATTTGGTAGTGAAAAGATAATTGACAATGGAGACCAACCCTTTTTTAATGTCGATTTAACCAACCGATTCCGGTTATGGCAATTTTTAGAGGATGAATTAAAAACTACGGTGATGGCCACTGCTAGTTACCAACACAAATTCAAACAAGCAGGACGCGTTTTAAATGTCGGATTCAATTATACATTTCATCGCGAAGATGAAAAATATTTTTATGACAACTACTTACCGACGTCTTCTGGGACTGACGCATTCAAATTATTATCGGATGAACAAGTATATGATTGGAATTTCGATTATATTCATCCTTTAAAGTATGGCCGAATTGAAACGGGTGTTAAATTTCGTTACCGAAATATACCGACCAATATGGACTTTCGACCTGGGGTAAATTCGGTATTGGATACCAATGCTGGAGGTTGGGCGATCTATAAAGAAGTTATACCAGCACTCTATGGCACCTATATTTTTGAGAATGAAAAATGGGAAACAGAATTAGGATTACGAATTGAATATGTGACTATCGATTATCAAGTTAATCCCAATCACAACACGTATTCGAGTAATGGTTATGATTATACCCAACCTTTTCCTAATTTTAGATTTGCTTATAAACTTAATGAACGCAACAAATTATCTTTATTTTACAATCGAAGAGTCGATCGTCCGAATGAAGTAGACATTCGTATTTTCCCTAAATATGATGATGCCGAAATTATTAAAGTTGGAAACCCCGCCTTGCGACCGCAATTCACCAACGCATTAGAATTAGGCTATAGAACCAGTTGGAAAACAGGTTACCTGTATGCAGCGACCTATTATCGTTTTGCCAATGCCACCATAACCCGAATTTCATCTATTATTCCGAATAGCACTTTGATTTACGCTGTATTTCAAAATGCGGGCAAAAGCCATACTACAGGGGTAGAAACAGTACTTAACCAAGATCTTACAAAATGGTTCACATTCAATATTAATGCTACGGTTTACCACAATCAAATTGACGCATTCACGGTCGAAAATCGCTATCCTACTCCCAATACATTTTCAGCCAATAAACAAACGCAGTTTTCTGGAAATCTTAAAGTGAATACCAATTTTCAATTTGCTAAAACCTATAAATTGCAATTCTCAACGGTATATTTGGCACCTGATATTATTCCGCAAGGAAAAATAGGCCAGCGCTTTTCTGTAGATGTAGGACTAAAAAAATCAATACAAAAAGGAAAAGGAGAATTATTTTTTAATGCAACTGATCTTCTGAATTCGATGGTTATTAAAAAAAATATACAAGGTAATGGTTTCCACTACACGAGTGACGATTACTATGAAACCCAAGTGATCCGTTTTGGCTATAGCTACAAGTTTTAGTAACTTAGTTTACTTCATCACTAATTGTTGATGTCAATACTATCTCACAAAAAAACCGGCTCACACCGGTTTTTCTAAGTTTTTATGTAGCATAGCATTCGTATACTTAAAAAAACATAGGTAAAATCTATGCTGAAAAACTATGAAAACTATGTAACTAAGAGGTTGATTTTTTTAACCACATAGGGACATAGTATTACATAGCATTCGAATAGTTAAAAAACATAGGTAAAATCTATG
>JBDKGM010000012.1:0-78891 GCA_039798185.1 Bacteroidota bacterium
TATCTTAGTAAGCAATTAATCCAAACCCTCCCAAAGCAGTCATTAGCCATAGTTCTAACAATTTAAATATGGGAAGTCAGCAACAAATAGAAGCGTATTTAGCGGCATTAAGTGCAACGAAACGAATGGATATTGAAGTCATCCATCAGCGTATTCTAAAAGCCCATCCCCAAATTAAATTATGGTTTCTGGACGGTAAAGATACCCAAGGGAAAATCGTTACCAATCCGAATATTGGTTATGGACATTTAAACCTGAACTATGCGGATGGTTCGACCAAGGAATTTTACCAAGTCGGCATCAGTGCCACTTCGACGGGATTGTCGGTGTATATTATGGGACTGCAAGACAAGAAGTATTTGGCTGAAACGTATGGTGCGGCAATTGGAAAGGCACAGATAACGGGTTACTGCATTAAATTTAAGTCGGTGCAAGCGATACATGTTGATGTGCTTGAAGCAGCGATTTTGGATGGATTGCAACAGACGGCATAGGACGATTTTTTTCAATCTTAAAATGGTTAAGAAGACAGTTTTATTATAATGATAAGAAATGGATAATTTTATGATGGCTTGGTTTTGAACGAGTATACAATTACAATTCACTCCTTTTCCTTGATGTTTTCCAATAATTAATTTCAAATTTTATGACCACAGCACTTTATCCGTATATCCATTTTAATGGCAATGCTGAAGCAGCTTTTATGTTTTATCAATCGGTATTTGGCGGAACATTCTCCAGTTTGGTTCGATTTAAAGAACTCCAATTTGAAGGCGCACCGAATCTTGAGTCAGAAGCAGAAAAAATCATGCATATAGCTTTACCCATAGGTCCTTATGGGCAGTTATTGGGTAGTGATACGCCCGAAATGATGGGCCGACATCATGAAGCTGAAACCCGTAGTAAGCTATTTCTAAGTGTTGCCAGTAGGGAAGAGGCTAACCGGATTTTTGAAGGATTATCATACAAGGGACAAATCGAAATGCCACTCATGGATAGTCCGTGGGGTTCTTATTTTGGTATGTTTCGGGATCAGTTTGGTATCGAATGGATGATTGAGTACAAATCCTAAATCCTAGGCAAATGCGGTTGGTAACTATCGTGTTGTTTGAAATGGTCCAACGCTAAATTCAAAAAAAAAACCTTGTCATTAAACAAGGGATTTTTTTTATTTATTTTCTGAAAATTGCGACTCGTATAATTTTTTATAGAATCCATTTTCTATTTGAAGTAGTTCGAAATGGCTACCGGATTCTACGATTTGCCCCCGTTCCATGACGATAATTTTATCAGCATTGACAATCGTGGCTAATCGGTGCGCAATCACGATTGAGGTTCGCCCTTCCGTAATGGTTTCCGTAGCTTTTTGAATGAGTTCCTCCGAATGGGTATCAATTGAAGAAGTGGCTTCATCCATAATGAGAATACTTGGATTGCTGACATACGCTCGTAAAAAAGCAATCAGTTGGCGTTGCCCCGAGGAAAGCATTACTCCACGTTCTTTTACATCGTGCTCATAATTGCCGGGTAGGGACATAATGAAATCATGAACGCCTATCTTTTTTGCGGCAGCAATCACATCATCGCGTTGAATTGCGGGATTGCCTAAGGTAATGTTGTTGTAAATTGAATCTGCAAACAAAAAGACATCTTGCAGCACAACTCCAATTTGGCGGCGTAAACTTTCTAACGTGTACTGATTAATATCGGTGCCATCAATAGTAATTGTTCCCGAATCAATTTCATAAAAGCGATTCAACAAGTTGATAATTGTTGATTTTCCGGCGCCTGTAGCTCCCACAATCGCAATCGTTTGTCCGGGTTCGACCTTTAAATCAATCCCTTTTAAAACTTCTTCACCGGGAATGTAACTAAAGCGTACCGCATTTAATTCAATTTCACCTTTAAAATGTCCGGCTTGTTCAGTACCGTCAATTTGTTTGTTATCTTGAAGATCCAGTACGTCAAAAACACGATTGGCGGAAATCATACCCATTTGCATTTCGTTGAATTTATCGGCTATTTGACGCAAAGGATTGAAAAGCATTCCGATAAACATGGTGTATGAGAATAGGTCGCCAAAAGTGGTGAATTTGTCGCCGTCAAGGATTCGGAAACCGCCATACAATACTACCAATGCCAAACATAATGAAGAAATAATGTCGGCAATTGGGAAAAAGATGGAGTTGTATAAAATGGTTTTGATCCATGCCTTGTTGTGTTTTTCGTTGATTTCTTTGAATTTTTGGTATTCAATGTCCTCGCGGTTAAACAACTGCACGATTTTCATTCCGGTTACTCGCTCTTGCACGAACGTATTCATATTGGCCACTTGGTTTCTTACTTCTTCGAAAGCCATTTGCATTTTTCGTTGAAAGATGCGTGTAACATAGACGAGGAGCGGCATTGCGGCAACCACTATCAGGGTTAGACGCCAATTCATATAAAACATAAAGCCCAGCACCACAACCATTTTTAAAAGGTCGCTTATAATCATAAAGAGCCCTTGACTGAAAATACGGGCAATTTGTTCGATATCAGATACGGTACGGGTTACCAATTGCCCTACAGGTGCGGTATCGAAATATTTCATACGAAAGCGCAACAAGTGATGGAATAATTTTAAGCGAATGTCACGAATGATATTCTGCCCTAAACTATTTGCCCAATAGACAAAATAAAATTGAAAGATACCCTCTAAAAGGAGTACAACGCCCATAAGGCAAACATAGAGGAGTAAACCTTGAGCATCTTTGGGATCAATATATAAATCTACTGTTCTTTTTAATAGAAAGGGCCGTAATGCGGATACTATAGAAAGTAAAATTGCCGCTGCAATTACGCCTCGAAATAAAAAGGTGTAAGGTTGCGTAAATTTTAATATTCTACGGAATAATTGGGAGTCAAAGGCTTTAGCTTTCATAGTTTCAAACGTTCCTGAAAAGGAATATAAGGATAATGTACTTCAGTGAGGTATAAGCCCTGTGCTGGCACAGAAAATCCGGCTTTACTTCGATTTTTACTGGCTAAAATTGTTTCTAAATCGGATAAATTAATTTTCCCTAGTCCTAAGTCAACTAAGGTTCCTACAATAGCTCGAACCATATTGCGTAGAAAACGGTCGGCAGCAATCGTAAAAACCAATTGATTGCCTTGTTGTTTCCAGTTCGCGTGGGCCAATTGACAATTGAATGTTTTCACATCGGTGTGTACTTTGGAAAAACATTCAAAATCGGTATGGGTGAGAAGTAGTGCACAACCTTCATTCATTACATTCAGATCTAACGCATGGGGATAATACCAACTATCGTCACAATCAAAGGCACTTTTTTGGGTATGAATATGGTATTCATACGTTCGTAATGTAGCATCAAAACGGGCATGCGCCTCTTGATGCACGGGATAAATAGCGAAAAGTGCGATGTCTTTGGGTAAATACGCATTTAATTTTTTCACCAAAGTGGGGATATCAAATGGCGCTTCATAATCGAAATGGGCAAACATTTGTCGGGCATGAACACCGGTGTCGGTTCGACCCGCTCCAGTGACATCGATAGGCGTTCGCAACATCAACGAGAGTGCTTTATTCAAGGTTTCTTGAACAGAAGCCGCGTTGGGTTGGTATTGCCAACCGTGGTATGCCGTGCCTTTGTAAGCCAGTTCGATGAAATATCTCAAAATAAATTCGGGTTTAATGCTGGCAAAGGTACAAAGATTTGTGTACTTAAAAGTGAATCATTTCTTAAGAAAACAATGTAAATTGCGCACTCTTGTGCTATTTAAAAATGACAAAAGTTTTACTATTATCGGATACCCATAGTCATCTCGATGAGCGCATTTTAAAACATGTTGCTTGGGCTGATGAGGTATGGCATGCGGGCGATATTGGGGATTTGAGTGTAACGGATACGTTAAAGAAATTAAAGCCCTTACGCGCAGTTTACGGGAATATAGATAATCATGAAGCGCGTGCCGAGTTTCCATTGCATAATCGGTTTTTATGTGAAGGAGTTGCGGTTTGGATTACCCATATTGGTGGTTATCCTGGAAAGTATAATCCTGCGATTCGATCTGAAATTATAGCCAATCCTCCACGACTTTTTATTTGTGGTCATTCGCATATATTGAAAGTACAATTTGATAAATCCCTCAATCTACTCCATTTAAATCCGGGAGCAGCCGGTATTCATGGATTTCATCAAGTGCGCACGATGTTGCGGTTTGTGATTGATGGCGACGCGATCAAGGACATGGAGATTGTGGAGTTGGGGAAACGCGGAGTGTAGTTTCCAGTGGGCAGTGGGCAGTGTTCAGTGAACAGTATTCAGTATTCAGTATTCAGTATTCAGTGAACAGTATTCAGTGTATTATTCAATTCAAAATTTACAATTTATAATTCAAAATAATAAAAAAACGCCTTTCCGGAGAAAGGCGGTAGTATTAAAATAGATAACCGAGGGAAAATTGTACAACGGCATTTTTCACAGTTGCATCCCGTTTGGGTTCGGTGAGTCCGGCGGTATAGCGCCCAGAGACAAAGAGTCCGTTGGTGATTTTGTAACTTAATCCTCCCGCTACAGCGAAGTCAAAGGTGTTGGAATCGCCGAGATTAACATTATTCCGTTGATTGACAAGAACGGAGGCTTGCGGACCGAGTTCTAAGCTTAACCGGTTTTTGGTAAGGTAGAACTTCACCAAAACCGGAACGGATAAATATCCTAATTCATTTTTAACTTGCGTTCCCAAGCCCTTTAATTCGGAACCTTGAGTAGAATAGAGGAATTCAGGTTGGAGCGCAAAATTTTCAAATAGTTTCACTTCGGTTACTAATCCAGCATGGTAGCTTGTCAAGGTGTTGAAGTCGATATTTTGGACATTACCCCCTTGGTAATTGGCGAAATTAACTCCGGCTTTTAGTCCGAATTTCACCAGTTGCGCGTGTAAGGAACTCCCTCCTAAAGCGAACAATAGCATTACAATTACTTTTTTCATAGGTATCGTTTATGTAATTAAAACGAAAGCAATCAAGAAATAATTGTGCCAAAATGGCGAACTTGCAAGTGAAAATAGCGTTAAAGTTTTTTTCTACGATCGAGTTCTTCTTGCAGTTCGTAGGTAATTTGATTTACATTTTCTTTTAAAAAATTCCCATTGATGGCAATCGGAGACCCATATTTTTGCTGGGTTGATTTGAGAAAGAAGCGCTTCCAAGGGCTTGTTTTTGAAAGGTATAAGGCGGGATCATACAGGTGAATAATGATGAAATGATTGGTAAGCATTTGTTCTTTTGTAAACCCCATAATGTCTTTCCAATAAATGCGGCCTACACTCATAAACGTGGTATGGTCGATAATCCCTTCTTCATCCATGATTAAACCGAGATTGTTTTTACTTATGAGCACAATATAGATCCCACTTATAAGTCCGAAGAACACTATACTTGTCCAACCGATAAATGATTTTAAGATAAAATCAGGGTCTTCGGGTTGTCCGATGATAAAAAAACCGAGTGCAACAAAAGCCATTGATAGTAGGCCTAATGCAATTATTTTTATTTTGTTTAGAGGAAATTCCCGTCGCATTATCTTTTTATTTTAAAGGTACAAAATATAAAATTTTGGATGGTTTCAAAAGGAGTGGTATGTGCAATATGCAATGATTTTGTACGCAAATATTCGGGTTGAAAAACGGCTTCCATACTATCTTCATCGTATTGCTGAATTTCGAGTCCGCTGCATTTTAAAGGGCCATCTTTAGCAAAAGTCCCAATAATGCAATATTCTGGTGCCGCTTTTAAAACACTTGTTTTGTAATGCGCAATGGCTTCGGGAGTGGTTAAGAAATGAAATGCAGCGCGATCGTGCCAACAGGAATAATGCCGTTCTGGGGTAAATGCAGCAATATCCGCTTCAATCCAATGGACTTGATTAGCCTTTTCCCCTAAGCGGAATTTGGCGCGTTCCAAAGCTTTAGCAGCAATATCTACCACAGTAATATCGGTATATCCCAATTCCAAAAGATGATCAACCAATTGCGAATCGCCACCACCAAGATCGATGATGGGAGCAGATCGGTTTGGAGTAGTTTCCAAGATGGCTTCTAGTGACGTTTGGGGGTAGTTTTGGGTCCAACTTACTTGATCGGGTGTCTTTGTTTCGTAGATGGTTTCCCAGTGTGTTTTGTTTGCAGTCATATACCGAGTATTAAGTTGTGTAAAAATAAAAAAATCCGTTTCGACTGGGAAACGGATTTTTAACGCACTAATAAACTAAGTTTACAGGTTTATCGGATACGGTCCACTGATTTTACGAGATCTTCATCCTTTTTGATGGCTTTATTTGCTAAAACCAGCATAACGATAGAAAAAATAGGAAGTAACATCCCAATACCCTTCTCAGAAACAAGAGGTGCTTCTCCGGATACGTTAAGTGAACGGTAAATCAATAATCCTAATAAAATTAAATTTAATATCATGGCCAGTCTGTTGAAGACAAACTGTTGTTTACGATTTTTGAAACTAATTAAACTCATAGCAACTACAGCCGTTGCGGCACCCGAAAGGGCTAAGTATTTGAAATCCATGGCAAAGTAAAATGGTTTGCCATTGTCCAATGTCCAAAGTGGAAAAACATAGCCTAAGAATCCCGTTAAAATAACCGAGAGCGACATGTAAACCGTTTGAATACGTTGAAACATTTTTATAAAATTAGAGGTCCAAAAATAGTATTTCTTTTTTTAAAAAACTATTGCCTGCTTAATTTTTATTCGTATTATTGCATTGCAATTCCGTAAATACTTCAAGCTCACGGAATTTATTCTAACAAAAACTCCACACCTTTATCTAATACCAGATAACCTATTAATTTTAATGCTTTGTAACTATTTATGTTTGACATTTCAAAGTTAAAAACCATGAAGCTGTCTGAGCTTCAGGACATTGCCAAATTGGCCCAAACGATCAAATTCGCCGGAGTAAAAAAGGAAGAACTTATCGAACGAATTATAGCCCATCAAAATGCTAGTGAATCGGGATCAAAATCAGATTCAGAACCTGAAAAACGCGGACGACGTCCGAGAATGCAAGGGCAGGAAACTTCTCAGGATTTATTTACAGCACCTGTTGAACCAACAGCTGCTGAAAATGAAGGTAAAAAGCGCGGTCGTAAACCCAAAGAGGAAGGAAAAGAAGAAGTTGCTGCTGCAGTTTCGAATGCGGAAACTCCTGTTGACGAAGCTCCCAAAAAGGAACAGCGCTTTCCACAACGTGATCGCAATTCACGACCCGATTTTCCGAAATCACGGGAACAACGTCCCAATGCGCCTGTTGAATATGAACCTTTTCTACCCCCACAAATCACCACGGAATCTTTGCCGAATGATTTTGTAGAAAATACAAGAAATACGCGACCTGACAATCGAAAAGGGCCGCAAGGAAATACTCCTCAAAAGCCACGTGCCGAATTTGTACCACCCGGACCTTCTGCTGATTTACCGCCGATTCAAGAATCTGCGATGCCACTGGGTAATGGGAACGGGAATTCGAATGGGAATAGCAATAATCCCAATTTCCAAAATCAAAATAATAAGTTTAAGAAAACGCAAAACGTTCGCGATGCCGACTATGAATTTGACGGTATTATCGAATGTGAAGGAGTTTTAGAAATGATGCCAGATGGTTATGGTTTCTTACGTTCTTCGGATTACAACTATTTGGCTTCCCCTGATGATATTTATTTGTCTACTTCACAGATTCGTTTGTTTGGTTTAAAGACAGGAGATACCGTAAAAGGAGTAGTGCGACCTCCAAAAGAAAGTGAAAAATTCTTTCCGCTTGTAAAAGTTTTGAAGATTAACGGACATGACCCTCAAGTGGTTCGTGACCGTGTATCTTTTGATCACTTGACACCCATTTTCCCTCAAGAGAAGTTTAAAATGGATGCGCGACAAGCTTCGATTTCGACTCGTATTATCGATTTGTTTTCTCCCATAGGAAAAGGACAACGCGGTATGATTGTGGCCCAACCGAAAACGGGTAAGACCATGTTGTTGAAAGATATTGCCAATGCTATTGCGGCTAATCACCCTGAGGTATATTTGTTGGTTTTATTGATTGACGAACGTCCGGAGGAGGTAACCGATATGCAGCGCAGTGTACGTGGAGAAGTTATTGCTTCTACATTTGACCGCGAACCGCAAGAACACGTGAAAATTGCCAATATTGTTTTGGAAAAAGCCAAACGTTTGGTAGAATGTGGTCATGATGTAGTGATATTGTTGGATTCGATTACACGTTTAGCGCGTGCGTACAACACGGTACAACCTGCTTCAGGAAAAGTATTGAGTGGTGGGGTCGATGCCAATGCGTTACAAAAGCCGAAACGTTTCTTTGGAGCGGCTCGTAATGTTGAAAATGGCGGATCGTTAAGTATCATTGCTACTGCTTTAACCGAAACCGGATCCAAAATGGATGAAGTCATCTTTGAAGAATTTAAAGGTACAGGTAACATGGAATTGCAATTGGATCGTAAGATTGCGAACCGTCGTATTTTCCCTGCGATTGACCTTACGTCTTCAAGTACGCGTCGTGACGACTTGTTATTGGATGAGAAAACGTTACAACGCATGTGGATTTTACGCAAATTCTTGGCCGATATGAATCCGGTGGAGGCGATGGATACCATTAATGATAAAATTAAAAAGACGCGTTCAAATGATGAGTTTTTAATCTCGATGAACGACTAAAAATATTTTCCGTTTATTCGGATAAACCTAACAAGTTTTTGAAACTTGTTAGGTTTTTTTTATATGCAAAAATGCCCTTTACACACGGATTGCGATAGGGATTGAGGCCTTGTTGGAGCTCGCCTGAGGCACGAAGGCAGCGACGGCCGAAAGCCCGGCCCGAAGGGATCGCTCTTTTCAGTAATCAGTGTTCAGTGGACAGTGTTCAGTACACAGTGAACAGTGTTCAGTTGACAGTGTTCAGTAAACAGTGGACAGTATTCAGTGATTCGTGGTTCGATTGGGTAAAAAAAAGAGCCGCGGGTGCGACTCTCTTCTTTATAGATTGATGGGATTATTCCATTGCGGCCAGATAGCGTTCGGCATCAAGTGCGGCCATACAACCTGTTCCGGCAGCGGTGATTGCTTGGCGGTATACGTGATCGGCAGCGTCACCGGCTACAAATACGCCAGGGACATTGGTTTTTGAAGTGCCTGGAGTGTTTACGATATATCCGGTTTCATCCAATGTGATATAGTCTTTGAAAATTTCGGTATTGGGTTGGTGACCAATAGCCACGAAGAAACCTGTAGCTGGGATTTCGCGTTCTTCACCGGTAGTACGGTTGGCGACTTTTACAGCATGCACGACTTGACCGTCGCCTAAAACTTCAACGGTTTCGGTATGCATTAAGATTTCGATATTTTCGGTTTTGCGTACGCGTTCTTCCATGATACGAGAAGCACGGAATTTTTCACTACGCACCAACATGGTTACTTTTTTACACATTTTAGAAAGGTAATGTGCTTCTTCACAAGCGGAGTCACCAGCACCGACAATAACCACTTCTTGGTTCCGGTAAAAGAATCCGTCGCACACGGCACAAGCGGAAACACCGCCGCCCATTTGAAGGTAGTGTTGTTCAGAAGGTAAGCCTAAATATTTAGCAGAAGCTCCTGTTGAAATAATTACGGTTTCGCAGTGAATCTCTGTATTGTCGTGGATCCAAACTTTGTGAACGGGTCCGCTGAAATCAACTTTTGTCACCCATCCATCGCGGATATCGGCACCAAAGCGTTTGGCTTGTTCTTGGAGTTGCACCATCATTTCGGGTCCGGTAACACCCTCGGGATAGCCTGGGAAATTTTCTACTTCATTGGTCGTTGTCAGCTGACCACCGGGTTGTGTTCCTTGATAAAGAACGGGGTTCATATTGGCGCGGGAAGCATAAATTGCAGCGGTATAACCGGCTGGTCCGGAGCCAATGATAAGGCATTTTACTTTTTGTATAGTATCTGACATGATTGTAATAATTTTTTAAGCGTCACAAAGTTACTTTTTTAATGTTAGTTTTTAAATAGGTGTCAAATTATAATTAACAATTCACAGATAGAAAGTGTTTATAGGTTGGTAAGAAATTAGGATTAAGAAATATGAAAGCGGAGATTGTAATGTGGGATTGTTATGTGGAATTGTTATGTGGAATTGAAATAATTTTGATGCTAGTTATTGTATACTGAACACTGTATACTGAACACTGTATACTGAAAACTGTATACTGAAAACTGTATACTGAAAACTGCATCAATCCACTACGCTCAAAAGTAAACTTTTGGCTGCTTTGGGCAGGATTAGAGATTCTGTAGGGGGTAAGTTGCTCAAGAAAAGTGTTAGGCTACGCCTTCACTTTTTTTATGCGTTTCACTACGCTCAAAAGTAAACTTTTGGCTGCGTGAAACGCATAAAAAAAGTGGAACTCTCGTTCCACTTTCCTTGGTCGGGGTGGCAGGATTCGAACCTGCGGCCTCCTGCTCCCAAAGCAGGCGCGATAACCGGGCTACGCTACACCCCGATGGCGTAATGCGGAGCAAATATAGAATTTTTTTCGTGATTCCCCAATGGAATTGTCAGAAATTATTTTAAAGGCTTTTTGGATAAAACAGCGCTGTCGGTAAATACTTTTAAATCAATCTTTTGATCGCCATACAAGTCAACATGGGATTTACCTGCACAGGAAAGTGTAAGGTCTTTGCTCACATGGATTGAGGCTCTTGAATAGGATTCTGCTGTAACGTCAGCGGTTTTTGCAATTACATTTTTTCCAGTGAAAACAGCATTGTTGTCGATGCGTAATTTCATTTCTTCAATATCACCTTCAACTTCTGCACTAGATTTTTGATACAAGTCAAAAGTCAATTCGTTAGATACAATCAATGCCTTAGAAGTTGCATTTTTACTGAGGTTGATGCGCGTATTTTCAGCTTTAAGATTTAGTTCCGATTTGGTTTGATCGTTGGCAACTAAGGCGAATTTTTTACATTTAGCATTGATGTAAATTCTAGAATCATCAAAGGTGTTGAAAGTAATATTATCAAGGTTCATTTCTGCCAATGCACTAACAGCTGCTTCGTCTTTGGTTGCTACTTCTTTGAAATCGTCGGTATAGATTACGCGAATACTTAATTTTTTGTAACCAAAAGCACTCTTTAAAGTTGCTAAGCGCAATTGACTTCCCACTACGGTTATTCCAATTGCATCGTGAAGATTATCGTCAGCTTCAATTTCTAGACCACATTCATTTCCTTTGATAAGGGTAACTTCAAGATTATCGGCTACTTCTAAGGAACTAAAATTTTCAATTTTCTTTTGTTCGATGGTAACGATTTTCGAACCTTTTACTTTTTCTTTTTTTTGGGCCTGAGCTACTAGGGTAGCGCACAAGATGAAAAAGAAGAGAATACGTTTCATGTAAGTTGATTTTGATGCCAAAATTATAAAAAGTTACGATTTATTCGATTTTAATTTTAAGGTCCATTCAAAATCCATGATTGAAACAATGTCACCTTGCTCGTCGCGACCAACCGATTGCAATACTATTGTTTGTCCGTCGCCCGTCGATATGGCTTGTTGAATGGCGTTATCTATAGTAGCACCTTGGGTACAAATAAAGGTAATTTTTCCGACGGCTTTTTTCGAGTAAGTGGCTTTGTTATTTAAAACTAACATTGAAATGGATGCCCCACTTTTTTTGATATGAAGCATAACCAAAGCACCTGTTGTGAGTTCGGCAGCCATTGCCTGAACGGCAAAATACATGGATTTAAAAGGATTTTGAGAAATCCAACGGTAACGCACAGTGGCTATGCATTCCTCAGAAGTTAATCGTTTTGCCCGTACACCACACCAAAAAGCAGCGGGGAGTTTGAATGCTAAAAACAAGTTCAGTTTTCGGGGTGATAATTGCATAAAGCCTTGATTTTTCTGTAAATATAGCAATTCTATTCGGGCGAAACGGATCTTTTTATTTGTTAATATTTTGTTAAATCTTAGTACTTTGTAATACATAATACTTGTTTTTGGTTGTATCTTTGCTAAAGAAAATAATAGCTTATCTAAAGTATTATAGCGTTTCAATCATCATCAAAATCAAAAATCACATGGAATCAAATGAACGTAACACCGCTACCTTACTGCACTTAAGTGCCTTGACGCAGTATATTTTTCCCTTAGCGAATTACATTGTACCGACCTTAATTTGGTCTTCGAAAAAGGAAAATTCAAATTTTATCGATCAGTCAGGGCGTCGTGTTTTGAATTTTCAATTGAGTATGTTTCTGTATACAATGGTGCTTGGCATGACGGGTTTGGTACTATTAATCAGTGCGCTTCTTCATCATGGAGGCGAATTTACTATTGATTCAGAATCCGTACATATTGGTCAGTTCATGCATCAAGAATGGACTTCATGGATTGTTATAGGTATTGCTGCTCTTGTTATTTTGGCAATTTTAAAAACGGCAGAGTTTGTACTCATCATCTACGGAGCTGTAAAAGCGTCTAACGGAATTTTGTACACCTATCCTTTATCCATTCCATTTTTTAAATTAAATGCAGTTCCGGCTATGATAACAGAAAGTCCTGCAAATGAATTTACCACTGAAAATCATCAATAATCATAATCATCAATCAAAAAACGAACGCCCTATGGGTATTAAAATCTAGTTTTCACTATGAACATCGAGAACACAAAAGCACAGATGCGTAAAGGCGTTTTGGAGTTCTGCATTTTATCCGTATTAAAAGATAAAGAAGCATATACCTCCGAAATACTTGATACGCTCAAAGAAGCCAGGCTACTGGTGGTGGAGGGAACAGTATATCCACTGTTAACCCGCCTTAAAAATGACGGCTTACTCAACTATCGTTGGGAGGAATCAACTTCGGGACCGCCGCGTAAGTATTACGAGCTCACCGAATTAGGAAAAACTTTTTTAAACGAATTAAACGGAACCTGGACTGAATTATCCGATGCCGTTAACATTATCACTAAACAAAACCAATAATCATGAACAAGACAGTAAATATCAATATAGGAGGTTTATTCTTCCACATCGATGAAGACGCCTATCAAAAGCTTTCCCGCTATTTTGACGCGATCAAGAATTCGTTGACTGATGCTACCGGCAAAGATGAAATCATGAAAGATATTGAAATGCGTGTTGCCGAATTATTTGCAGAGCGTCAACAATCGGATAAGCATGTCATTAACAGTAAAGATGTCGATGAAGTGGTGAATGTAATGGGACAACCTGAAGATTACCGTTTGGATAATGAAGAAAAGAAAACAGAAGAACCTGAATTCAAATATGCATTACCACCGCGTCGTCGTAAATTATACCGCGATGAAGAACGTGGCGTAATTGGTGGGGTTTGTACCGGTTTAGGTCATTATTTTGGCATTGATGCCTTTTGGTTCAAATTGGTTTTCCTGATTTTAGCAATCGGATTTGGAACGGGCTTTTTAGCATATCTTATTTTGTGGATTGCGATGCCGAAAGCAGTAACAACTTCAGAGAAATTGGAAATGACGGGCGAACCGGTTACGATAACCAATATTGAGAAAAAGGTTAGAGAAGAATTTGAAAATGTATCGCAACGCATTCAAAATGCAGACTATAATGAATTAGGAAACCGTGTCAAATCCGGTGCAGGCGATGTGGGCGAGCGATTAGGAAGTATTTTTACTTCAATATTTAAGGTTTTTGCTAAAATTATCGGAGCTATTATCCTTGTTTTTTCGTCGGTTAGTTTTTTTGGAATAAGTATCGCAGCTGTTTTTTTAATCTTTACCTCACAGTTGCCCCAAAATGCTGCAATTAACATGATTGTGACACCACTTGGACTGGAAACACCTTTCTGGATGCAAGGTATTTTATTGTTGTTGTGTTTTGGAATTCCATTTTTCTTCTTAATGATGTTGGGAATGAAATTATTAGTGACCAATATGCGTACGATGAATAACGGAATCAAATACACTATGTTGGCAGTTTGGATTGTTGCCGTTGGGATTTTAATTTCAATAATTATCAACGAAGTTACCCAAACAGCCTTTGAAGGTAAAGATGTGATTAAAGAGCAAATTGTTATCCAACCTCAGGATACTTTGAAAATAAAATTTGTGAACAATGAGTTTTATGATAAAGATGCGCATCCACGTCATAATGATTTTTGTTTGTTGACCAATGAGAAAAACAAAGAAGTGATTTATTCCAATGAAGTGCGCATGCATATCATGGAAACGGAAGAGTCGCAAGCCTATATTCGTATTGAAAAATTAGCGGTTGGAAAATCAGCAGGAGAAGCCAATTCAAGAGCGCATAAAATTGAATATGGATACAAAATTCAAGGCAATGAATTGCTGTTTGACAATTATTGGATTACTGAAATCAATAACAAATTTAGAAAGCAAAGTGTAGAAATTTATGTTTATTTACCGAAAGGAACTCTATTTAAAGCCGATGAAAGTGTGCGTCATTACGACTGGAGTGACGATGAGTTTTTCAACTTGCATTACAGTTCTGAAGACTATTTATATCGTGTGGATGCGCACAAAGTTCGATGCCTAAATTGTCCACCTGAAGAAGATGAATACAACGATGTGATCGACACTGAAGACTATGAAAAAGTGAATGATTCTACCGATCGCGTGACTGTTAAAGTAAACGGTGTTGAAATTATAAAAGAAAATAAATCAGGGGAAAAAGGGAGCCTGACGATTAACAAAGACGGAATAGTAATCAAAAAATCAAACTAATATGGTACGCGTAGTTGTTTATTGTACAAAATTAATTGTAGCCTTAATTACGGCTTTGGTATTTGCTTCTTGTAACTCTTCTTTTTTAAATGGAGTACAAGGCAATGGAAATGTTACGACTGAAAAGCGTGAAATCAAAACCGAATTTACGGGAATTGAAGCAAGCACCGGACTAGAAGTCGAGGTTTCGCAAGGTGATGCGATAAAAGTAGAAGTAGAAACGGATTCTAATTTACAGCCGTATGTGATTACAAAAGTGGAAGGCTCACTTTTAAAACTATATGTCGATCACAACATCAATAATGCAGAAGTTTTGAAAGTGTATGTGACATTACCTAACTTGAAGAAAGTGGATTGCAATAGTGGTTCTAATGTACATTTTAACACCACAATAAAAGGAACCCATTTGGATTTAAATGCGAGTAGCGGTTCACATTTGGAAGGTAAATTGGAATACGATACGGTAAAAGCGGAAACCACAAGCGGGAGTTCGATGGACATTAAAGGAATCGCTTTAGAATTAAACACATCGAGTTCTAGTGGCAGTACTTTAGAGGCGGATCAATTGGTTGCCAATGCGGTTCAGGCTGATGCATCAAGTGGCAGTAGTATTCGCGTTCAAGCGAGTTTAAAATTGAATGCTTCTGCTTCCAGTGGTGCTTCTGTGCATTATTCAGGAAAAGCGACTTCCATTACCAAAGATGAGTCTTCGGGAGGAAGTGTAAGTAAAATAGAATAATTTGTTTTTTTGCGTGAAAGATCCTGGCTTCGGCTGGGATTTTTTTTTGAGCAGAAGTTGCGATAGGGATTGAGGCCTTGTTGGAGCTCACCCGAGGCACGAGGGAAGCGACGGCCGAAAGCCCGGCCCGAAGGGATCGCCCAAACCTAAACATTCGTTAAACCTTTGATAGAAGCGCTATCATTTTCGTTTACATTCGGTAATTTTGAGAAAAAATAGAGCCATGAAAGTTTTGATAACCGGCGGAACCGGACTCATAGGAAGTGCTTTGACGTGTGAGCTTCGGGCAGCAGGACACACCGTTCATTGGTTAACGACACGAAAAGGACAGTTAACCGCTGAGCAAGGATTGCAGTCATTTTATTGGAATCCAGCGGAAGGAAAAATCGATACGGCCTGTTTTGATGGCGTCGAAGTAATAGTTCATTTAGCGGGCGCTTCCATTGCCAAGCGGTGGACTGTTGCGTACAAACAAGAACTGTTAGAAAGCCGGGTTTTGAGTGCCAATTTGTTGTTTTCGGCGTTAAAAAAATACCCAGGACACCAAGTGAATCATTACATTTCTGCCTCAGGAGTTGCCCTATACCCCGATTCACCTACAGCTGAGTATACCGAAACTTCTACGGAAGTGGACACGGGATTTTTAGGAACTTTAGTCACCCGATGGGAAGAAAGTGCAGATCAATTTCAAGCTTTAGGATTGGCAGTGACTAAAGTACGAACCGGTGTGGTATATGCTGCTAAAGGAGGCGCTTTTGAACCCATTGTCAAACCTATTAAAATGGGAGTTGGCTCGGATTTTGGCTCTGGAAAACAGCGTCAGTCATGGATTCACCTCACCGATATTGTTCGTTTATACGCTTGGCTGATTGCAGAAAAGCATACGGGAGTTTTTAATGGAGTAGCACCTGATGCACCAACCCAGCACGATCAAACTCGAAGTATCGCAAAGGCATTAGGTAAACCTGTTTTTTTACCAGCTGTTCCACGATTTGTGATGAAATGGGTGCTTGGAGCGATGCACGAGCTGTTGTTTAATGATAAAAATGTAAAGCCACAACGTGCGTTGGCAATGGGATTTCAATTCCAATTTCCCGATTTGAAAAGCGCGCTTGCTGACTTATTCCACTAAAAAAAGCCTCCCGATTTGGTGAGGCTTTTTTTTGTATTTGGATGAATTAATAAGTAGAGATGAATACGTATTGACTGTTGATGACTTCAAATTTAAAGATTTCGAATACGATTTCTTCTTAAAAAAGTATTAAAATTGACGGCATTAGGAAGTCGATAAAGTGTGTGTTGGAATTTAATTGGATGACAATTTGACATTTTTAAAGAAATGGCAGTACTTTTGCACGGCAATTTGCGAAGCAAAAGCTTACTATGAAATTCAACAACCCATTTAAAGGAAAAAATACGATGAATACCGAACAAACTGGAAACCAAAATTCGGAATTGGAAAATGAGCATCTTTCTGAAACTTCAACTCCTGACACGCCCGAAGTAGAAGCTGCTGAAGAATTGACAGTTGAGCAACAATTGGAAGAACAATTGGCACAAGAGAAAGATAAATTTTTGCGTTTGTTTGCTGAGTTTGAAAATTACAAAAAGCGAACTGCGAAGGAACGAATCGATTTGTTTAAAACGGCCAATCAAGAAGTTTTACAAGCCCTTTTGCCTGTAATGGATGATTTCGATCGCGCGATGCAACAAATTAGTAAGTCGGAGGATGAAGCCTTGGTAAAAGGAGTCGAATTAATTCATGAAAAGTTAAAATCGACTTTGGTGGCGAAAGGCTTGGAGCAAGTGGAAGTGAAAGCAGGAGATGATTTCAATGCCGATTTTGCAGAAGCGATTACGCAAATCCCAGCGCCTTCAGAGGATTTAAAAGGGAAAATAGTAGATGTAATTGAAAAAGGCTATAAATTAGGCGATAAAATTATCCGATTCCCTAAAGTGGTAATCGGGCAATAAACGGAACGATGAGCAAGAAAGATTTTTATGAAATATTAGGGGTAAGTAAAAGCGCAAGTGCGGACGAAATTAAAAAAGCGTACCGTAAAAAAGCGATTGAATTTCACCCCGACAAGAATCCAGGAAATAAAGACGCAGAAGAGAACTTCAAATTAGCTGCAGAAGCATATGAAGTATTGAGTGATCCGGATAAAAAAGCCCGTTATGATCAATACGGCCATGCGGCATTTGATGGTGCTGGCGGATTTGGCGGTGGTCAACATATGAACATGGATGATATCTTCAGTCAGTTTGGGGATATTTTCGGAGGTGCATTTGGTGGCGGTTTCGGTGGCGGATTTGGCGGCGGCGGAACCCGAAGAATGAAAGGAAGCAATTTGCGTATCAAAGTCAAGTTGAATTTGGACGAAATTGTCAATGGAGTAGAGAAAAAGGTGAAAGTTAAGCGCAAAATTCAGGCTCCAGGTGTGCGTTATAAAACTTGTCCCACCTGTAATGGTGCGGGTCAAGTGTTAAAGGTAACCAACACGATTTTAGGTCGCATGCAAACAGCAACAACTTGTCATGTTTGTGGTGGTTCTGGGCAAACAATTGAAAGTAAGCCCACAAATGCTGATGCACATGGAATGATCATGGAGGATGAAACGGTATCAATCAAAATACCGGCTGGAGTTGCAGATGGGATGCAATTAAAAGTTTCTGGGAAAGGAAACGATGCTCCTGGAAATGGTATTCCTGGAGATTTGATTGTAGTGATTGAAGAGGCTGAACACGAGTTTTTAAAACGTGAGGGCGAAAACTTACATTATGATTTGTATATCAGCTTTGCAGAAGCCGCTTTGGGCGTTTCTAAAGAGTTAGAAGCCGTGAATGGAAAAGTGCGAATTAAGTTGGATGAAGGCATTCAATCGGGAAAAATTTTACGTTTAAAAGGGAAAGGAATTCCGAGTCTAAATAGTTATGGAAATGGTGATTTATTAGTGCATGTAAATGTCTGGACACCAAAAACATTAACGAAAGAACAGCGCCAATTTTTTGAAAAATCATTAACAGACGAAAACTTCATTCCGAAGCCCGAAAAAAGTGAAAAATCTTTTTTTGAAAAAGTTAAAGATATGTTTTCGTAGTTTAAAAAATAATTTTACTTTTGAGGTATTACTTGGAAACAGGTAATTTCTTTTTCATAGCAATTTTTCCCATCCTTGTGTCACCATAAGGGTGGGTTTTTTCTTTTATAACATCCGATTATTCGCGGAATTGCGTATTTTTACCCGAAGAAGTTTTGAATCCTATGAGTTCGATTTTAGAAGTCCAAAATGTGGTCAAGCAATATGGCGATTATACCGCATTAAATTCCGTTTCACTTACTGTTCCCAAAGGGAGTATTTATGGTTTGTTGGGTCCGAACGGAGCAGGGAAAACATCCCTAATTCGTATTATCAATCAAATTACAATGCCCGACAGTGGTGTGGTTTTGTTGGATGGAGAGCCTTTGCAACCCGATCATGTGCATGTTATTGGCTATATGCCTGAGGAACGGGGATTGTATAAAACCATGAAGGTGGGAGAGCAGTGCTTGTATTTAGCGCAATTGAAAGGTTTGTCCAAACAAGAGGCTAAAGCACAATTAAAATACTGGTTTGAAAAATTTGAAATCGAAGCGTGGTGGGACAAAAAGATTCAAGAATTGTCCAAAGGAATGGCGCAAAAAGTGCAATTTATTGTAACGGTTTTGCACCAACCTAAATTATTGATTTTGGATGAACCTTTCTCTGGTTTCGACCCGGTGAATGCCAATTTGATTAAAGATGAGATTATTGAATTGAATCGAAAAGGAACTTCCATTATTTTTTCAACCCATCGAATGGAAACGGTAGAGGAGATGTGTGACTACATTGCATTAATCCATAAATCGAATAAATTAATTGAAGGGAAATTGGCGGATGTGAAGCGAGAGTACCGTACGAATTCCTATGATGTGGGGATTTTAACAAATAATGTCGAAGGTTTGATGTTTGACTTATCTCAGAAATTTACGATGCAACAAACGGATTTTAAATCGTTGAATGATGAATTAAAACTCGAGATTCATTTAGGAAGTCATACGGCAAATGAACTATTGCAAACGATTATGCAACGCGGACAGGTTACCCATTTTGCAGAAAAAATCCCGAGTGTTAATGATATTTTTATTCAAACCGTAACGCAATAAATAGAAAGCAATGAGCAAGTTACTTTTAATTATCAAACGAGAATTTATTGCCAAAGTTCGCAATAAATCCTTCATTGTGATGACGTTTTTGAGTCCGCTACTATTTGTTGGAATTGGCGTTTTTGTTGGCTATTTGAGTACAATGAAAGCCGAGCTAAAAACCATTGCTATACATGATGAAACGGGACGATTTGCGAAGGAATTCAAAAGTGATGATGAATACCATTATTTGAATCTTTCAGAAATGCCCATTGCGGTATTAAAGGATAGTATCAAATCGGAACAGTATGAAGGGTTGTTGTTAATTCCAAAAATTACGGATAATAAACAATTAGAAAAGAAAATTGAGTATGTTTCCAATGATAGTCCTGGAGTGCTTTTTATTGAAGATATAGAAGAGGTTATAGCTAAAAAAATGACCGCTGAAAATTTTACAGCCGTAGGTTTGGATACTTTAAAAATTAATGCTGCAAAGGCTGATGTTTCTATTCATTTGGCGAAAGCTTCAGGGGAAGAATCGTTGAAAGGTTTGAATGAAATTAAAATAGCGATTGGTGGTGCTTTTGGATATTTAATCATGATGTTTATTGTGATTTACGGTAATATGGTAATGCGCAGTGTGATTGAAGAAAAAACATCTCGTATTATTGAAGTTATTATTTCCTCCGTAAAACCTTTTCAATTGATGATGGGTAAAATTATCGGCACATCGATGGCGGGTATTCTACAGTTTATGATTTGGGCAATTCTTGGTTTGGGTGCAATGTTTATTCTTTCTTCGGTATTTGGTGTCCAAGTGGGCGCAGCGGCGGGTCAGGCAGAACAATTAGCACATACTGCTGGAAAAGACATGAGTAAAGTAGCTTTGTATTTGAATGAATTATGGAATTTACCCATCGGAACTATATTGGCTTCGTTTGTCATTTATTTCATTGGGGGCTACTTTTTATACAGTTCATTTTATGCTTCAATTGGTGCGGCTGTAGATAATGAAACGGATTCACAGCAATTTTTGTTACCCATCATTATGCCTTTAATTTTAGGGGTTTATATCGGATTTTTTACGGTTATGAATGATCCGCACGGAACCATTGCCACTACCTTTTCAATGATCCCTTTAACATCACCTATCGTAATGATGATGCGTATACCTTTTGGTGTGCCTTGGTGGCAAATTGTACTTTCAATGGTATTATTATTCGGGACCTTTTTCTTAGTAGTTTGGTTTGCTTCAAAAATTTACCGAGTAGGTATTTTGATGTATGGAAAACGCCCAACATGGAAAGAATTGGTGCGTTGGATGAAATATTAATTAGAAAAAAACGAAAATGGCATAGGGTTTGAGCCCGCAGCTAAAAATATAGTATATGGCCAAGATATTAATTATAGAAGATGAAGCCGCAATTCGTAGGGTTTTGACTCGAATTCTTTCCGAAGAAAGTGAAGCCTATCAGGTGGAGGAAGCGGAAGATGGAGCGCAAGGATTAGAAAAAATTAAATCGACCGATTATGATTTGGTACTTTGTGATATCAAAATGCCAAAAATGGATGGGGAAGAATTATTGGAAGCAGTTAAGAAAATTAAACCTGAGATTCCGATAGTGATGATTTCCGGACACGGAGATATGGAGACTGCGATTAACACCATGCGTTTGGGAGCCTTTGATTATATTTCAAAACCACCCGATTTGAATCGCTTACTGAATACAGTTCGCAATGCTTTGGATCGGAAACAATTGGTAGTCGAAAATAAAATTTTAAAGAAGAAGGTTTCCAAAAACTATGAAATTGTAGGTCAAAGTGAGCCCATCAATCAAATTAAAGACATGATTGAAAAAGTAGCCAAAACGGATGCTCGTGTATTAATTACGGGTCCGAATGGCACGGGAAAAGAATTAGTAGCCCATCAATTACATCAAAAAAGTGATCGTTCAATTGCGCCAATTATTGAAGTAAATTGTGCTGCTATTCCTTCGGAATTGATTGAAAGTGAATTGTTTGGTCATGTGAAAGGAGCCTTTACATCTGCTGTAAAAGACCGTGCTGGTAAGTTTGAGGCTGCTGATGGTGGAACGATTTTTTTGGATGAGATTGGCGATATGAGTTTAACTGCTCAAGCCAAAGTATTACGCGCTTTACAGGAGAATTTGATTCAACGAGTAGGGGCAGATAAAGACATTAAAGTAAATGTTCGTGTCATTGCGGCAACCAATAAAGATTTGAAAAAAGAAATTGCTGAAGGCCGTTTTCGCGAGGATTTATACCATCGTTTGGCAGTTATTTTAATTAAAGTTCCTGCGTTAAACGATCGACGTGATGATATCCCATTGTTGGTTGATCATTTTGCAGCAAAGATTGCCGAAGAACAAGGAAATGCTCGAAAATCATTTTCAAAAGCCGCCATACAATTGTTGCAAGAATACGATTGGACTGGAAATATTCGTGAATTGCGAAATGTGGTTGAACGGTTAATCATTTTAGGAGGACAAGAGATTTCAGAAAGCGATGTGAAGTTATTCGCTAGTAAATAAATTCGGCGTAAGCCCAAATAAGAAAATGCAATTAAAAAAAATAAATACCCAATTACAGAAAGCGCTTGAAGATCTTGGTTTAACTGAAGCCAATGAAATGCAAGAATCGACCTTTTCAACAATCAAAAGTGGCGCAGATGCTGTGATTCAAAGTCCGGAAGCTTCTGGAAAATCCACAGCGATTGCTTTAAATGTTATTCAACGATTGGATAAACCCTTTCAATTATCGCCGAGAGCCTTGGTCATTTGTTTGGATAAAACTAAAGTTTTGGAGATGGTAGAAATTTTCGATTCGTTAAATAAATACAATCAGTTGCGCGTCTATCATGTGCACGATAAAACCAATTTGGATGAAGATAAAAATCAGATTTCACTCGGTATAGATATCTTGATTGGAACACCAAATCAATTGACTGCAATGTTTGGATCGGCTGGATTTGATGTTAATCAATTGAAATTATTTATTTTGGATGATGCGGATTTGATTTTTAAAAATCGATATGAACCAAAAATTTTACGATTGTCTGAAAGTATTGAAAAAGTACAACGGTTATTCTTCTGTTCACAAATAACGGAGCGAACCGAAATGATTGCTGAAAACATTATGATTGAGCCCATGTATTTTGAGATGGAAGGCTATGAAGATGACGATTTAGAAGACGAATAAAACCAATCCCGAGATGTCGGGATTTTTTTTGGTGTTAAAATTAATATCGGATAGAATAAAATCGAAATAAAAACGATAATTTTGTGGTGTGTGGGAAATAGATAGAACATATTATGATGAATTTGATGTCACCTTTCAGCGTTTGTTAGAAAAAAAACAAATGTTGGATAAAGGTAGACCTTTGCCACAAAGTGCTTTACATAAAATAAAAGAGGCATTGACTATTGAATGGACTTACAATTCCAATAGTATTGAGGGCAATACCTTAAGTCTTCGTGAAACACAAATGGTAATTCAAGAAGGGATAACTATAAAGGGAAAATCTCTTCGGGAGCATTTTGAAGTTAAAAACCATGAAGTAGCTATTGATTATTTGTATTCAATAATTCATGAAAATTATCAATTGCGCAGTCGTGATATTTTAAATCTTCATGGATATGTTTTACGATCCATTGAAGAAGAATTTGCTGGGCGGCTAAGAAACGGAGGCGTTCGTATTTCTGGAGTTAATTTTATCCCACCCAATGCTCAAAAAGTTCCCTATTTAATTGATGAATTGATAGACTTTGTTGTACAAAATCCACTCGGTTTAAATACTATTGAATTGGCTACTGTTTTTCATCATAAATTCGTTTGGATCCATCCTTTTTTTGACGGCAATGGAAGAACTGTTCGTTTAGCCATGAATTTAATTTTGATGCAAGCGGGTTATCCACCAGCCATTATTTTAAAAAATGACCGAAAGAAATATTACGAGGCCTTGAATCAAGCCAATAACGGCAATTTTCAAAAATTAATGTTGTTAATGTGCCAGGCAGTAGAGCGTTCACTGAATATATATTTAAATGCATTGCCAGGTCAAGAGTCCTATGAATCGATTGCCACCATAGTCAGTGAGCCAGGCGTAAGTTATGGTCAGGAATATGTCAGTTTATTAGCACGTCAAGGTAAAATCGATGCCTACAAAGAAGGTAGAAACTGGTTTACTACCCGCAAAGCCATTGAAGATTATATTGATAATAGACAACGAAAAAGACAACTTTAGGGTTGTCTTTTTTATTTAAAAATATTTAAAGAGGTGACCAACCGAGCTATAATCAACCCAAAAACGCCTATAACTGCAAAGGAATAACGAAGGCTTGTTAATTCTGCAATGTATCCAATAATGGGTGGACCAATTAAAAATCCTAAGAAGCTAATACTCGTAACTACCGTTAAGGCAATCCCAGTTGGAATGGTTGGGTGGTTTCCCGCTGCATTAAATATAATGGGAATAACATTGGAAACGCCAATTCCAACAAGCATAAAGGCGATAGTCGACGGAATCAAATAGGGGAAAAGTACCGCAGTATAGAGCCCGATGGAAATAATTAAACCACTAAAAAGCAAAACTTTTCGGTTTCCTAGTCGGGATACAAATACATCACTTAAAAATCGTCCTGCCGCCATACTTATCATAAAAGTAGTATACCCTAGAATTACTAAAGCACCGGGAGCTTGAACGATTTCTTTGAAATAGACACCACTCCAATCAAACATGATTCCTTCGCTAGCCATTCCACAAAAACAAATAATTCCTAGCCACAATAAGGTTTTGTCTGGATTTTTAATGAAATTGTAAGTACCCTTTTCTTCCGGTTTTGAAGCTTGTGTTTTGACCAAATATTTGGTGTTTGTCACAACAAGTACTGTCACAAAACCTAGGGCAATTAAGAAATGATGGAAGACACTCATTTGAAAGGAAAGCATCACCAAACCTGTAAGTGCTCCCGCAAATCCGGCCAAACTCCACGAACCGTGAAATGAACCCATAATGGGTTTTTCAAAAAAACTTTGGGTATAAACTCCTTGGGTATTTACAGCGATATTACATAAATTTCCAAAAAAACCGAAACAGGTCAAAGCTATAGCCAATTCCCATTTGGTATGTGATAAACTGATAAAAGGCAAACAACCTGCATACAAGAGTAAACCTAGCGTACAAATCCAACGACTACCATAGTGGGTAACTAATTTTCCAGAGAATGTCATGGCTAATAATTGGCCAATAGGCAAAGCTAAAAGTAAACTGCCTAAGTCGGCTTCGCTTAAATGCAACTGACTTTTGATGCTCGGTATCCGACTTGCCCAAGTTGCAAAACTAAATCCCATTCCAAAAAAGAATAAAGCCGTTGCAATTCGTACGCGATTGCGGTAACGGTTCCGCAATTTTTGAAAAGAAGGAGTTGAAACTGTCGGATGCATTGTTCTCAAAATAGACCGAAGCAAAGGTATTTATTTTCTTTACAGGAATCCTCCAAAATCCTTGATGGCTTATGATTTTGAACTATATTTGCCGCTTCATTTAAAAATCGTTAGCTCACATGATTACCGTAAACGATATCGCTGTTGAATTTGGAGGAACCACCTTATTTAGTGAAGTCACTTTTGCCATTAATGAAACCGACAAAATTGCCTTGATGGGTAAAAATGGCGCCGGAAAATCTACTTTGTTGAAGATTGTAGCCGGTCAAAATAAGCCTTCACGCGGTGCAGTTTCTGCCCCTAAGGAGGCCGTTATTGCGTATTTACCACAGCATTTGTTGACGCAAGATGATGTGACTGTTTTTGAAGAAACTTCCAAAGCATTCGCAGAAATTTTTTCAATGAAAGCGGAAATCGATGCCATCAACGAGCAGTTAACTGTTCGCACCGATTATGAAAGTGATGATTACATGAAATTAATCGAGCGTGTTTCGGAATTAAGTGAGAAATTCTATTCCATTGAAGAAATTAATTACGAAGCGGAAGTCGAGAAAGTCTTAAAAGGACTCGGATTTGAGCGTGAAGACTTTCACCGATCTACCTCTGAGTTTTCTGGGGGATGGCGAATGCGTATTGAGTTGGCAAAAATCTTATTGAAGAAACCTGATTTGATTTTGTTGGATGAGCCGACCAATCACTTGGATATGGATAGTATACAGTGGTTGGAAGATTTTCTTTTAAATCAAGCAAAAGCTGTCATGGTAATTTCCCACGACCGTGCTTTTGTAGACAATATCACCAACCGTACTATTGAGGTGACGATGGGACGTATTTATGATTACCGAGCCAAATATTCCCATTATTTAGAGTTGCGAAAAGAGCGTCGTGCGCACCAACAAAAAGCGTATGAAGAGCAACAAAAAATGATTGCAGAAACTACGGAGTTCATTGAGCGATTCAAAGGAACGTATTCCAAAACATTACAAGTGCAATCGCGTGTAAAAATGTTGGAGAAATTGGAATTAGTGGAAGTCGATGAAGTAGATACATCGGCATTGCGATTAAAATTTCCACCCTCACCTCGAAGTGGTCAGTATCCTGTTGTAGTCGAACATTTGTCTAAAAAATACGACGATCATATCGTGTTTAACGATGCGAGTATGGTGATTGAACGTGGACAAAAAGTAGCTTTTGTAGGTAAAAACGGAGAAGGTAAGTCTACGATGATCAAAGCCATCATGAAAGAAATTGATTTTGAAGGTAAATTGGAAATCGGACACAACGTACAAGTTGGCTATTTTGCACAAAATCAAGCGGCATTATTGGATGGCGAAATGACGGTTTTTGAAACGATTGATCGAATTGCAGTAGGAGAGATTCGTACTAAAATTAAAGATCTCTTGGGGGCCTTTATGTTTGGTGGTGATGATGTACATAAAAAAGTAAAAGTATTATCAGGAGGCGAACGAACCCGTTTAGCCATGATTAAATTATTGCTCGAACCCGTGAATGTATTGATTCTCGATGAGCCAACGAATCACTTGGATATGAAAACGAAAGACATTATTAAAGATGCTTTAAAAGACTTTGACGGCACTTTAATCTTAGTGTCCCACGACCGTGATTTCCTAGATGGTTTGGTGACTAAAGTGTTTGAATTCGGTAATAAACGCGTTCGTGAGCATTTTGAAGATATCAAAGGTTTCTTGGAACATAAGAAAATGGAAAATTTAAAAGAGATTGAAAAATAAAAAAAGGCCGGAAGAATAGTTTCCGGCCTTTTTACTAACCAAAAATTAACCCTAACTAATGCGTTTGTAGACTTTCTACCAATCGGATAAATTCATAACGATAGCCGTCTTTGTCTGAACCGATGGAGTTATTTGCCAAATCTAATATGTCGGATACAGTGTTGTTTTGTATGTATTTAGACGCTCTTAAATGCAAGCCAAACCAACTTACTGCAGCTGCAAAGCGAAATTCATTTGAAGAAGCATACAAAGTGCCAGGATTATTTTGAACAACACGTGTCATCTCTATACTTTTTTCTTCATCTGGTTTTTTATAGCGAAATTTAATCGTAGCCAATTCTTGATGTAGTTGGGTATCTACTTCAATTTTAGGAGTATATTTTAAAGTGTCAGCAGCTGTGAAAAAGCCAGAAGTAACACCCACAGGAAGCACTTCATAAAAGGCAGTTACCGTATGACCACTGCCCAATTCACCCGCATCGATGGCGTCATTTTTGAAATCTTCTGGTCGTAATTTGCGGTTTTCATACCCAATCAATCGATAGGCTTGAACCAAAGCGGGATTGAATTCAATTTGAATTTTTACATCTTTGGCAATCGCAAATAGTGATCCTTTGAATTCTTTAACCAAAAAGCGATTGGCTTCTTGTGCCGTATCGATGTAAGCATAATTACCATTGCCTTTGTCTGCGAGTGTTTCTAAAGTAGTATCTTTATAGTTCCCCATACCATAACCTAAACAAGTCAAAAATATCCCTGTTTTTCGTTTTTCTTCAATCAATTGTCCTAAGTCACTTGTAGAATTATACCCTACATTAAAATCTCCATCGGTTGCAATGATGACCCGATTATTTCCCCCTTTGATAAAATTTTCTTTGGCCACTTTATAGGCTAGTTCAATTCCGGCTCCACCCGCTGTACTTCCGCCAGCTTGGAGTTGATCGAGTGCTTCAATGATTTTATTTTTATTTTTTCCTGAGGTAGTAGGTAATACCAGTCCTGCTGCACCTGCATAAACTACAATCGCAATTTTATCATCGTCGCGTAATTGTGAGGTTAAAGCTTTCAGCGATTGTTTGACTAAAGGCAATTTATTCGCATCATTCATCGAACCGGAAACATCCACAAGGAAAACCAGATTGGAAGCGGGTAACTGATTGTTTTCAATGGTTTTACCCTGTAATGCAATACGCAACAATTTTGTGTCAGCATTCCAAGGGCAAGCGCTATATTCCGTATGGATAGCAAATGGATGTTCCCCAGTAGGTTGGGTATAATTGTATTTGAAAAAGTTGACCATTTCTTCCACACGTACTGCATCTTTCGGAACTTTTTGTCCGTTATTGATCATTCTACGAATGTTGGTGTAGGACGCATTATCCACATCAATTGAGAACGTTGAAAGTGGATTCGCTATCGGACTTTCAAACACATTTTCAATAAGTGCACCATACGATTCATCCGGGTTTGGATTTATCGATTTTTTGTCTTTGAGTGTTTCGGTTGTCCCATTAGCTTGGATGTGAACTCCAGCAAGTTGACCTTGAAGTGAATTCATCCCATTCGCATTGGGGCGGTTTTCAATGGTTTTACTTGAGACTACTGTTGTACATGCAGCAGCTGCTTTTTTCTTGGTTACAGTTCGATATCCCTGAACCACAACTTCCTGTAATTGATTCGCTTCTTCTTTTAATTCAATTACATAATGATTTGCTGCGTTAATAGTAGTTTCTTTTGGAATATAGCCAACATACAAGGCAACAATAGTAGCACCTTCAGCGACTTGAATACTGAATTTACCTTCCATGTCGGTTTGGGTATTGTATTTTGAACCTTTAACCTGTATAGTGGCCATGGGTAAAGGACCTTGCTTATCAATTACTTGTCCAGTAATCGTTTTTAATTGGCCAAAGCTTACGAAATGTATAAGCATAGCAAGGGCTAATGAAAGATGTTTTACATGATTCATGACGTTAGATTTTAAGTGAAACAAATGATTGCGTACGGCTACTTTTTCGGATTTGGTTTGCCGTCTTTAGTAGTAATAATTACTACGCCATTTTCTCCTTTTTTGCCATACGTATCGATCGCTTTATCGGCCTGCAGCACCGTCACACTTTCGATTTCTTGGTTTTTAATTGGAGCATAAGGACATGTTGGATTCGGACCAAAAACTTCTACTTCCGAATATTCAATGCCATTGATAATATATAATGGGTTTTTAAGATACACTACCGATTCCGCATCGGTGGTATCGTATTCCGCGACTGCTTTACCATCGACAACAACTAAAGGATCTTCTTTTTTAGATTTCCCTTGGATGATAAATTTAGCCTCTTGTTCTTTGGCGCGTGCCACATATTTCCGACTGTCTTTAAATCCGTAATCAGTATTACTTACACTATTAAAATAGCCTTGATTGGTTGCTATTTTATCTTCAACAATCTCCAATTTTGAAGGTGTAGGAATGCTAACTTTTACGGTTATTTCCTGTGCGTCTGATTCTTTGGTTGTTACTGCATTAATGGCTACCGATTCAGGATTTCTAATTTGACGTTCCAGTACTTTGGCTTTGTCTTCAACCAAAACGGTTTCCTCTTTGCTTGGTGCTTCCTCTTTGCTTGAATTGGGTTGAGCGGTTACCACATGTTCTTCATTTGGGATTGCAACTGGAACCGTTTGGACTGATTTCGTAGCAGAATTATAAGAAATAAAACCTAAGGTAACTACCAAAAGAACAGAGGCGGCAACTGCAATTTTTTTCCATGTTTTGTTTTCCTGGGTTAGTGCTTTCTGGTCTAATTTAGTTTCAACACGATCCCAAATGGATTCCTTCGCTGGAAAGGGCTCTTTTTCAGGGGTGTCCGCCAGTGATTTAAATTGATTGAAAAATGTATCGTTCTTTTCCATAATTATTTTGCCTGTTGATAGTAATGTAGGTTAACCAATTCCTTTAATTTGGATTTGGCAAAGTTTAATTGCGATTTTGAGGTGCCTTCTGAAATTTTGAGTAGTTCAGCAATTTCTTTATGACTGTATCCTTCAATAACAAATAAATTGAAAATGGTGCGACTTCCTTCGGGTAAGAGGAGAACCAATTGGAGTAGGTCCTCTTCAAGTAGTGCCTGTTCCTGCATAGCTTCTACAGCAGGATGTTGGATACTATCTTCCAGATAAAGATTGAAGTTGACATTTCGCTTTAATTGATGCAAACATTCATTTACAGTGATTCGTTTTGCCCAACCTTCAAATGCTTTGATTTCTTTCAATTGGTCAATTTTTGTAAAAATAAGTACAAAAGCATCGGCCAATACTTCTTCAATTTCTTCTTCTTTTTTCAAATAGCGTTTGCAAAGCCGGTACAAGCGAGGGCTCAGCAAATCATATAGTTGCCGCTGTGCATCCCGTTGGTTTTTTTTGCAACCTATTATTAATTTTTCGTCTATCACGAGGGTGTCTTTTAGTATAAAGAGGATAAAGGTTTGCAAAAGGTTGGAAACCTATTCATTTTTTTTCAAAAATATTTAAAATCAATCAAGTAAGAGCAAAAAAAAGCCTCCCGAAGGAGGCTTTCTTAATTAACCATCAATTTTTTTATTACTTTCTTCTTTTCTTTATTCGTTATTTGAATGAGGTACATTCCTTGTGCTAAGGGTGTTCGTATATCAATTGGGGTCGAACTTCCTTGTGCTAGTTCGAGAGAAGTTGAAAATACTTCTTGTCCCATGGCATTGTAAAACTCAAGTAAATACGTATCACTTTCAGTGCCGTTTTGTATTACAATGGAATGATCGGCTGCATTTTGATTGACAATAAATTGTTGTGCTGTAAAAGTCTCATTTTCTAAAGCACTGAATTTTAAAGTTGTCCAGCTTCGAGCCATACTGATTAGTCCAATACGTCCAGCAGGAGCGTTAGGACTTAATTGATTAATGATAAGATGATCAAAATGCGTTGAATCATCATTTCCTGAATTGGTGATAGCATTGGGTAGTGAAGGTTCTGTACTTGTGATGTTTGGATTTGTGTAAAGCATTAATAAATCATCGGAAACTCCACTCATAAATCCATACTTTAATACTACAAGTTGATTGGTATTAAAGGAATAATTTGTAGAAGACCAAACAATATTTCCTGCATTTTTAGAAATCCCAACATTATATTGTGTTGTTGAGATTTTTTTTACATAAATTTTCATTGCAACTGTTTGTAAGCTACCTCCACACAAACGCATGAATTCATAATTTGTGGACGAACAATCGGTTAATCGCAATACAAAACCTAAATAGACATAACCCGAATTTTGATTGGTAAACGGCATGCCACATCCATCACCATTCGGTGTTAATACAACAGATCGGTTGGCTGTACCCCAATTTAAAAAGCCAACCGTCTGTTGCATTACAGTTGAATTAGTACAACTCGTCGCTGTACACGATCCAAGACCATAAGTGTCTTCAGAATTGGTCCAACCTCCTTGACCTGATAAACTTAGATTCGGAGTGTAGGTACCCATGTCTTCTCTAAATACATTTTGCGCTCTTAATACAAAGGCACATAGTAAACTGATTAGTAAAGTAAATTTTCGCATAATTTTGTTGATTTGGTACCACTAAATTATATTGAAACATAAATATAATCCTACAAATGATGTTGAAATTAGACGAATAACCTTACAAAACTGCATTTCGTCGATTTTTTAAAGTCCAATTTGCTTAATTGTAAGAAAAATATTTCAAAAAATAACTAACAACTTGTTGTTGGTCGAGTTTTTTAATTGCCAATTTTTTCCAATCCATTTTTTAACTCACCGAATACCACGTACTTTTGTGTCCTTGTTTTCAAATCATGAGTTTTTCTTCTTTTACAAAAGAGTTCAATTACAATATCCGCTTAGCCTTACCCGTAATTATGGGTATGGTGGGACATACTTTAATTGCCATTGTCGATAACATAATGGTGGGGCGTTTAGGCAGTACTGAATTAGCTGCCGTTTCCTTAGGGAATAGTTTGGTGTTTATTGCCATGTCTTTGGGAATTGGATTTTCAACCGCATTAACACCATTAATCGCTGAAGCTGATACTGAAAAAGATACCGATCATATTCGATCTGTTTTTCATCATGGATTAGTGCTTTGTACGGGAATCGGACTGTCGCTTTTTGCATTGGTAGTTTTAGCGGAACCCATAATGGGTTATTTGCAACAGCCTAAAGAAGTAATTGTTTTAGCCAAACCTTTTCTTACTTGGGTTGCTTTTTCATTAGTTCCCTTAATTATATATCAAGCTTACAAACAATTTGCCGACGGATTGTCCATGACGCACTATTCTATGTATGCGATTATCATGGCGAATGTGTTGCACGTGGGGATTAATTATGTTTTGATTTATGGTTTTTGGGTCTTTCCAAAATTAGGGATTCTCGGTGCCGCATTAGGAACAGTGATTTCAAGAATAGCCATGGTGGTTTTCATGCACTTTATTTTAAAACGTCAGCCTCAATTAAAATGCTATTTTCAAAAATTCTCTTTTTCGAATTTGAAGAAAGAAATGTATCTCAAAATTGCCCAATTAGGAATTCCATCCGCCTTACAAATGCTTTTTGAAGTGGTGCTGTTCACAGCGGCTATTTGGTTATGCGGAAGTATCGGTAAAACGAGTCAGGCTGCCAATCAAATTGCATTAAGTATGGCTTCCCTTACGTTTATGTTTGCAATGGGACTTAGTGTTGTTTCCATGATTCGGGTAGGCAATCAAAAAGGATTACACGATTATAAAGGATTGCTGACCATCGCGCGTTCGGTTTTTCTACTAACGCTAATTGTAGAAATATTTTTTGCTACGTTATTTGTTGTTTTTCATACGGTATTACCGCAACTGTTTCTAAATTTAGATAATGAAATACAACTACAAGATACTGTTGAAGTTATCAAGATTGCTTCCCAACTGTTGTTGGTTGCCGCAGTTTTCCAAATTTCTGACGGAATTCAAGTTGTGGTATTGGGCGCTTTACGCGGATTACAAGATGTGAAAATCCCAATGTATATGACTTTTGTTGCTTATTGGGTTCTGGGTTTCCCGATTTCCTATTATCTTGGGAAATATACCGAACTCAAGGCGGTAGGGGTGTGGATTGGATTATTTGCCGGACTCACATTCGCGGCACTTTTTTTGTATCTTCGCTTCGATTATTTAACTAAAAAATTAATTCGTGAGAATGAGTAAACCGTCTTAACTTGACCGTAAACTCATCATTCATAACTTATAACTCATAACTTTTCACCATGAATTTACCCAAATTTGTGCTCGCAGACAATTCTGAATTTCCAGAAGATATTTTTGTCGTTCATCTGGACTATCCTCGTTTTATTATCAATTTGGCCAATGATGAGGTCGAAATTTTTGACGATGTCGATGATGAAGACGAAAGTGAGTTAGAAGCCGAAATGGAAGATTTGATCCAACAAGCGGGCGAATTTTACGATCGTGAAATGGAAGAATTTGAAGAATAATTAGTCTTCTTTAAAATACATTTTTAACAAGATAGAGGCGGCTGCAAAAGGGGATAACTCGTTTTTTTGCACCGCTTTTTTATGGATTTCCAATTGGGCTTCAATTTCTGGATGATGATAAAAACGATGCATCAATTGTTCATTGATCGTTTCTAATAACCAATATTGATTCTGCTCTTGGCGACGTTGCTCGAAATAATGATTGGATTGAACTAAGGTCAAATAGTCGGAAATCAATTCCCAAATCGAATCAATACCGGTTTTTTCAAATGCACTACAAGTAGTTACCTTCGGAGTCCAGCCACTACTTTTAGCCGGAAAAAGATGCAAAGCGCGATTGAATTCGGTTTTGGCTAATTTCGCTTTCGCAACATTATCACCATCGGCTTTATTAATCACCACCGCATCGGCCATTTCCATAATCCCGCGTTTGATGCCTTGTAATTCATCACCCGCCCCCGCAATTTTTAATAGTAAAAAGAAGTCGACCATGCTGTGCACTGCCGTTTCACTTTGACCAACACCCACCGTTTCAATTATTATCGTATCAAAACCGGCCGCTTCACAGAGAATAATCGATTCCCGCGTTTTACGAGCCACACCACCCAAGCTATCACCAGAAGCACTGGGACGGATAAATGCATTCTCATCCTTTACCAACTCTTCCATACGCGTTTTATCTCCCAATATACTTCCATGAGAAATCGAACTACTAGGATCTACAGCTAAAACAGCAACTTTCTTGCCGAGCTGGGTTAGGAATTTTCCAAAAGCTTCAATAAACGTACTTTTTCCCACACCTGGAACCCCTGTAATCCCTATTCGAATCGAACGATTGGCATACGATAAACAGCCTTGGATTACGGTGTTTGCTTTGGCTAAATGTTCGGGATTCGTGCTTTCAATTAAGGTAATCGCCCGACTCAATGCCGTTTTATCATGGGAACGAATGCCTTGAATCAAATCCTCAGCACTCGGCTGAATACGGCGTTTGGCCATAGCCTTTTGTAATGCACTTTGACTGATGTATTCCGGTTGGGGAATGCCATCCACTTCATGTAACGCTGAGGTATGTTTGGACGATTTTGCCAAGGGGAGCTAACTTTTTCGTAAAGATACTAAAATCAGAAACGGGTTTACAACTCAAATTTAAGATAGTTTTCACGCAATTGGGTTTCATAGCGCCTCTTTTTCCTGTTTCTTTGTAATTCAAATGAACAACTCTTGGAAAATATACTCCTCATTTTTATTTGTATCGGAATTGGAATCGGGTTGCAACGTGTTCCCGCATTTCCCAAAAATGGCTATTTGGCCTTGAATCAATATGTGATTTATGTGGCATTGCCCGCGATGACGCTTTATTACATTCCAAAAATTGAACTAAACGCCACTCTTTTATATCCAGTTTTGGTTCCTTGGATTGGTTTTTTCGTAGCTTTTCTATTTTTCTACAGCTTAGGCAAACTATTCCATTGGCCCAAAAAATTAGTAGGAGCTTTAATCCTTACCGCAGGTTTAGGAAATACTTCTTTTGTCGGATTTCCATTAGTGAAAGCTTTTTTTGGAGAGGCCGGATTGAAAGCCGCAATTTTAGTAGACCAGCCGGGGACATTTGTGGTTTTATCCACCGCAGGCGTGTTTACCGCTTCCTATTTTGCCTCCGGAACAGCTAGTTGGCGAAGTACATTACGAAAAGTAGCTGTTTTTCCACCTTTTATCGCATTTGCAATTGCTGGTACGCTGTTGCTGTTTCAAATGGATTTTCCTGAAGCAATGCAAGGCGTGTGTAAACAATTAGGCGCTACAGTTTCAACAGTTGCCTTATTGTCAGTGGGTTTGCAGTTAAAATTGGGACAACGAAGCAAACATTGGGGTTTTCTTACCTTAGGTTTAGTATTTAAATTGGTTTTGACGCCGCTGCTCTTTGTTTTTTTATACAAAATTGTAATCCCAGGTAAAGGTTTACTGGTCGATGTTTCCCTCATTGAATCAGCGATGCCACCCATGATTTCAGGAGCGATTTTAGCCTCCAATTATGGCCTCAAACCCAAATTGAGTAATTTGATGGTCGGTGTCGGAATTCCACTTTCGTTACTTACCGTTTATTTGTGGTACCTTTTACTGATTTAGTGGCTCTAAAGTACCTTATTTCCCAACAAAAATTTTATTTTTACACGAATAATTAGATTAAAAATGGCGCTATCTTTAGAATTACTTTCCCGATTGGAATCCATTGTGGGAAGTGCCTATATTTCGACCGATATTGAGGTTTTAAAAGCCTATGGGCATGACGAAACGGAAGACTATGTTTTTCCGCCTAATGTTGTAGTTAAACCAGCGAATGCTTATGAGATTGCAGAAATTTTAAAAGCTGCTAATGATTATAAAATGCCCACGACTCCAATAGGCGGCCGAACGGGTTTGAGTGGCGGCGCTTTGTGTATTTACGAAGGCATCGGATTGTCTACCGAACGATTGAATCAAATCCTTGAAATAGATGAGCAAAACCTTCAAGTTACTGTCGAACCAGCAGTAATTACGCAAGTTTTACGGGAAGCTGTTGCCGAAAAAGGACTGTTCTATCCTGTGGATCCAAGTAGTATGGGAAGTTGTTTTATTGGAGGTAATATTGCTGAAAATTCGGGTGGTGCGCGCGCTGTAAAATACGGCGTAACCAAAGATTATGTGCTGAATTTGGAAGTGGTTTTACCCAATGGGGAAATCATTTGGACGGGTGCCAATACCTTGAAAAACTCCACAGGTTATAATTTAACCCAATTAATGGTGGGTAGCGAAGGGACACTAGGTGTAATCACTAAAATTGTCTTGAAGTTATTGCCGAAAAATAGTCATAACGTACTCATGTTGGTACCGTTTTTCAAAGCGGAAGAAGCGTGTGAAGCGGTTTCTGCGATATTCAGAGCGGGAATCATACCAAGTGCCTTAGAATTTATGGAGCGTGATGCCATTGATTGGACCTTACAGTTTGTAGAAGGCATCAATGTCCAAGTTCCTGAAAAAGTTCAAGCGCATTTGTTGATTGAAGTCGATGGCAACTATCCTGAAATACTGATGCAAGAAGCCGAGAAAATTTTGGGTGTTGTAGAACGATTTGATATCGATGAAGTACTTTTTGCCGATACAGAAGATCAGAAAAATGCGTTGTGGAAAATGCGTCGTTCTGTGGCCGAAGCCGTAAAAGCTAATTCGGTATATAAAGAAGAAGATACGGTTGTCCCACGTTATATGTTGCCAGAACTTTTGACAGGGATCAAAAAAATTGGTGCGAAGTACGGTTTTCAATCAGTTTGTTACGGTCATGCAGGTGACGGAAATTTACATGTCAATATTATCAAAGGAAATCTCACCGATGAACAATGGCAATTGGAAGTTCCCAAAGGAATTCGTGAAATTTTCGAACTTACAATACGTTTAAAAGGGACACTTTCAGGAGAGCACGGAATTGGTTTTGTTCAAAAGAATTATATGGATATTGCTTTCTCTAAAACCCATTTGGAACTCATGGAACGCATCAAGCATGTATTCGACCCTAATAATATTTTAAATCCAGGGAAAATTTTTCCTGATCACTTATAAAAGATCAAAAGATCGCATAGAATTATGATTTCAGAAGCACAATTTGAATACGAATTAGATACCATTATTGCGAATGCTATCCGTGAAGATGTAGGTGATGGCGATCACAGTTCGCTCGCCTGTATTCCCTCAGAGGCAATGGGTAAAGCCAAATTATTAGTCAAAGACGAAGGGATCATTGCAGGAGTTGCTTTTGCTCAAAGAGTGTTTCATTTTGTCGATCCAGAAATGACCGTTGAGGTTTTTATTGAAGATGGTGCTCGAGTGAAACACGGGGATGTAGTCTTTCATGTCTCAGGTCGCTCACAATCCATTTTAAAAGCAGAACGGTTGGTATTAAATTCGATGCAACGAATGAGTGCTATTGCCACAAAAACGCGTCATTATGTGGATTTGTTGGAGGGAACGGGAACTAAAATCCTAGATACCCGTAAAACGACACCCGGATTTCGCGCTTGTGAAAAATGGGCCGTAAAAATAGGAGGAGGAGAAAACCATCGTTTTGCCTTGTATGATATGATTATGTTGAAAGACAATCACAACGATTTTGCAGGGGGAATAACTGCTGCCATCCAAAAAACACAAGCCTATTTAAAAGAGACTGGACGGGATTTGAAAATTATAGTGGAAGCCCGAAATTTAGCCGAAATTGAAGAAATTCTTCAGTCTGAGGGTATTCACCGTATCTTGATAGATAATTTCAATTTTGAAGATACCAAAAGAGCGGTTGCTTTAATTGGTTCAAAATGCCAAACTGAATCATCCGGAAATATCAATGAAACAACGATTCGCCAATATGCGGAGTGTGGTGTAAATTATATTTCTTCGGGTGCTTTAACCCACTCGGTTTATAATATGGATCTTAGTTTGAAAGCCCTGTAAATGCAAGAAAGTTTCGAACATAAAATAAAAAAGTTACCCGGAATTCGCCATCTCATTGCGTTGACCGACCGTATTAAGTTACCTTGGTTGCACGGTTTATCGCTTTATGAATTGGTGGATTTATATGTAACGGGAATTGCAGAAAATGCGCTTTCTAACCGAGCCGCTTCTATTGCATTCAGCTTTTTTATGGCTTTGTTTCCTTTCGCACTTTTCATTTTAAACTTAATACCTTATATCCCCATCGAAGGATTCCAAGATGATTTTATGGGGTTTGTGCAGCAAAGTGTGCCGCCTACAACTTTCGAAGCGATTTCTAAAATTGTCAATGATATTCTTCATAACTCCCATTCGGGTTTGATTTCGACCGGATTTTTCATGGCGGTTTTGTTGATGACCAATGGGGTAAATGCTATTCTCACCGGATTTGAAACTTCCCACCATGTGAGTGAAAAACGAAAATTTATTCGTCAATATTTAGTAGCGCTCGGCATTTCTATTTTACTGTCGATGATTTTAATCGTAACAGTAGCAGCCATTGTGATTTTCGAAGTTTTTATTCAAAAAATAAAGATTCAAGATGTACTTTCAGAAGACATTCCACTCATCCAAATGGGACGTTATGCGTTTGTTATCTTGATGATTTTGATGGCCACCTCCATTTTATTTAAATACGGAATCAAGCGCGATAAACGACGTTCTTTTATCTCTATTGGTTCGGTTTTTACCACCTTATTAATTATCATTTCTTCTTATTTCTTCGGAATATGGGTGGTGCGTTTTTCGAAATATAACGAACTCTATGGCTCCATCGGAACCCTGTTGGTTGTCATGTTCTATATTTGGATCAATAGTGCCATTTTGCTTCTAGGATTTGAATTGAATGGTACGATTAATACCTTAAAACGTCGCGAGGAGCAACGTAAGTTGAAAGAAGAACAACAATCTCAATCTTTATAAATTCCGTGTATTTTACTGAAGTGATATTACCATTGGCTTTGCCCCGAACCTTTACGTATCAGGTGACGGAGGCCGAATATCATTTTCTACAACCCGGAATGCGTGTTGTGGTTCCTTTTGGAAAAAGTAAAATGTATACAGCCTTGGTTTTGGAGTTGCATCAAATTCCTCCACAGTTGTATGAAGCTAAGGAAATCCATCAAATTTTAGATGATTTTCCTATTGTAAATTCTTTTCAACTCAAGCATTGGCAATGGATTGCAACGTATTATATGTGTTCTTTAGGTGAAGTATATCGCGGTGCTATGCCTTCAGCTTTTTTGTTGGAAAGTGAAACCTTATTAAATTTTAAAAAAGAAACGAATGTTGATGTTACGTCGCTCTCTGATGATGAATACCTCATTTATGAAGCGTTGCAGCATCAAAGTTCGATCAAACTTCAAGAAGCTGCTGCAATATTGAATAAAAAAAGAGTTTTTCCAGTAATTCAAAAATTATTGGAAAAACAAGTGCTTCATTTACAGGAAGAAGTTCAAGAAACCTACAAGCCTAAACTCGTTAAATACATTCGTTTAGCAGAAGCGTATACCCATCAAACCCAATTGATGGAATTGCTGGAAGTTTTGAAAAGCAGTAAGCAAAAAGATGCTGTGTTAATGTTTTTTCAATTACAAGCACGTGACCGAAAGCCCATTTCAGTAAAAGCATTGAAAGAAGCTTCAGGAGTGACTGAGGCTGTGTTGAAAGCATTGGTGGATAAAGCGGTTTTTGAAACCTATTTGATACAAGAAGATCGGGTGAATTTTGATTCCCAATATGTAGAATATGAAATTGCATTAAGTAGTACTCAAGAGGCTGCTTTTAATGCAATTACTCATGATTTTTTGAGTAAAGATGTCGTTTTATTGCACGGTATTACAGGTTCTGGAAAAACAGAAGTCTATATTAAGCTTATTGAAGAAACGATTGCCAAAGGGAAGCAAGTCTTGTATTTATTGCCAGAGATTGCATTAACTACCCAATTGGTTAGTCGATTGACAAAGTATTTCGGCAATAAAGTCAGTGTTTTTCATTCCAAATATTCGAATAATGAACGCGTAGAAGTTTGGTATAATGTACTGAAACAATCAGAAACGGCTCAAATTGTGATTGGCGCTCGTTCGGCGCTGTTTTTACCATTTTCCAATTTAGGGTTGATATTGGTAGATGAAGAACACGAGCAAACTTTTAAGCAACATGATCCTGCGCCGCGCTATCATGCTCGGGATGCTGCTATTGTTTTGGCACAAGACCACCAAGCAAAAACATTGTTGGGTTCGGCTACACCCAGTTTAGAAACCTATTTTAATGCAAAAAATGGGAAATATGGATTGGTAAATTTGACCGAGCGGTTTGGTAAAACACCATTGCCAGAGGTCGAATTGGTCGATTTGAAAGATGCGTATTACCGCAAGCGCATGAAAGGACACTTTAGTTTGCATTTAATTGAAGCGATAACAGAAGCGTTGGCGTTAAATGAACAAGTTATTTTATTCCAAAATCGCCGTGGATTTGCCCCTGTGTTAGAATGTATTACTTGTGGACATATTCCGCAGTGTACCAATTGCAATGTAAGTTTGACCTATCATAAATTCAAAAATCAATTGCGATGTCATTATTGCGGGTATTCGATTGCAAAACCCAATAGTTGTCATGCGTGTTCAAGTACCGATTTATCAACCAAAGGATTTGGAACGGAACAGATTGAATTAGAATTAGCGGCCCTATTCCCTGAGCGGAATATCAAGCGGATGGATCAAGATACCACACGAGGAAAATATAGTTTTGAAAAATTAATTGATAGTTTTAAAAACCGTGAAATAGATATTTTGGTGGGCACGCAAATGTTGGCCAAAGGATTGGATTTTGATAATGTATCACTGGTTGGGATCTTAAATGCAGATACGATGTTGTATCATCCTGATTTCAGAGCATTCGAACGAAGTTTTCAAATGATGACCCAAGTGGCAGGTAGGGCAGGGCGATCGGAGAAACAAGGTAAGGTAATTATTCAGACCTATAATCCGATGCACAATACCATTCAGCAGGTTACACACAACAGTTATACAGAAATGTTCAAGGAACAGCTGTATGACCGTCAAATTTATAAGTATCCGCCTTATTATCGATTGATTCGATTGACGCTTAAGCACCGTGATTTTGGTAAGTTGAAAGAGGGGAGTATGTGGTTATATCAAGTGTTGAAACAACAAATTGCAAGTCCGGTATTAGGCCCGGAAGAACCTGCGATTAATAAAATTCGGAATGAATATATCCGTACGATTTTAATTAAAATTCCGGCAAATCAGCCAGTAGTAGGAACAAAAAAAACTATCCAAAAAGTCTTGGATAGTTTTGATTCGGTTGCCCAATACCGTTCGGTAAAGGTTACAGTTAATGTTGATTTTTACTAAGCAATAGCCAAAGCTTTAATCAAATCGTCTTTTTTGTTACGACTTAAAGGGATTTTTGTCACGCCAATTTCAGCATATTTACTGTTAAAGCGCTCTACTTTGTCTATATTAATAATATACGACTTGTGTACGCGAATGAATTTTTCTTTTGATAAATCTTTTTCAAAAGACTTCATGGTGGAAAGTACCAAGTTCGTGTCTTCTTCAGTTACCACTTTTACATAATCACCATAGGCCTCAATCCACTTGATTTTGTTCGTGTAAACCTTCAGTTTTTTGAGATTACTCTTAATAAAGATGTGTTCTCCTTCTTCTTCGTGGTTTTCACGGCGTAACATGTGTTGTTCAAGGGCACGTTTAACAGAAGCGTTAAAGCGCTCTAATACAATAGGCTTTTGTAGGTAATCTGTAGCGTCGTAATCGAAAGCTTTCAGTGCATACTCTGCTTTAGAGGTAATGAAAATTACCTGCGGCTTTACTTTTAAGCCGTCGATAAAATCAAAACCGCTGATAACAGGCATCTCAACATCCAGGAAGATCAAGTCCACTGTATGAACTGTCATACAGTTTTTTGCTTCGATAGCGTTAGAAAAATCTCCAACTAAGTGTAAATTTGGATGATTATTTACTAACTTTGCAATGACCATTCTTTGTAATGAACTGTCGTCAACAACTACACAATTTAACTTCATAATTTAGTGTTATTATAGATTTGGTAGTGCTAAAGTATAAGGTTAAAATCAAAAAACCTAATTTTTATCGGCTTTTTTTGCACTTAAGCGAATATTTTTACTTTTCTCTTGTATATTTAAATAATTTATGTACTTTTGCGCCCAATTTGAATTTTTTAATCATTTCTATTATGAAACATTATGAAACTGTTTTCATTTTAAATCCCGTTTTATCTGAAGTTCAGGTAAAGGAAACAGTAAGCAAGTTCGAGGATTTTCTTACTTCTAAGGGTTCTAAAATGGTATCGAAAGAGGATTGGGGCTTAAAAAAATTAGCTTACGAAATCCAACACAAGAAAAGTGGTTTTTATCACTTATTCGAATTCCAAGCTTCTCCTGAAGTTTTGATTCAATTTGAAACTGAATTCCGTCGTGACGAAAGAGTAATGCGTTTCTTGACTGTAGCTCTTGACAAACACGCGGTATCTTGGGCAGAAAGAAGAAGAGAAAAATTAAAATCTAAAGCGTAAGGAATCATGTCAAACATCGAACAATCTGCAAAAGGAAAAAAAGACGGAGATATCAGATATCTTACGCCTTTGAACATTGAAACAAACAAAGCTAAAAAGTATTGTCGTTTCAAAAAATCAGGTATCAAATACGTTGATTACAAAGATCCAGACTTCTTATTAAAGTTTGTGAATGAGCAAGGTAAAATTTTACCTCGCCGTTTGACAGGAACTTCTTTGAAATACCAAAGAAAAGTTTCTGTAGCTATTAAAAGAGCTCGTCACTTAGCATTAATGCCATACGTAGCTGATTTATTAAAATAATAAGGAGAAAAGATTATGGAAATTATTTTAAAACAAGACGTTCAGAATTTAGGTTTTAAAGATGATATCGTAAGCGTTAAGCCTGGATATGGTCGCAACTTCCTAATTCCTCAAGGATTTGCTACTTTAGCAACACCTTCAGCGAAAAAAGTATTGGCTGAGAACTTAAAGCAAAAAGCTCACAAAGAAGCAAAAATTGTTGCCGATGCACAATCATTAGCGGAAGCTTTAAAAGCTTTAGAAATTAAAATTACTGCAAAAGCTGGTGGTGATAAATTGTTTGGTTCTGTAACTAACATTGATATCGCTGAAGCTTTAAATAAAGCAGGTCACTCAATTGATCGTAAATTCATCACAAGTGGAACTGTAAAACGTACTGGTAAATATTCAGCTAGCGTTCGTTTACACCGTTCTGTAATTGTTGAATTGGCATACGAAATTGTTGCTGAACAATAATTGAAGATACTTCACTATAGAATCCCGTCCTTTACCGGTCGGGATTTTTTTTGACTATACCTTATGAAATACAAACGATTAACCAAAGAGCAATTCGAAGCCTTGCATGTAGAATTTGCCAATTTCCTCGCGTCACAATCGATTGATAAAAACGAATGGGATACCTTGAAAGCTGAAAAGCCTCAAGTAGCCGAACAAGAACTGGATGTATTCTCCGATTTAATTTGGGAAGGCGTCTTGTCTAATGCACAGTTTCTCGAACATTTTTCTCCCCAACATATTTTCTTATTCCATTGCCAACAAAACTTTATGCAGTCCATTATCATTAAAGCCCATAACGCTTCGATTGATTTGATGACTAAAGACGGTTTACGTTGGTTATCAGAACATATTTTTACTGCCGAAGTCGAAGTACATACTGGACGAAAAGAATACGCAGAGGAGCGCAATACGGCTTTATTTGAACTGATAACCCAAGGCGCTATTTTGAGTGATGGTCAATTGTATAGGCAATTGAATGAAATCTTGAATCAAGCGGAATAGATTGCTAAATATTGGTTATTTTAGTGCCCAATAATTCTCAAACCTATGGAAATTCCGAAGCGTATTCTTGAATTGCGTGAAACCTTACATCAACATAATTACAATTATTATGTATTGGACAATCCGACGATTTCAGATTATGATTTTGACCAACTCTTAAAAGAATTACAAACGCTCGAAGAACAAAATCCGGCGTTTTTTGATTCCAATTCGCCTACCCAACGCGTAGGAGGGATGGTTACCAAAAATTTTGAAACCGTAGTTCATGAGTACCGCATGTATTCTTTGGATAATTCGTATTCCCGTGAGGATTTGAGGGATTGGGAAACCCGTATTCAAAAAATATTAGGGGATATTCCAGTTTCGTACACCTGTGAATTAAAATATGATGGTGCTTCGATAAGTATCACCTATGAGGAAGGAAAATTGCTGCGCGCAGTTACTCGTGGCGATGGTTTTCAAGGGGACGATGTTACAACCAATATTAAAACCATAAAATCCGTTCCGCTTACGCTCAAAGGTAACTTTCCGCCCAAGTTTGATATTCGAGGCGAAATAATATTGCCCTTGGAAGGATTTGAGAAAATGAACCAGGAACTTATCGATATTGGTGAAACACCCTATTCAAATCCGAGAAATACCGCTTCAGGAAGTTTGAAATTACAAGACAGTAGCGAGGTGGCACGCCGTCCTTTAGATTGCTTATTGTATACCATAATCGGTAATAATCTACCTTTTCAATCCCAGTTTGAAGGCTTACAAGCGGCTCGTGATTGGGGGTTTAAAGTCCCCAAACAATCGGTTTTAGCCCAATCGTTAGATGAAGTTTTCGCATTCATAGAGTATTGGGATGTACACCGTCATGATTTGCCCTATGAAACCGATGGCGTAGTGATTAAAGTCAATGATTTTCATCAACAACAAGAGCTGGGGTACACCGCCAAGGCACCGCGTTGGGCAATCGCCTATAAATTTAAAGCTGAGCAAGTCACAACTACTCTGAATTCCATTACCTATCAAGTGGGACGCACAGGTGCGATCACACCCGTTGCCAATTTGGAGCCCGTTCAATTGGCTGGAACAGTGGTAAAACGTGCCTCCTTACACAATGCCGATCAAATCGAAAAATTGGATTTACGTATTGGAGATGCTGTTTTTGTAGAAAAAGGAGGGGAAATTATTCCGAAAGTGATTGGGGTAGCCCAAAGAGGTCCTGCACTCGAACCCGTTCATTATATTTCACATTGTCCCGAATGTCAAACTGCATTAATTCGAAAAGAAGGGGAAGCCCAACACTATTGTCCTAACTTTTACGGTTGTCCGCCGCAAATTATCGGTCGAATCGAACATTTTATTTCCCGAAAAGCCATGGATATCGATGGGTTAGGCGGGGAAACCGTGGCTTTGTTGTATCACAACGGTTTGGTTCATGACTATTCAGATTTATATGAATTGACGGTTGAACAAGTTATTCAGTTGGATCGTATGGCGCAAAAAAGTTCGGAGAATCTTGTCAATGGTATTGAAAAATCTAAAGAGGTTCCTTTTGAGCGGGTTTTATTTGCACTCGGAATTCGCTATGTAGGTGAAACAGTAGCTAAAAAATTAGCCCGACATTACAAATCCATTGAAGCATTACAAACGGCTTCGTTGATGGATTTAATTTTAGTGGATGAAATTGGCGAGCGAATTGCTCAAAGCGTTGTTGAGTTTTTTGAAAATGAAAACAATCAACGGATACTTGAACGTTTGAAAAACTTCGGAATTCAATTTGCTGTAGTTGAAAAGTTTAATCCCAATGCAACTGAAAAGTTACTAGGAAAAACATTCGTTGTTTCGGGTGTTTTTGAAAAGTTCAATCGTGACGATTTAAAACTTTCCATTGAAGAAAATGGAGGAAAAGTAGGAAGTTCGATTTCTGCCAAAACCGATTTTGTTATAGCAGGAGCAAATATGGGGCCTGCGAAATTAGAAAAAGCAAGTAAACTAGGGATTCCGATTATATCAGAAGACGATTATATCCAACTCTTGAATGAAAATAACTAAACTGGCATTATTTCTTTATTTTCTATTTTCAATAACGGCAGCTGTCGCAAATTTGATGAATTGGGATGGTTTAAAGCTATTGACGAAACCCTTAATAATACCTGCACTTACGTTTTATTATTTAGGAAATGTAAAGAAAGTTGCACTATTACCTTCTTTATTTTTATTCTTTTGCTTTTTAGGTGATGCCGTCGCCTTAATGGATTTTGATAGCGAAATAGTGTATTTAATGGGGCCTTTTTTTATGGCAAACTTACTCGTTTGTCTGATGGCTTATCAAGTTAGAGAGCGGTTCAGTTGGGATGTTTTCAATGTATTTTCGTTGCTTTTAATCTTTTCATTTTTAATTTATTTATGGAAATCCGTTGTCAGTTTTTTTGATAATGACTTGTCGAATATGCAGCTCTATGTCGGTATATTCGGATTTTCATTGGTTTTAATGAACCTTATTACCGCTTTTAATTGTATTTGGAAAATGAGGTTGTCAAGCCTATTCTTACTCTTGACAGCTGTTTCTTTTTTGGTTTCTCAAGTATTTTATGTGATTTATAATTACCAATTTCGACTCGTCGTTCTCGACTCTTTACATTTTATTTGTCAAAATCTATCCTATCTATTTTTGGTTCTGTTTGCGTTGAATGTTTCTACAGATAAAAAAACAGTTCTTACATAATGATACAGTTCTATTCCGATAAGAAATCGTTACTGATTTATTTGATTTTCCTAATTTCAACGCTAGAAGTTATAGCAGAATACTTTGAGAATGTAACTTTAATTTGGTGGACAAAGCCTTTGATTTTACCCATCTTATTATGGTATTATTTGCAACGAACTACAAAATTTTTGCCATTATATGGTGGTGCACTGGTAGTGAATTGGTTGGCAAATATTGCCTTTATTTTACCTTCCCAATGGACCACTTTTTGCGCGCTCCTTTTATTTGTGTTGCATCGCATTATAATATTGGTTCAAATTGGGCGAAATGAGAATCAACGCGGCGTGGGAATTGTCCCTGTTTTGTTGGGCTCAGCTCCATTCATGATTTTATTTTTAAGTGTAATTAATCTTTCCTATACCGAAATCGGGGAATCGGATTTGTACATCATTCTATTCCAAAGTATTTTAATGTCAATTTTTGGAGGTTTGTCCTTTGGTTCCTTTTACCTAATTGGTGACAAATCGAGTAAAATGTTATTTATGAGTGCACTCTATTTCGCTTTGAATTTATTTGTGCTCGGAGTTAAAATGTATTATTTGGACTTACTGATCTTGAAGCCGCTTTCCATGGTTTTCTTTGTTTTAGGTCATTTCTTTTTAGTGAAATATATGTTGTTCGTTGAAAATGAATTTAAAAATTAAGAGTATTTTTAATAAGTTTTAAAAAATATGTTAATTTTATTGAATGGAACAAGGCATTCGAAAATTAGCTTTACCTTTTTTAGTTATTCTTTATTTCTGTAATGGAATAACTGAAGTCACAGCTGAATATTTTTGTTTTGATCAATTAATTTACATCACCAAACCATTAATTCCTTTATTGTTAATGGTTTTGTATTGGTTTAATTCTACCCGTAAAGACTATTTGTTTTTCATTATCATGGGACTTTCGATGATAACCAATTTGCTCTTTATCCCCCATAATGCACAAATTTTGTTTTACGGAGTTATTGCTTATAGTATTCATCGCGTTTTTTTGTTATTTCTTATCATCAAACGGATTCGAATACTTCACTTTATTCCCATGATTGTAGCAACACTTCCCTTGGGATTCATCTTTTTCTATTTATTTACAGCGAATGAATTACCCGATAATACCATGTATCTTATTTTATTCCACAACATATTGGCTTCCATTTTGGGAGGTATTGCCATTTCGTTGTATGTCATGGAAGATAGTAAAGTAAACTCTCTATTACTCATCAGCACTTTATTGTTTTTAGGGTTACAATTGGTAATTTATATTGAGAAATATTACCTAACAGAAGTGCATTCTGAATGGATGCGTCCACTAGCTATGTCGATTAATATCCTGGCTTTTTATACGTTTTACAAATTTGTTCTAGCCGCGGAATCAACCCACAGCTATCGAAGTTCCCTCCGAAGCTAATTGAGTATCGGTTAGATAAAAATCAATACGACCTAGGTTTAATCCGTAGCACCCCACTTGATTGATGATTACTTTTTTACCCTCCAAATTGGTTTCAATAACCGGTTTGTCTAAAAAGGTATGGGTATGTCCGCCAATAATCAAGTCGATATCTTTGGTTTTTTGGGCTAAAAGCAAATCGCATACTTTTTCCTTTTCATCCTTATAGCTAAAACCTAAGTGTGACAAACAAATTACGAGATCACAATGCTGCTCATGACGTAGTATCTGCGCCATATCTGTGGCTATTTCAATAGGGTCTAGGTATACCGTTTCTTTGCAGTTTCTTATATCAACCAATCCTTGAAGTTCGACTCCCAACCCGAAAATTCCAATTTTTACGCCGTCAATTTTTTTAATCGTGAAGGGTTTTACATGACCATGAAGCACCGTATTTCGTACATCATAATTGGCAGACACCATTTCAAATTGTGCCGTGTTGAGTTGGGCTAATAATCCTTCAATGCCATTGTCAAAATCATGATTTCCAATGGTTGCGACATCGTAACCCATCATATTCATGAGCTTATATTCCAATTCGCCACCATAATAATTAAAATAAGGAGTCCCTTGAAAAATATCACCAGCGTCGAGTAACAGTACATTCGGATTTTCTTTTCGAATCATGCTTATAAGTGCTGCACGTCGTGCTACACCTCCCATATTTGGGTTTTTGGGATGGTCAGCTGGAAAAGGATCGATATGACTGTGTACATCATTCGTGTGTACTATAGTGATATGTTTTGTTTCAGCGGTTGTAAAACTACTAAGTCCCAACCCTGAAATCCCAACAAGTGCCGTACTTGCTGTTGTTTTTTTGATAAACTCTCTTCGTTTCATGTGCGTTAATCTTGGGTAATTCGAATAGAATTGTTTACACGAATTGTATCTGTTTCTTTGAAATAATCAATCAATAGGTTTCGGATTTTATAATCGATTACAATGGTTTCTAATCCTTTTTTGAAAAAACTCATATTGTCACCACCGTTGGATAAATAATCGGAAGTGGCTACAAAATAGGTCATTTTTTCATCTACGGGCTGACCTTGTATTTTGATTTGCGTAGCTTCGTTGTCACGAATGGTGAACGTTAATCCTGAAATAGGATGTGGTTTTTTTTCAGCAACAATATAGTTTGCCATTTCAACCAATTGAGAGCCTTTTAATGCAATGACAACAACGCTATTTTCAAAGGGCATGACTTCATAAGCCGAACGCGCAGTGACATTTCCTTTGGGAAGAATTGAACGAATTCCGCCGTGATTTAAAATACATACTTGGGCAAGTGCAGCGTTGCGTAATTTCAGCACACGATTGGTACGTTCCAAAGTAACGTCGGCTATAAAATTACCGATATTCGTTTGCCATTTGCCTTTTGATTTATCGAGAGTTTCTGGATTGTAGGCCAAAACTTCACTCAATTCTTTTTCAATATGGTCGCGGTAAGGTTGAATTACTTTTTCTATAGTAGGATCACTTTCTTGCGTTGCAGTAATAGGAATTTTTTTTCCTTCAATTCGGGATGGAGTAAACGACGTATGGCAACTGCAAACAGCCATAAATGTTAAGAATAAAACAAAATACTTCCGAAACATGGGATACTTTTTTAGATTTACCATCGGATTAGCGTCCAATTTTGATTAAATTTGTAAACAAGTAAAAGTACTATGTTTTTCCAAAGAATTAAGGACATATCAATTAAAAAAATCGTTAAGAAAAAATGGTCAGAAATGAAGCATTTGACTTCTAATGATTTAGTTCAAAAAGTGGGTATCATCCTTGACGAATCGTATTTTCATGAAAAAGATGATTTGATTCGGGATTTAGTGAAACAAGGTATCAAAAAAGAAAATATTCGAATCTTAGTTTTTCGTGATCACATCAAGAAAAATGAAAAATTTGACTATCCTGTTTACTCGTACAAAGACTTCAAATGGAGTGGGAGTTTTGATAGCGAGACACTCCGTAATTTCTTAGGTCAGTACTACGATTTGCTGATCAACTACTACGAGATGGATAAAGCGGTACTCCATTTAACTACTCAACTTTCTAAATGTGGTTTTAAAGTAGGTTTTGCTTCTGTAGATAAAAAAGTAAATGATTTAATGATTGACACTGCAGCTGAAAACCATACTGAATTTACTTCAGAAATGTTTAAATACTTGAAAATTCTAAACAAAATATAATCATGCGTTCACTTATAGGAACTGGCGTTGCGCTGGTGACTCCCTTTAAAAAAGACTTTTCGGTAGACACCGAAGCGTTGACTGCAATCGTTAATTATCAAATTGAAAACGGTATTGAATACTTGGTTGTGCTTGGAACAACTGCCGAAAGCGCAACATTGTCTTCAGCCGAAAAAGAATTGGTTATCCAAACCGTAATCGAAGCGAATAAAGGTCGTTTACCTCTTGTTTTAGGGGTAGGTGGAAATGATACACAAAGCGTTGTGTCGGAGTTAAAAACTCGAGATTTATCCCCTTTTGTTGCCGTACTTTCTGTGTCGCCATATTACAATAAACCTACTCAAGAAGGAATTTATCAGCATTTCAAAGCCGTTGCTGAAGCATCACCTGTGCCCGTTATTTTGTACAATGTGCCAGGAAGAACATCCAGCAATATGGCGCCAAGTACAGTTTTGCGTTTGGCCAGAGAATTTAAAAATATTGTTGCTATCAAAGAAGCAGCAGGTGATATCGTGCAAGCCATGCAATTAATCCAACACAAACCGGAAGGGTTTTTAGTGATTTCTGGTGACGATATGATTACATTACCTATGGTTTTGGCAGGAGGAAGTGGAGTGATTTCCGTAATCGGTGAGGGCTTTCCAAAAGAATTTTCAGAAATGGTTCGTTTGGGATTGAACCGAAAAGTTGAGGAAGCTTATAAGTTGCACTATCGCTTAGCAGCAGCCATCGACATGATTTTTGAACAAGGAAATCCGGCCGGAATTAAAGAAATTTTTGCGCATATGGGCTTGTCCGAAAATACGGTTCGTTTACCTTTAGTAAATGTAAATGAAGAACTGTCTGCCCGTTTGAAAAAATTCTTTGATGACTTCAATGCTGAAGGCTAAAAATTTATTTTAAACATATCTAAATATTAACTACTTTTGCCGTTCGTTTTGGCTGAAGTCAATCGAATATGATTAGGAAATGAAAAAACTGTTGATTCTTATTGTTTTAGGGCTTACATTAGGTAGTTGTAGCGAATACCAAAAGGCTTTCCGTTCAGAAGACACGGAAGTACAAAAAGCTGCGGCCATCAAAATGTTTGAGAAAAAGAAGTATGGTAAAGCCATTCGTCTTTTTGAAATTATCGCACCCGTATACAAAGGTAAATCAGGAGAAGAAAACACTTCCTACATGTTTGGTATGGCTTATTACAACACGAAACAGTATTATTTGGCGGCCTATCAATTGGAAAGTTTTGCTAGCTCGTATCCTAAAGATGCACGCAGTGAAGAAGCCTCTTTTTTGGCAGCGAAATGTTTTGCTCGTTTATCTCCAGTGTATAGTTTAGATCAAACGGATACCGAGAAGGCAATTTACAAAATGCAAGATTTTATCGATCGTTATCCAAATTCGACTTACATGACAGAAGCTAATGCGATTGCAAAAGATTTGCGTGTGAAATTGGAGAAAAAAGCATTTGAAGTAGCAAAACAATACAATACGATACAAGATTATAAAGCGGCACAAGTAGCCTTTGATTTGTTTTTATCTGAATTTCCAGGTACCGCATTCAAAGAAGAAGCTTTATATTTAAAGTTAGATTCTGCCTATCGCTTAGCTGTCAATAGTGTTCCTTCTAAAATGCATGAACGACTATTGAATGCCAAAGCTGCTTACCAAAGTTTGGTGAAATTTAAAGCCGATTCACAGTTTAAAACCAAAGCCGATGAAATGTTGGCTACAATTGATAAAGAACTTCAACAATTTTCTAAGTAATGAGTAAAATGGATTTAAAAAAGACAACTGCACCCGTAAATACGATTACCTATAATCGTGCAGTTATCGAAGAGCAAACAGGAAATATCTACGAGGCGATTACCATTATGGCAAAACGTGCAACTCAAATCAACACAGAAATTAAAAAAGAGTTGATTGAAAAGTTGGAAGAATTTGCAACGTACAATGATAGCCTTGAGGAAATTTTTGAAAACAAAGAACAAATTGAAGTGTCTAAGTTTTATGAAAAATTACCAAAACCTCATGCATTAGCAGTGCAAGAGTGGTCGGATGGTAAAATCTATCACAAAGACGTTTCTAAATAATATAGCCATGTCAGTTTTAAGCGGTAAAAAAATTTTACTGGGAGTCTCAGGTGGGATTGCCGCTTATAAAACAGCGACATTAGTGCGACTATTCATCAAAGCAGGTGCTCAGGTCCGTGTGGTCATGACACCTGCTTCTTTAGATTTTGTCACTCCCTTGACATTATCGACTTTGTCCAAGAATCCTGTGTATTCTTCATTTTATAATGATGAAGAATCCCACCAATGGAATAATCATGTGGAGCTCGGACTATGGGCGGATTTTATGGTTATCGCTCCTGCAACTGCCAATACTTTGTCAAAAATGGCCAATGGGAATTGTGATAATCTTTTGATTGCTACCTATCTTTCTGCCAAATGCCCGGTCTATTTTGCACCAGCAATGGATTTGGATATGTATAAACATCCTTCCACGTTACAATCTTTTCAACAATTACATCATTTTGGTAACCTAATGATTCCTGCCGAAAGCGGTGAATTAGCAAGTGGTTTATCGGGCGAAGGTCGGATGGCTGAACCCGAGAATATTGTTGCTTTTATTGAAAAGGACTTGGCCTCTAAATTACCTTTACGCGGAAAAAAAATATTGATTACAGCGGGTCCAACCTACGAGCCAATTGATCCCGTACGTTTCATTGGTAATCATTCAACAGGTAAAATGGGGTATGACATAGCAGATTATGCGGCTCAAATGGGTGCAGAAGTAATTTTAGTTTCTGGACCATCGCATTTAGTACCAAAACAATCAAGTGTGCTAATCCAACGTGTTGTTACCGCTGAAGAAATGTATCAAGCCTGTTTGGAGGTTTTCTCAACCTGCGATGTGGCAATTTGTGCTGCCGCTGTTGCCGATTACCGTCCGATACAAGTGGCTACAGAGAAAATCAAAAAAAACGAGGATAATTTCACGATTGAACTCACTAAAAATAAGGATATCTTAGCTGCTTTAGGTGCTCAAAAAGAAAAACAGTTGCTGATTGGTTTTGCCTTAGAAACAGAGAATGAAATTGCCAATGCACAACTTAAAATTCAGAAAAAAAACTTAGATTTGATTGTTTTAAATTCTTTACGAGATTCGGGTGCTGGTTTTGGAACACCAACCAACAAAGTAACTTTTATTGACAAAGCCAATAGAATTGAATCTTTAGCGTTAAAAACAAAAGAAGCGGTTGCTCAAGATATTATAGAAAAAGTTATTCAACATTATGAAGCATAAAATTGCGGTCGTGCTCCTGTTCATCGGATCGCTCTTCACTATTCAAGGGCAAGAGTTAAATTGTAAAGTTGTTGTAAATTATGACAAAATTACAAATGCCAACACTCAGATTTTTAAGTCGTTAGAATCATCTTTGAATGATTTTATGAATAAATCGGTGTGGACTGATAAGTCGTTTGAAAATCAAGAGAAGATTTCCTGTAGCATGTTTATTACGATCAATTCATATGAGAATAATAATTTTGATACCACCATTCAAGTACAATCTTCACGTCCTATTTTTAATTCCAGTTATACATCAACGGTATTAAATGTGAATGATAAAAACTTACAATTTCAATATGTAGAGTTTCAACAAATGTATTTTAATCCCAATAGTTTTGATTCAAACTTATTATCTACATTAGCTTATTATGCCTACATCATTATTGGTTTGGATGCAGAAACTTTTGAATTAGAAAGTGGATTACCTTATTTTCAAAAAGCTCAAGAAATTGTAAATCTTGCCATGCCTACTGGAGGAAGTGGTTGGTCACAAACGGACAAAACCAATAACCGTTATTATTTGGTGAATGATTTAATGTCCAATACCTTTAAGCCCTATCGCGAAGCCTTAAATCAGTATATGTTTCAAGGTTTGGATGTTATGAATAAAGACCTCAAAGCGGGGAAACAAGCTATTTTTGCTGCAATCAACACACTAGAAGGGTTGCATAAAACACGTCCAAACTCCTATTTAGCACGATTGTTCTTTGATGCTAAAGCAGATGAAATTGTTTCTATTTTTTCAGGTGGTCCCGCAATTCCGTTAGAGGGTTTGGTGGATAAATTATCAAAAATTTCTCCAATTAATAGTTCGAAATGGAATAAGATAAAGTTATAACTTGCACTTCAAAAGTTTGACTTATGATTACCTCACTTTCCATTGAAAATTATGCGTTAATCGATCGATTGTCGGTTCCTTTTTCAGATGGTTTTTCTGTGATTACTGGAGAAACTGGTGCTGGAAAGTCAATTCTATTGGGTGCATTAGGATTGGTTTTAGGAAATCGAGCAGACCTTTCTTCGTTAAAAAATAAAGAGGAAAAATGTGTCATCGAAGCACATTTTGATTTGTCAAAACATAAGTTGCAACCATTTTTTGATGAAATGGATTGGGACTTTGATGTACATACCATTCTTCGAAGAGAAATTTTACCTTCCGGAAAATCCCGAGCTTTTGTAAATGATACACCGGTCAATGTTTCTGATTTACAGGAATTAGGCATGCGTCTCATTGATATACATTCTCAAAATGAAACCCAAGCCTTACATCAAGATGAGTTTCAGTTTCAACTTCTCGATGCTGTAGCACAAACCGATGCGCAATTGACAACTTATGTCGATTTATTAAAAAAGTATCGAAAAGCGCAAACAGAATGCACTCAACTCAAACAGGAGTTGGCAAATACCCTTAAAGAGCAAGATTATAATGCTTTTTTATTGGACGAATTGTTGGCTGCAAATCTCCAATCTGTCGACCAAGAAGCGTTGGAAAGTGAATTGGAAAAATTGAGCAATGTTGAACAAATTCAAGTGCAAATTGCCAGAGCGTTACAAATCGTGCAGTCGGAACAATTCGGACTAACGGTGCAGTTGAAAGAAGCAAAATCAGCACTTCAAAAGATTGCTGCCTTTTCCAATGACTATGCATTGTTATTCGAGCGTGTTTCCAGTTTGTTGATTGAAATGGATGATGTGGAAAATGAATTGGAGCGGGCAGGGGATCAATTGCAAGCCGATCCAGAGCTGTTGGAAAAAGTGAGCCAACAATTGCAATTGCTTTATGCTTTACAAAAAAAACACCAAGTTGCCTCTGTTCAAGAATTATTGGATATACAGCAGAGTTTGAATGCAAAAGTCTTGTCACTAACTTCCTTAGAATCAGAAATTGCCACGTTGGAATCTTGGCTTCAAACCTCAGAAGCTTCGTTGAATGCATTAGCACAAGAATTGCACCAACAACGGTTACAAGCGATTCCAATTTTCGCCTCAAAAATAGAAAGCATCATTGCTGATTTAGGTATGCCTAATGCACGTTTTACGATCGAATTACATTCCCAGGATCAGTTTTTAGCCAATGGGAAAGATAAAATTGCCTTTCTTTTTGCTGCAAATAAAGGAACAGATTTCGGACTTTTAAAGAAGGTAGCTTCAGGAGGAGAAATGTCGCGAATCATGTTAGCTGTTAAAGCCTTGATGGCAGAATATATGCAATTGCCTACCTTGATTTTAGACGAAATTGATACGGGAGTGTCAGGAGAAATTGCGCACAAGATGGGAGAAATCATGAAAGCAATGAGTCAGAATCGACAAATATTTGCCATTACCCATTTGCCACAAATTGCTGGAAAAGGAAAATTGCATTTTAAAGTGTATAAAACGATTGAAGGCGAAACCACAACTACCCAATTAAAAGTATTGAGTCCAGAAGAACGTATCCAAGAAATTGCTCAAATGCTTTCTGGAAATACAATAACAGAGGCTGCTATGGGTCAAGCACAGGCTTTGCTCAACTAAAAAATAGAAGTATCTTTGTACCACAAAATAGAAATAAGACCATTATGATTATAGAACCAAGAATGCGCGGATTTATTTGTTTAACAGCTCATCCTGATGGCTGTGCGCAAAATGTAAAAAACCAAATCGAATACGTAAAATCAAAAGGGAAAATCGAAGGTGCTAAACGCGTTTTAGTGATTGGAGCTTCTACAGGTTTTGGTTTGGCTTCGCGAATTACAAGTGCATTTGGTTGTGATGCTGCGACCATTGGTGTGTTTTTTGAAAAACCAGGAACGGAAGGTAAAACCGCTTCTCCGGGTTGGTATAATTCTGCTGCTTTTGAAAATGAAGCACATGCGGCTGGATTGTATGCAAAAAGTATCAATGGAGATGCTTTTTCAAATGAAATCAAAGACCAAACGATTGCTTTAATAAAAGAAGATTTAGGTCAGGTAGATTTAGTGATTTACAGTTTGGCTTCTCCGGTTCGTATGCACCCTACAACAGGCGTTTTACACCGTTCTTCTTTAAAACCAATTGGAGGTACATTTACCAATAAAACAGTGGATTTTCACACTGGAAATGTAACACAAGTTTCTATCGAACCCGCACAACAAGAGGATATTGACAATACTGTGGTTGTTATGGGAGGTGAAGACTGGTCCATGTGGATGGATGCAATGAAAGAAGCCGGAGTGTTAGCTGATGGAGCGATGACGGTTGCGTATTCATATATCGGACCTGAAGTTACTAAAGCGGTTTACCGTAACGGAACTATCGGTAGAGCAAAAGACCATTTGGAAGCCACTGCATCCGTGATTACAGAACGTTTAGCGACGCTTGGTGGAAAAGCTTATGTTTCTGTAAATAAAGCCTTAGTAACACAGGCGAGTTCAGCAATTCCAGTGATCCCATTATATATTTCACTTTTATATAAAATTATGAAACGTGAGGGTATTCATGAAGGATGTATCGAGCAAATGGAGCGTTTATATAGCGATCGTTTGTATGGTAAATCTTCTATTCCAGTGGATTCTGAAAATCGAATTCGCATCGATGATTGGGAAATGCGGGATGATGTTCAGGCTGAAGTTGCAAAATTATGGGAAGAGGCCACTACAGAGAGTCTTCCAGCACTCGGAGATTTAGCAGGTTATAAAAATGACTTCCTGAATTTATTCGGGTTTGGGTTTGAAGGCGTAGACTATCAAGCTGATACCAATGAAATTGTTCCAGTTCCGAGTATTTGTTAAAAAATAAACATTTAACATATAAACAGCCTGAATTCGTTTTCAGGCTGTTTTTTTTATTCCTACTTTTGAGGGAATTACTAACCATTTAATAATAATTTGATTTTTATGAAAAAAATTACGCTAGCTTTAGCTTTATTTTTTCTTGTTCAAATCGGATTTAGTCAGTCATTAGACCAATATACTTTTGCACAAAGTAACGGGTCATACACGGCAATATCCGGCGGAACAGTAGTAGGAAATACAGCAACCGATGATGAACGATTTGTAGATCCTTCCGTATCTTTAGGAGGAGGAGCTGCTACAGGAGTAGGTTTGCCCATCGGTTTTAATTTTGTATTTAATGGATTTACCTATGATCGTTTTGCGATCAATGCAAATGGTTGGATCGCTCTTGGATCATCCTCATTGACGCCAGCTGTAGATGTAACTTCTACTTCTTCGTATAATCCGTTATCAACTGTAACCACTGCAATTCAAAATGTAAATGTAGCTCGAATTGCTGCCTTTGCAAGAGATTTGCAAGCACAAGCCGGATCAGAAATACGGTATGAGGTATTAGGAACTGCCCCCAATCGTGTTTTAGTCGTACAATGGAAGAATTATGCAAAATATTTAGCTATTGGTGATTCCTTGAATTTTCAAATTCGATTGACTGAAACAGCCAACTCTGTTCAATTTGTTTATGGAACAATGACGAATAACACAACAGATTCAGTAGTTGATTGTGGTTTGCGTGCTGCTCCAAATGCACCCGCAACAAATTTTGCCAATCGTACTTCAACTACAGGTTGGATTTCAACATCGGCTGGAACAACTGCGGCAGATACGATGTTTATATCACAAACAATTGCCCCCGCTAGTGGTTTAACATATACATGGACAACACCACCAAGTTGTACAGGTACACCAAGTCCCGGATCGACAATTGCTTCCAGTGCTTCTGTATGTGCATCAGCTTCATTTACTTTGTCTCTGCAAAATGCAACCTCAGGTTCAAGTGTATCCTATCAATGGATGACTTCAACAGATGGAATTAATTATACAAATGCCTCTGGTAACGCAACGAGTAGTACCTATGTAACATCACAAACCGTTGCTACCTATTACAAATGTAAAGTGACTTGTACCGCTTCAGGTGCTTTTGCCGAAAGCACACCTATCCAAATTGGAATGAATGCGGTAAATGCTTGTTATTGTACACCAACGTATACGACAGGTAAAACAGAAGGTGATTTGATTTCAAATATTGTGATTAACGGAACTACACTTTCAAATAATTCAGGTACAGCACCTACCAATCCCGCGTATACGTATTTCACAGGTCAACCGAATTATACAGCAAATTTACAAGCTGGAGGAACCTACACTGTCACAGTGACTGTAGGGACTTTTGGGGGACAAAATGTTTCGATGTGGATCGATTATAATGATAATGGTGTATTTGAAACGAACGAGCGTATTGGTTCTAGTTCGGCTGCTATTGATGCTAACGGAACAGCAACCTTTACGATTTCATTAGCTTGTAATCCTCCTTTAGGGACACACAGAATGCGTGTACGTGATGTGTGGAATCAAGTAGGAAATACCATTGATCCCTGTCTAAATTATGGTTATGGAGAGGCTGAGGATTATGATATTGTCATCACGACTCCAGTTGCATGTCCACAGCCTTCTAATGTATTGGTGACAGGAATAACTACAACAACAGCAACTGTAGCTTGGACAGCAGGATGTACTGAAACACAATGGATGGTTTATGTAGTACCAGCAGGAAGTCCAGCACCAGCACCTATTGCAGGTTCAGGAACTATTGTAAATATAAACCCATTTGTTGTTTCAAATTTAACTCCAAATACAGATTATGATATTTATATAGCTGCTGATTGTGCAACGAATGGAACAAGTCTATTAACAGGACCGATATTTTTCAGAACCTTGATTCCGGCACCCGCTAATGATGATTGTGCCAATGCAATCGCATTAACTATTGGTGAAAACATTTCATCAAATCCAATTGTTGGTACTAACGTATCGGCTACCAATTCAAATCCACCTGCGCCAGGTTGTGGCGGATTTAGTGGAGGCGATGTGTGGTATTCAGTAGTTGTACCCGCAACAGGGAATGTAACTATCGAAACGAGTGATGTCACAGGTAGTGATATAACTGACACTGCAATAGCTGTATATGCAGGCGATTGTAATGGCTTAACACTTTTGAGTTGTGATGATGACTCAAGTACCAATGGAAACTTTTCTCTAATTACATTGAACGGACTCAATCCAGGTCAAACAATTTATATCAATGTTTGGGAATACTTTAACGATAGTTTTGGTGAATTCCAAATTTCAGCTTATGATTGTCCAACAGGAACACCTGCTCCAACAGGTGATGCCGATCAATATTTTTGTAGTAATGGATTAACATTTGACTCCTTACAGGTTACAGGAAGTGGAATTTTATGGTATGCCTCTCCAACAGGTGGTACACCATTTAATGGAACCGATACGGTAACAGATGGAGCAACCTATTATGCTTCTCAAACCTTAGATTGTGAAAGTTATGCGCGTTTAGCTGTAACAGTTCATGTTTCACCACTTCCAATGGTTTCAAATATTGATTTATTAGCGTGTGAAACAGATGGTGATGGAGTTGAAATTTTTGATTTAACGGCTTCAGAAAGTTCAATCACCTTCGATGGTGGTATGATATTTAGCTACTATTTAGATTATTTTGATGCTGAATCAATGATGAATCCAATTGCCAATGCAACAGCTTTCTCGGGTACAAATGGTCAAGTAATTTATGTTCGTGTAGAAAATAATACAGGTTGTTATTCAATTGCTGAAGTTTATTTAGTGGTAGCCATGGCCTCAGCAACACCAACTGGAAACCCATCTCAGGATTACTGTACTTCAGCTACATTAGCTGATTTAGTAGTGAATGGTTCTAATATCGTATGGTATGCAGCAGCAACTGGAGGTGCTCCTTTAGATCCTTTTACAGATTTAGTGGATGGAGCTACTTATTTTGCTTCACAAAATGAATTTGGTTGTGAAAGTACAGGACGTCTTGCTGTAACAGTTAATGATACTTGTGCTAATGTAGGGTGTTTAACAGGTGATGAATATCCAACTGGAGCTGTAACTCCTAATTGTTCTGGAACTGCTCAAATTATTACAACCGCAGGCTGGGCAGGTGAATATTCAAGTGTTAATGTAACTGCTGGTATACAATATACGTTTAGCAGTTCAAATACAACCGATTTTATTACAATTGGTAACTCAGATGGATCGATTGCTTTTGCTTCTGGACCTACTCCTTTAGTTTGGACGCCAACTTCAACAGATGTAATTCGTTTCTACACGCATGCAGATGCATCTTGTACTGCAAATACTGATTCAAGAACTCGTTCGGTTGCTTGTGGAACGCCACCTCCAACTCCTGTGAATGACAATTGTGCTAATCCAACAGCACTTACTGTAGGAGGAGTTTATGCAGATGCTGCGATCAACACAACAAGTTTAGGTGCAACTTTAAGTACAGAAACACCTGCTCCATCTTGTGGTAATTTCAATTTCGCAACAGTTGGAAAAGATGTTTGGTACAGCTTTGTAGTTCCAGCTTCTGGAAATGCAACTGTTGAAACTGCTGGAACTTCAACTGGAGGTCCTGGTATTGATACGGTAGTTCAAGTTTATTCAGGAACTTGTGGGACATTAACAGCAATCAATTGTGATGATGATGGTGCACAAGAAGTTGTAGTCGGTCATTCTTTATTATCGTTAACCGGACTTACTCCAGGTGCTACGTTATTAGTTCGAGTATTTGGTTATAATGGAGCGCAAGGCGACTTTAGTATTTCTGTTTACGATGCTTCATTAGGAAATCAAGTGGTAAATGGAGTTACTTTTACTGCTTATCCAAACCCAGTACAAGATAATCTTCATATTACGGCTACAGAAGTGATTGAACGTATCCAAGTATATAATCTTGTGGGACAAGAAATGTTTAGTTCAACAGTAAATGCAACTGATTCAACAATTAATTTCAGTAGTTACCCAACAGGATCATACATAGTTCGTGCCATCGCAAACGGACAAGTGAAAACTTTTAAAGTCATTAAGCAATAATTTATTGACTGAAAAACTTGTTAAAAATGTCCCGATTTATCGGGACATTTTCTTTTAGGATGGACTATATTTGCCAAAAATTTCAGCAATGCTGTTTTCTATCATTATTCCGGTTTATAATCGTCCCGACGAAATTGACGAATTGTTGCAAAGTCTTACGCTTTCAACATATACAAATTTCGAAGTTGTTATTGTTGAAGATGGTTCCTCTATCGATTGCAAAGAGGTCGTTTTACGTTATGCCAAGCAGCTTCAAATCGCGTATTATTTTAAACCCAATTCAGGTCCAGGCGATTCCCGTAATTTTGGTATGAAAGTAGCCAAAGGTGATTATTTTATCATCTTTGATTCAGATTGTATCATTCCTGCCCATTACATGAACGAAGTGGTAACGGAATTAAACTCTGCCTATGTGGACTGTTTCGGTGGCCCTGATAAAGCCTTAAAATCGTTTTCCTATATTCAGCGAGCCATTAACTTTACCATGACATCGTTCTTAACCACTGGCGGTATCCGTGGCGGTTCAGAGAAAATAGATAAATTCCAACCCCGTAGTTTTAATATGGGAATCTCCAAAAAAGCCTTTGAAGCATCAAAAGGTTTTGGAAATATTCACCCCGGTGAAGATCCTGATTTATCCATTCGGTTGTGGAAAATGGGTTTTAAAACCCGACTTTTTAAATCGGCTTATGTATTCCATAAACGTCGTATTGATTGGGATAAATTTAGCGTACAGGTTTCCAAATTTGGAAAAGCACGCCCTATTTTAAATCGTTGGTATCCCGAATACGCCAAAATCACTTTTTGGTTTCCTACTTTATTTCTTTTAGGTTTAGCACTTTCATGTATTGGATTGGTATTCTTATTTGACTGGGGATTGAAACTTTATTTTGTTTATTTTCTGCTCATCTTTTTATTTTCATCCATCCAAAACCGTAATCCACTTATTGGACTTTTATCCATCATAGCCGTTTGGAAACAATTTACAGGTTATGGAATGGGTTTTATCAAATCCTATTATAAAGTGCATCTTTTAAAACAACAACCCCAAGATGCTTTCCCTGAATTGTTTTTTAAAAAATCGGTAGAAGCACAAATTACAGAAGAAATACAGGTCGAAAAGGAAGCAGAGGAACCCATACACAAATCCGTAGAAAAAGCACTCGATAAAATTATAGCTCCCATTCAGAAAATTGTGGAAACAGCGCCTGTGAAAACAAAAATTATCGGACTCACTGGCGGGATAGGTAGCGGAAAAACAACAATTGCCAATTATCTTTTGGCGAAAGGCTATCCCGTTTATATTTCTGATCTTGAAGCCAAAAAAGTGATGGATTTTCCAGCGATTATCCAGCAAATCGCAACGCAATTTGGCCCCGAAATTATGGATGAAAATCAACGGCTTAATCGGGAACAATTAGCAGCTATCGTTTTTAATAATCCCGATAAATTAAAGCAACTGAACGCCATTGTTCACCCTGCTGTAAAAAACCATTTTGATCAGTGGATAACTACCCACAAAAAATTCCCGTTTGTTTTTAAAGAAGCAGCTATCTTATTTGAAAGCGGAAGCTACAAGGATTGTGATGCCGTAATTACCGTTACAGCGCCTTTGGAAGTCCGCATTGCGCGTGTTTTAAAAAGAGATCAAACTACTCGTGATAAAATACTGCAACGTATTAACAATCAGCTTTCTGACGAAGAAAGAGCAGCACGCAGTCAATATGTTATCCAAAATGAAAACTTCGAAGCTACTAAACGCCAAATTGAAGAAATCCTTATTTCCTTGAAAAATAAGCAATAAACTAGGGCTGTGTTAATGTTTGGTTAATACATTAACATAACAAATGTTAAAATCCCTAATTTTGAGGTGATGAATAAGTTTGTTTTTCGCCTTTTGGTATTCTTGATGAGTGTTTCCTTGCTAGGAATCATTTTGGTGCAAGTATATTGGTTCAATACATCCCTCGAAAAAAGCGAAGAGCAATTTACTTTTCATGTAAAGCAAGTACTTGAAAATGTTGTAGAAAAGATTGAAAGACAGGAAAAATACAACTTTTTGAACCGCTATAATTTTCTCCGTGACAGTACTGGACAACGGCCTAAACGCGAAGATTTTTTGGAGTACAAGTACGTGCAACGCAACGTGAAAACGAATCAAACCATCATCTATTCCAATAGTATTACTATGGAAGATTATGATATTCAACGTTCGTTCTTTGATAAAAATGACGATTCGACAGCAGTTAAAAATTATACTACAAAAAGAAAAACTGCAGTATTCAATGGTAAGCCCTTTGACGATAGTGGAATTCAAACACATATAAAGCCTGATATCACTATTGAACGCGAAGGAACTATTGATATATTACAAGACGCTCAGTTTGATGCGGTTTACAAAGATATTGCCATTCAAAATCCAATTCAGGAACGAGTAAGTGCCGCTAATTTATCGAAACTACTCACTGCTGAACTCAAAGGATACGGGATAAATACTCCGTTTGAATTCAATATTTACAGCAACGGGTTAGCTACTAAAGTAAAATCTGAACATTTCAATTACGATAAATATTCGACGTATGCGACGCCCATTTTTATCGATAATGATGGAAATAACCGCTACAACTTATTACTGAATTTCCCCCAAAAGAAGAAATTCCTTTTTGCAGAAATTTTAGCAATTACACTCCTTTCTATCGTTTTTACACTGATCATTATCATTTCTTATGCCAATGCACTGCATCAATTAATAAAACAACGTCAGATTTCAGAAATCAAAACGGACTTTATTAATAACATGACCCACGAATTCAAAACACCTATTGCTACCATAAATTTAGCATTAGATGCCATCCGAAATCCAAAGGTTATTGATGACAAAGAAAAGGTATTTCGCTACTTACAAATGATTCGTGATGAAAACAAACGGATGCATGCACAAGTAGAAAATGTTCTCCGAATTTCCAAACTGGAAAAGAAAGAATTGGATATCTCCAAAGAACCCCATGACGTGCATGAAATTATTGAAGATGCTATCGAACACGTGAATTTAATAGTGGAAGATCGTAATGGCGCAATTACAAGTGATTTAGAAGCTACCCGTAGTACGGTTTTGCTAAATGATGTTCATTTCACCAATGTAATTGTTAATATTTTAGACAATGCCATAAAATATTCCAACGCAGAACCCGTTATAACTATAAGCACTGAAAATATAAAGGATTTTATTTTAATCAAGATTAAGGATAACGGGATAGGAATGAGCAAAAATGCTCAAAAAAGAATTTTTGAAAAATTTTACCGCGAACACACCGGCGACGTACATAATGTAAAAGGACACGGACTCGGTTTGGCGTATGTGAAACGAATAGTGGACGATCACAATAGCCAAATTTTTGTGGAAAGCGAAAAAGGAAAAGGAAGTACATTCATTATTAAAGTCCCACTGATAAACTAAAAATACAATGGAAAAAGAAGCAAAAAAAATCCTACTCGTTGAAGATGACCAAAATTTCGGTGCCATCCTCAAAGACTATCTATCCTTAAACGACTTCGAAGTGACTCTTGCCAAAAACGGTATGGAAGGCTTCGAAAAGTTTAAAAAAGACACCTACGATCTATGTATCTTAGACGTAATGATGCCCTATAAAGACGGATATACACTTGCCAAAGAAATCCGTGAAAAAAACAAAGAAATTCCATTGATTTTCTTAACCGCTAAAACGATGAAAGAAGATGTTCTCAAAGGCTATAAAGTGGGCGCCGATGATTACCTTAATAAACCGTTTGATTCTGAAGTGTTGTTGATGAAAATCAAAGCCATCATGCAACGTAAATCGTCAGAAACGAAAGCAGAAAATACACAATTCGAATTCCAAATCGGTAAGTTTCACCTGAATTCTAAATTGCGTTTCTTAACCTTCCCAGGCGAAGAACCTATCAAACTTTCTCCAAAAGAGAATGAATTGTTGAAACTATTAGCGCTATATGTAGAAGACTTAATGCCGCGTGAATTGGCGCTGACTAAAATATGGAGAGACGATAATTACTTCACTTCCCGCAGTATGGACGTGTATATCGCCAAATTGCGTAAGTATTTAAAAGAAGATCCAAACGTTGAGATTCTAAACATCCACGGCGAAGGTTTCCGATTAGTTGTGAAAAAATAAATAAACATCCCTATCACTCCGGTAGGGATTTTTTTTTGGAGCTATTCGGGCTATCCGTTTCAAGGAGGCTACACCACGCAAGCAAAAAAACACCCCAAACCCGCGCTCCCAAGGTCGCAAGGTTTGGGGTTTTTTGCTAAGCGTCGTGTGCGCCTCGCTTTTCACTACTATCCCGGCTAGGACAAAGTGCTATTCATCCGATTTCCATTCCATCAGTAAAGCGTAACAGGCTTTCCCGTGGTGCGAAATCACAAATGTATCTTCATGGCGACCAATTACCGCTTCATTTCCCAAATGAAGTTCCCGCATAAAATTCATCTCAAATGCTGCCAACTCTTGTTTCATTAACTTTTTGGGATCGCAGTGGTCCAAACACCACTCCAAGTATTTTACATTGTTGGCATGATTGACAATATCCAAATCGGAGAGTTTGACAGTATAAGTCTCCAATTCGTCCAAGGTTTCTTTTAAATCAATCTTGTGAAAAGATTGGACGGTAGCACGCTCCGGATTTTTAATAAAATGCTCGTGCGGCAAAGCCAAGGGGTCCGGGCGACGCGTTTGGGTATTAATAACGGCCCAATACGTTTCACAACCAACCAATTTTTGATCGCCGTTCCATAACTCCAAACAGCGAATAGAGCGCGAATTTTCTAGGGAATTAATCCACGTTTTAACCGTAACCGTATCGCGCCACTTCGGTAAGGAATGCAGTTCAACCCGCATTCTGCTCAAAACCCAAGCTTGATGATGCGCTTGCATATCACTAAAACTTAATCCGCCCAATTCCGCATGATAACCCGCAGTAAGTTGCAGTATATTGCATAAATCCGTGTATTTTAAAACCCCATTCGGGTAACAGTGTAAAAAATTAATTTCCCATTGGTGGTGTAGGGTAGATGTAAAATCTGGAGATATTGGCATTTTAATTTATTTTTAATCCTAAGGTAAGTACCAAAGCTTGCGATTTTTTATATTTCGTTACATATTCAGAAACACCATCTTGCAAGTTGTAGTTTGTAGTAGTAAACGCTAATCCCGTGTACACTTTCAAAATAGCAGCCAGTTTAAAATTGAGATATCCTCCAATTTGCACCTGAGTTCCGTTTTGTATCGCTTGCAAACTACCGTTTTCCAAATGCCGTAATTGTTCCGCTCCTAAATTGATATAAGGCGTCACAGACCATTGTTTTTTGACATCGATTTCATACGCTAATTGCATATAATACACCGATTGAGTGGTACGCGTATAGGCTGTAAAATCAGGAATTCCTACAAAACGGTACGAAGCACCCGAATAACCAATGTTGAATTCGCCTTTATACAATTTAAAAATCGAATAGTTTACATCAATACCCACAGGAGTTGTGTAAAAGTGATTCAAGGCCGTGTTCCCAATTTGGGTGGGGACAACCGCACCAATGCGCAACGAAGGATTGAAAAGAAAGAATCCAAAATTTTGCGCTTTTACACCCAAAGACACCAAAAGCAGACTGCAAATAATTACTTTTTTCATACTTATAAATTGATAATTACTGCGTTACTTCCCGTTCCGATCGTAAAGGTGTCGCTAAGGGTTTGTGTGACGTTGTTCTGAGAATTATATACCGTATAATGAACCGTAACCGTTTGATTCTTTGCTACATCAAAAAAGTAGTTCATGTCAGGCACGTTGGGATACAATTGTAAATTTCCAATTCCCTCAAGGGTGCATCGCTTTACGGTTTTTGTGGGCGTATTGGTTTGAAATTGAACTTGAAACGTCACCACTTCTGAAGCTTCTAAAAAATAGAATTTTTGCGTATTGATTTGATTGGTTTCAAAATTATAAACCAACGAATTAACGGGTAAATAATTGGCATAACCTTCGGCATAAACGTAAAAAGGTTCATTGGGTTCAAAAGTCGAAAACTGAATACGCCCATTGCTGTCTGTAGTGAACTCAAATTCGGGGTTTACGCCATCAAAAGGTTGGGTTGCGCCCAATAAATACATAATTTTTTTTCCACTCACCGGCTGTCCCTGATGGTCTAAAAACTGATGGTCTAATTTGACAATGCGTTTTCCATCATAAGGAATATCACAACTAAATGAGCAGAAGAGCAAGACTACACTCAACAAAAACAGTATTTTTTTCATAAGTAACTTTATCTTAGAGATGCAATTCTTTTAAAAGGGTTGCAAAATTAGTGTCAAAAGGAAACCATAGTACGTTTTCTGTGCGCTTAAACCACGTCATTTGACGTTTGGCAAAACGACGGGTATTCATTTTGATGTTTTCTATCGCTTCATCCAAGCTAACTTTTGCATCCAAAAAGTCAAAAAGTTCGCGATATCCTACCGTTTGCAAGGCATTCAATGCGCGCTGTGGATACAATTCGGTCACTTCTTTTAAAAGTCCGTTTGCGACCATCAAATCCACTCGTTGATTGATTCGGTCATACAAGAGATTGCGTTCTGCTTCGAGTCCGATGACAATAGAACGGAACGGACGTACCCCTTCTTTTTTACCTAAAAAGGTAGAGTAGGGCTGACCCGTACCGAGACTCACTTCTACAAAACGCTTCATCCGCTGGGGATTTTGTAAGGTTTGCGGATTCTCAGAGCTTATTTTCTGATAATAATCGGGGTCTAATCGTTGTAATTCCGTTTGCAGGTAACCAAGTCCTTCTTGGTCATAACGCGTATTAATTGCTTCCCGAATACTCGGGTCAATTTCTGGAAAATGATCCAAACCTTTGAGCACGGCATCGACATAAAGACCGGAGCCTCCAACCATAATTTGTATCGGATTTTCTTGAAATAATGCTTCAAGTTTTGCTAAGGCTTCCGATTCAAAGTCGCCCACACTGTAGGGATCTGCAATCGAAAGGTGTTGGATAAAATGGTGGGCCGCTGCCTGCAGTTCTTCGGGTGAAGGGACGGCGGTACCAATAGTCATTTCTTTAAAAAACTGGCGGCTATCGCAAGAGATGATGGAGCAACCAAAATGATTCGCCAAACGAATCGCTAAGGCTGTTTTTCCAATAGCGGTGGGTCCGATTACCGTGATTAAGACGGGTTGGTTTTGCATGATGTAAAGGTAGCACTTTATAGGAAATGAAGCAGGAATTTTAGCCCGGATAGTAGCAAGTAGCTCCCGAAGCATGAGGGACTACTGCGGATAGCCGGAAATAGCTCCAAAAAATTAAAATTTGAGTACTTTTAATACTTTGTTTTTTCGCAAATAACCTTGAATGATGGTTCGGGTATCGCGGTTATTTTGCATCGGTATGATTAAGTTTTTCAAAATCTCGATGTTCATGATTTGGTAGTTCAAATCGTAGAAACAATAGCCTTTGTAAATCCCGTTTTCAATCAAAACCGCACTGCGTTCTTCGGTACGGCGCCCACGGTCAATAACGACAAGGGTTTGGTTGCCAAACTGCGCTTCTTCCAAATAGTTTTCCACACGCGCATTGTAGCTTTCAGGCGATTCGGCTTGGACACATGCTCCGTTACATTCTTTGATTTTGTATTGAAAACAGCTGTTTTGGGTGTCGTACAACAGGTTGATTTTCTGGCAAAGTTGGTACTTTTCAGTGATTTTGAACAAATAGTTTTTGCCTTCTTGAATGCTTGAAAACGAGGTGATTTCTTTTTTGCGACCGTCTGCTTTTTGCAGTTGCAAACTCAGATAGCCTTCGTTATTGAGCACTTCATACAAGGCCCATTGAAAAATACTTTTGCGTTTGGCACGGTTGTAAATAGGCTTGTTGATTTTGATTTCTTCGCTTTCTTTCAACAATGCGATGAGTTCGCTACCCGTTTCTTCGTAAGTGACCGCAAAGACTTCCCGTTGGATTTTCTTGCTTTTACTTGAAGTCCCCGTAAAGTGCTGGTTGACACGTTTTTTGATGTTCTTACTTTTCCCGATGTAAATCAGGTCACCGTTTTCATTATGAATGTAATAAATTCCGGTTTTGGTGGGAAGCGCTTCAACGATATCTAAGAGTTTAGGTGACATGCCCGATTTGATCTCGGTTTTCACTAAACTTTTGAGTATTTCTTTTTCTAAATCTTTGGATAGAAGAAGTTTAAACAACTTTACGGTTGCCATGGCATCACCACTTGCTCGGTGACGGTCGGCCATGGGAATGCCTAAGGCGCGAACGAGTTTCCCTAAACTGTAGGAAACCTGATCCGGAATTAACTTTTTGGAAAGTTCGACCGTACACAAGGTGGGCCGCTTGAATTCATACCCTAAGCGATTAAATTCGGTACGAAGTATCCGGTAATCAAATGAAGCATTATGGGCTACAACGATGCAATCTTCGGTGATTTCAATGATGCGTTTGGCCACTTCATAGAATTTCGGTGCACTTCGTAACATGGCGTTATTGATGCCCGTAAGTTTGACCACAAACGGTTGAATTGGGATTTCTGGGTTGACCAAACTGATGAATTGATCCACAACCTCATGGCCATCAAATTTGTAGATGGCGATTTCGGTAATGCCCTCTTCGTTGAATTGGCCTCCAGTGGTTTCTATGTCAAGAATACAATACAAATTAATGCGCTGCCGTTTGGGTTACTTTCGATTAATGGGACAAAAATACGCCTTTCCTCGCTAGGAAAAAAGGAGAGTAGGCTTTTAGCGTCAAGGTTTTATGAATAGTTACGAACACCGAAGAGACTGCTTCCTATGCGCACCATGGTACTACCGCATGCAATGGCGATAGGATAGTCACCCGACATACCCATAGAAAGAGTTTGCATGTGGCAATTGGGCGTAATAACGGATTGGTAGCGATCAAAAAGGGCTTTTAAGTGTTGAAATTCCTTTTGGATTTGTGCCGTATCTTCGGTAAAAGTGGCCATGCCCATGAGTCCGGTCACTTTGATGTTTTTTAAATTTTTAAAGGCTTCAGCATGCAAGAGGGTATCTAGTTCGGTAGCATCTAGACCAAACTTCGTTTCTTCTTCAGCGATGTGAATTTGAAGTAAACAGTCGATACAACGGTTGTTTTTTGCAGCTTGTTTATTGATTTCTTCCAATAATTTAAAGCTATCCACGCCGTGAATCAAATGCACATAAGGCGCCATGTATTTCACCTTATTGGTTTGCACGTGACCAATCATATGCCATTGGATATCTTTGGGTAATTGTTCCCATTTATCCGTCATTTCTTGGATTTTATTTTCCCCAAAAATGCGTTGACCCGCAGCATACGCTTCTTGAATGGCGGCTATCGGTTTGGTTTTTGAAACCGCAACGAGCGTAACCTGTTCGGGTAATTGTGTGGTAATTTGATGAAGATTTTCAGTAATTGACATCGTTACTTTTTAAATAAATTTAAAATTTCATCATTTTTCTTGTTGATCCATTCTGCAATGGGCATGCCATCTACTATATTTTCATTGAGTTGTCCCCCTTTTATGTCTTCACCCGGAATGCGTAAAACGGTATTGGAACTTTCTTTGCCATTCTTTTTTTGAATAGTGAGTTCCAACAATTGAATGGTATTTTCTTGGTAGTAAAAAATAGCCGAAACTTTTTCAAAATTACCATTGGTGAAATGGATTGTACTTTCCAATTTCCCTTTCAAAAGTACCTTGTCTTTTTTGTTTTTTCGCAGTTCCACGGGTTCAACAACATTGGTGTAATCGTCCAAAAGAAGATTGTAAACCATCAAGGTAAAACTCCCTTTTCCTTTGATGGTGTGGGATCCCGACGTTGTTTGTTTGTCGCTTAACACTTTTTTATCGCCATTGGAAATCAGGATTTCCACGTTTTTGGCGTTTTTGATGGCACAAATACTATCGATTTGAGCGGTAGTAAAAGCATTGTTCTGCGCGGTAAGGTTTCCCAAACAGCTCAAAAAAAGAAAGAGGGCAATTTTATTCATAACGCTATTTTTTTAAAGTTCGTAAACCAATAATCCACTTCTGAATTTAGGTTCGATATACGTACTCTTAGGTGGCATAATTAAATTATTGTCGGCTAAGTTCTTTATCTCAGAAATATCCGAAGGGTACAACATAAATCCGACTTCAAACTCACCTTCATCGACTAATTCTTTTAGGGTGAGAATCGATTGTTTTCCAGGAATGTATTCAATACGTTCGTCATTGCGTAAATCTTCAATCCCTAAAATAGGATTCAAAACAGTATCGTATAGTATCTGTGCGTCCAAGTTCTCCAACAGCCCTGGATTTGTAGTTTCTTGTTTAAAAAACAAGGCATAGAATTCACCATCCAAATACATTCCGAATTCAAACTTGTCCTGAGGTTTCCAGAGTTCTTGCCCTTTGGGTTTAATGATAAAATGCTGGGCCAATTGCATTAGGAAATCCGCTTTTGAATGCCCGTTTAAATCGCGAACGATGCGGTTAAATTCATAAATTTTCACATTGCTTTCGGCAATTAGAAAACTCATGAAAGCTTCTAAATTCGGGTTGCCCGAAGCTTTATCTTCATCATATAATAATTCTGCAGATGCCGAACGGTGGTGGCCATCCGCAATATACAATTCGGGGATAGCTGCAAATTCATTTTGTATCCACGCAATTTCCTCGGGTGAGGCAATTTTCCAAAGCGTATGTTTTTCTTTATTGGTAGTTGAAAAATGATACAAGGCTTGCTCTTTTTTCTTATCGGCAATCCAGGAATTAATCGAACTTTTATCGGGATAGGTTATCAAAACAGGTTCTGTATTAAACCCTGTTTGATGCAAGTAATCCTTAAAAAGTTCGACCCGGTATTGCAACGTATCCTCGTGTTTTTTAATCACATTGGCCTTGTACTCCTCAATTAATGTTCCCGCCACTATCCCGGTAAATTGATTGGTTTTTGTCTGAATTTCATACAAAAACAAAACCGGAGACGCTTCCTCAACATATACACCCTCTGATTTAAAGTCTTGGTATTTATGGGCAACACCTTTGAACCGCTTGTCCAAAGTAATTTTTTGCGCATGAACATAAGCTGGATTAATGACATGCAAAAAGGAATACGGATTAAAGTTCAACCAAGCTGCAAGCTCTGCCGGACTGTAATCATCGTAATTTCTGCAGGTCACCAAAGCCACTTTATCAGCTACGGGACGAACTGCCTTAAAAGGAAGCAAGGTGGACATGGTTAATTATGAATTATAAATTATGAATTATGAATTTTTGCAGTCGAAAGTCTAATCACCAATCACTAGTCACTAGCCACTAGTCACTAATCACTAATCACTAATCACTAATCACTAATCACTAGTCACTAGTTCCTACTTCAAAAACTGCTTCGCAACCTTTTCTGCTTTTTTACTTTCGCTGTAATCGTAGAAACCTTCACCCGATTTCACTCCTAATTTTCCGGCCATTACCATGTTCACCAATAACGGACAAGGTGCGTATTTTGGGTTTTTGAATCCTTCATACATGACATTCAAAATGGACAAACAAACGTCCAATCCGATGAAGTCAGCCAATTGTAACGGACCCATTGGATGCGCCATACCCAATTTCATAACCGTGTCGATTTCATAGACACCACCCACACCATTGTACAAGGTTTCGATAGCTTCATTGATCATCGGCATTAAAATACGGTTGGCCACAAATCCCGGATAATCGTTCACTTCAGTTGGTACTTTTCCTAATTTTTGAGATAAATCCATAATGATTTGCGTCACTTCATCCGAAGTGTTGTAGCCGCGAATGATTTCGACCAATTTCATAATCGGAACCGGATTCATAAAGTGCATTCCGATAACCCGTTCAGGATGTACCACTTGCGCAGCGATTTGTGTAATAGAAATGGAGGATGTATTGGTGGCTAAAATGACATTGTGCGCACACAAATCACTCAACTGTTTGAAAATATTCAATTTTAAACCGACGTTTTCTGTAGCGGCTTCCACTACTAAATCAACACCTACAACTCCGTCTTTCATGTCGGTATACGTGATGATATTGCCAATGGTTTGGTGTTTGTCAGCTTCTGTGATGGAACCTTTTGCAACCATACGATCTAAGTTAGTTGCAATCGTTTGCATTCCTTTTTCCAATGATTTTTCTGAAATATCAATCAATTTTACGGTAAATCCGCATTGTGCAAAGGTATGAGCAATTCCGTTACCCATCGTACCCGCACCGAGTACTGCTACTGTTTTCATTCGTAAATTATCTTAGTTTGTTTTGTTTTAAAAAATTGTATTTAGCGTTTCATTGCATCGATAATGCGATAAGCCACTCGCAATGCTTCTGTACCGTCTTCCAAGGTAACTACCGGAGTAGTATCGTTGTTGATGGCATATGCAAAGGATTCCAATTCGTCTAAAATGGCATTGTTGGGCTCCACATTTGGGTTATTGAAATAAATCTGTTTGCGTTCGCCTTCTGCATTTTGAAGTATCATGTCAAAATCACCCGGATGTTCAGGCGCATCTTTCATTTTGACCACTTCACAGGTTTTGTCCAAATAGTCCACCGAGATATACGCATCTTTTTGAAAGAAACGCGATTTACGCATGTTTTTCATCGAAATACGGCTCGAAGTAATATTGGCGACACAGCCGTTTTCAAACTCGAGACGGGCATTGGAAATATCGGGCGATTGACTCAAAACAGAAACGCCACTCGCATGTACATGTACTACTTTGGAACGCACTACACTGAGAATCGCATCAATATCGTGAATCATTAAGTCCAATACCACAGGCACATCAGTTCCTCTCGGATTAAATTCGGCCAAACGATGGGTTTCAATAAACATCGGTTGGTCTATTTGGTCGCGAACTGCAGTGAAGGCAGGATTAAATCGTTCTACATGACCCACTTGTCCTTTGACCTTGTATTCATTAGCTAAAGCGATAATTTCTTCTGCTTCTTCAACGGTGGTAGCGATGGGTTTTTCAATAAACACATGTTTTCCCGATTTAATAGCTACTTTGGCACATTTGTAATGCGAAAGGGTAGGCGTAACAATATCAATTACGTCCACTGCATGCAGTAATTTGGCTATGGTGTCAAAACGTTTATAGCCAAACTCAGCGGCTATTTTATCGGCATATTCGGCGTTTTCATCATAGAAACCAACCAATTCATACTGTTCCGATTGTTGTAAAAGTCGTAAGTGAATTTTTCCAAGGTGACCTGCACCGAGTACGCCAACTTTGAGCATATACTGATATTTTTCTCAAAAGTAGCAATAAATGGAAAAACTACAATTCGGATTCCTTAGTTTTTGCGTTTCTTTTTTTCGACATTCGCAAGCCAAAATTGGATTTGCTTTTTGGCAGTTTTCCCCTTATTTTTACCAACCTAAAACTACAGCACTAGTGAAAGACACCCCAAAACATCAAGGATTGCGCAATCAATTGGTTACACAGTTGGAAGCCAAAGGCATTACCGATAAAAGTGTATTGGAAGCCATTCGTTTGATTCCGCGGCACTTGTTTTTGAATTCGTCTTTTGAAGATTTTGCTTACCAAGATAAGGCGTTTCCTATTGGTGCTGGACAAACGATTTCCCAACCGTATACGGTCGCTTTTCAATCCCAACTTTTACAAGTGAAAAAGGAAGACAAAGTGTTGGAAATCGGAACGGGAAGTGGCTACCAAACCGCAGTTTTGTGTAAAATGGGGGCCAAAGTGTATTCGGTAGAACGCCAAAATGAATTGTTTAAAGCCACCTCATTATTGTTACCCAAGTTAGGAATTCGGGCCAAGCATCTTTCGTTTGGTGACGGCTACAAAGGCTTACCAGCTCATGCTCCATTTGATAGTATCATTGTAACTGCAGGCGCACCGATTATTCCGCAACCTTTGATGGCACAGTTAAAAATTGGTGGGCGACTCGTTATTCCTGTGGGCGAGAAGGAGCAAATCATGACATTATTGATTCGCAAAAATGAAACCCAATTCGAAAAACACGAGTTTGGTGATTTTAAGTTTGTGCCGCTTTTGGAGAATAAAAACTAAAGTTGCTGTAAGCGATTTTTCAATTGATCAATCTCCGAAAGGATCGAAGCAATCTGCGCTTCTTTCTCAGCACTTTTTGCTAAATTCAATCCTTTTTCTTCTAAAATACCGGTTACGGCTTCGATAGCCTCGGGGTTAAAATCAATAATATGCAAGAGTTTGGCTCGGTACCACGCCACTTGTATAGGCTTTACATCAAGTCCTAATAGTTCGGCCAACAATTCCGCTTGCCCTTTGGTAGGGATGCGTTTGCCATTTTCAAATTTACTGATTAACGCTTGGTCGATGTCGGCTTTTTCAGCCAAAACACGTGTGGTAAACCCACTGCGTTCGCGTCCCGTTTTTAATAAATCATGTAGCATTAAAACGATTTTTTCAACCGATCAATATCGCGTTGTGAATCACGGTCTTTTAAAGTTTCTCTCTTGTCGTAGTTCTTTTTACCACGGCAAAGTCCTATTTCTAATTTTGCCAACCCTTTTTCATTCGTAAAAATACGCAAGGGAACAATCGTTAATCCTTTGGTTTCAACTTTACGGGCTAGGGATTTTAATTCTTTTTTATTGAGCAGTAATTTTCGTTCACTACGGGATTTATGATTGAAGGCTGTACCAAAAGCATATTCTTCAATATAGGTGTTGATTGCAAACAATTCATGACCATGAAATTCACAAAAACTCTCGGCAATTTGAACTTTCCCTAAACGGATGGATTTGATCTCTGTTCCCGTTAAGACCATGCCCGCCGAATACGATTCTAAAATTTCATAATCGAAGCGCGCACGTTTGTTTACAATGTTTATCTCCTTAATCATACGGCAAAGATAACACAAATCCGATGGAAACAAGAAGGCTATTTTACACCGAAAAAAAAAGGCAAACTATGATTTATGTCAGGTTTTTCTTTAACACTTGCTTCTACATTTGTCCTGTAATATTTAAACAAAAAACAAAATGAAAAAATTATTTTTAGTTGCTGCTGCAGCATTGTTAGCGTTAAATGTGAATGCACAAGATAAAGCGAGTAAAGGTTTACAAGGAACTTGGTGGGCCGGAGGTCAAGTAGCTTTTGGTAAAACAGAAACAGGAGTTTCTGAAACTAAAACCAACACTTTTGTGCCAATCGTAGGTTATTTTGTAGCTCCAGATGTTACGTTAGGATTAGGAATTGGTGTGATCGGTTCAAAAACGTCTACCACTGGTTCTTCTTCTGTAACTACAGCTGAATCGAGCACATTTATCGTGCAACCCTTAGTTAGAAAATACTGGGGATTAGGAGGTAAGTTTTTCTTCTTTGGTCAAGCTTCATTGCCAATGACTTTCGGAAAAGACAAAATTACTGACGACAAAACTACTTCTGTAGGATTAGATGTTGCGCCAGGTTTTGACTTTATCGTAAGCAAATGGATGACCGTTGAAACTTCATTCTCTTTATTCAATGTGAATTCAACTACTTACAAACCAAACGGCGGTGATAGCACCAACAATTTCAATTTGAATTTCAATCCGTTTGATTTAAACCCAGGTACAAGAAGCGTGGGTGGATTACGAGTAGGGGTTAAGTTCCTATTCTAATTCCTTTATTATTTAGAGTTATTGGTTAGTTCCGAGATATCGGACGGAAAGGTCACCTCAAAAATGGGGTGACTTTTTTTATTCCCATCTTTTTCTTAAATTCGTTGTAAACCAACAAAATAATAACTCTATGATTCGAAAAATACTTCCACTAGTGGTCGCAGGATTACTCTTGTCGCTTGCTTCCTGTTCTGAAAATGAACCAACGTATGAGGAAATTGCCTTGACACAGGCGCAACGCGAACTCTTAACTCCGCAAGAAATTAAAGCCAAAATCGATGCTTCTCTTCAAAACGGGATGCATTTTACTTGGAAAGCAGCTTCTACCCAAACGGTTTGGAGTGCTATTGTTCATGGAAATACATTGGCTACCATCGGTTTTGGTTCCAATGCCAATGATTTTGATCGGGCGCTTTCTCCAAAATCTGCCGTGTTTCAGCAATCCATTCTCGAAATGATTGCCCATTACGAGCAAAAGGAAATTAAAGATATCTTGGTCAATGCCGATCTGTATTTGAATTTGATGGATGTGCGCATTGAAAAACAAGAAACGGTTGCCGCCTTGCGTAAATCGGGTCTAGTGCGGTATGTTGAACCTGCTGATTTTCGCTATTTCGCTGTATCAGAAATGAAACCGAGTATCGGTGCTGTCACGACCCAAAGTGATTCGGGATGTGGCTTTGAATCTTCTACCTTAGCAGCCTCCGATTATACTACCGTAACTCCCAATGCCAAAGTACCATGGGCTTTCTACCCACACAATATTCCGAGCGCTTGGTCTTATGCTACAGGTCGTGGCATAACCATCGGAATTGTGGACACCGGTTTATCTCCGAATCAGTCGCTCCTGGGCGCTAATTTTAATAATGGTGCTTCTACAGGTCGTACGGTGCAAAAATTTGGAACCTATGTCGATTCGATTTGGCCATGGTCAACAACCACTGATGGACCCAACGACCAATGTGGACACGGAACCAGTATGGCATCGGTCGCTACTGCGCCTCGTAATGATCGTGGATTGCCTGTTGGGGTGGCTTACAATGCCAATTTGATTACCTATCGTGCTGCATCTAATGTGGTATTGGATGGCTATCACGAACAAAATGGTGTCAAAAATGCGTTTACCGCTTTAGGAAATAATGCCAACGTAAAAATCATTTCTATGTCGATGGGACATATTTTTTCGGTGAGTAAAATTGCAGACGGAGTAAAATATGCGTACAGTAAAGGAAAATTGATTTTCTGTGCCGGAGGAACATCAACGAGTTTTACGAATTTCGTAGGGGTTATTTTCCCCGCTTGGATGCCAGAAGCAGTAGCCGTTACAGGTGTTAAAGAAGGAACGTCCAATCAAAAATGCGACGTTTGCCATAGCGGTAGCGAAATCCAATTTACGGTTCAAATGCAACGCGCTGCCTCAGGGAATACCGTTCCTGTTGATAGTTATTATGATAATCAATCCGATTATGTGGGTGGATCTTCTGTAGCCACAGCAACTACAGCAGGTATTGCTGCCTTAGTTTGGTCTAAGAACCCTACATGGACACGCGATCAAGTGTTGAATAAATTACGTCAGTCGGCAACATATTACCCAACCCGTAACGCCAATTACGGTTATGGTAATATCAACGCCTTATTAGCTGTACAATAAAACCCTACTTTCAAAAAAAAAGAAACCCCATCAATACGATGGGGTTTTTTATTATTCTTCAGCAACACCACGCCATTTGCGAATGGTCTGCGTGTAA
>JBDKGM010000013.1:0-11982 GCA_039798185.1 Bacteroidota bacterium
AAAGTTTTCAACACGAAAACGTTTTCGGATAGTATATAATAGGGTGTCATTTTTTTATCCTAAAAATTATCATAAATTTAACTCTTCGAAGTGCAAGTACATGCAAAAAACAAATTATTAACCTAAACAAAATGTATGAAAACAATTTATAACAAGTTGTTATTTTTTCTACTCATGTTGCCAGTAACCGCTTTGGCTCAGGCAACATTGGAAGGGAAGGTTGTAGATGCGAAATCTAAACAATCGCTTCCTGGAGTAAATGTGGTAGTTCAGGGCACTCAGTCCGGAGTTTCCACAGATTTAGATGGTAATTTTAAAATCGGCAAACTTAAAAAAGGAGACAAATTAGTCTTTTCGTTTGTGGGTTATAAAAACCAAACCATCACTTTTGACGGACAGAAATCAGTGACTGTCACTATGGAAGAAGAAGCCAATACGCTTCAAGAAGTAGTGGTTCAAGTGGGTTACGGTTCTGTTAAGAAAAAGGATGCTACAGGAGCCGTTGAGGTTTTAACAACCAAAGAATTCAACCGTGGTTACAACTCTACCGTTGAAGGGTTATTAAACGGACGTGCTGCGGGTGTTACAGTTACACAAGGTGGTTCACCAGGAGCTGGAGCTACAATCCGAATTCGTGGAGAGTCTTCTTTGAATGCAAGTAATGATCCTTTAGTAGTGGTAGATGGTGTGCCTGTGGTAAATGGGATTAACTCTGTTAATCCAAATGATATCGAAACTATTTCTGTATTGAAAGATGCAGCCTCTACTGCAATTTATGGTAACCGTGCTTCGGGTGGGGTAATTATGATTACTACAAAAAAAGGTGCAAAAGGGGAAATAAAGGTTAATGCAAGTACCACATTTACAGTGAATACTTTAGCAAAAAAAATTAATACTACTTCAGCGGATGAGTTTCGCTCTTTTGTTACCAATCCTGCTAATATAGCACTATATAATATTGATCCAAACCGTGTAGCGCGTTTAGGAACTGCTAATACTAACTGGCAAGATGAAATCTTCTCTAATTCAGTTACTGTGGATAATTTCGTAAGTATGCGCGGTGCATTATTCGGAAAATTACCTACTTCATTCTCGTATGGTCATTCGTATATACCTGGTATTTTAGAGACTTCTAAGTATGATAGAACGACAATGGCTTTACGTTTAAATCCGTCATTTTTTAAAGATCATTTAAAAATTGCCATTAATACTAACATGACGATTACTAAGAGTCGTACTGCAGAAGAAGGGGCTATTCGTGATGCAATCAACTTTGACCCAACTCAATCTGTGTATTCATCAAATGGTGCAAATGGCGGTTATTTTGAATGGTATGACACATCCAATCAACCTATTTTCTTAGCTACAGATAACCCAGTTGCTAAATTGTACCAAAGAAATAACACGGGTAAAGGTTATCGTTTCTTGTCGAATATTCAAGCCGATTATAAATTCCATTTCTTACCGGAATTAAAGTTAACTGCTATTGCAGGGGTTGACCGTTCTTATGGAGAAGGAAGAAATGAATTAAGTGACCAAAGTATTGGTGGATATTTTAATGCTGGTAATAATTTAGGTAGTTATCAATATTCCTCAGGTGAAAATACTTCAGATTTATTGGATATTTACTTGAACTATGCTAAAACATTTGGGAAGTTCAATGTTGATGTGACAGCAGGGCATTCTTATCAAGAAACTAGAAGCAGTAATTTTTATTCTGGTGAGACACGTAATCCAAACAATATCATTAACTCAAATAACTATACATTGAATCCAGCAGTTAAATTAGAATCTTACTTTGGTAGAGCTAATTTTGGATATGATAACCGTTATTTGGTGAGTTTTAATGTTCGTAAAGATATTTCAAACAATTTTGATAAATCTTTACGTACAGAGATTTTCCCGGGAGCATCATTTGCTTGGAATATTTCAAATGAGTCTTTCATGAAAGATAGTAAATCAATTACGAATTTGAAATTACGTGCAGGTTGGGGGATTGTAGGGCAACAGAATATGCCAACTAACTTTTCATACATTCAAAAATACTTGACTGCTGCGATTGGTTCCTATTATCAATTTGGACCAAATGTAGTTGTGCCTGTAGCGCCATTATTTTATAATAACAATGTTAAATGGGAAACAATTGAGTCTACTAACTTAGGTATTGATTTCGAATTGTATAAAAAAGTAAAAGGGTCATTGGATTTTTACAACAAAGAGTCAAGAGACTTGTTAACCTTATCAGTACCTTATCCAGATGGTGCAAACCTTTCTAACTCAGGACCAAGAAACTTTGGTAACATGGTAGTAAGAGGTGTTGAATTGAATTTGAATTCGGATATTGTCAAAACTGATAACTTTACTTGGAATTTGAATTTTAACACTAATTACCAATACAGAAAGATTACTGCAACAAGTACTGACGGAACCGATGCGCCTGGTATTTTCACAGGAGGAATTGCTGGTGGTGTTGGTAACACAATTCAAATCCATTCAACGGGTTATGCTCCTTTCTCATACTATGTGTATGAACAAGTATATGGAACAGACGGAAAACCATTAGAGGGGGTTTATGTGGATCGTAACGGAGATGGTATCATCAACTCTAAAGATATGTATCGTTATAAAAAACCATATGCCGATTTCACTTTTGGTTTGATGTCTAATATGACTTACAAAAACTGGGATTTCTCAATGGCATGGAGAGCAAGCATTGGTAACTATATGTATGATAACATTTCTTCATCATTGGGTTATTTGACGAATTCAATTCAGCAAATTACTCCATTGAACAATATTAACCCAAGTTTCTTTGATTCTGGATTTGTGAATGAAGGAAATAACCGTTATTTCTCTGACTATTATATCAAAGATGCTTCTTTTATCAAGTTGGACAACATTTCTGTGGGTTACAACTTTAAGGAGCCATTCGGAAAGGCGACTACAGCTAAATTAACTTTAGGTGTTCAAAATGCTTTAGTTATCTCTAAATACAAAGGGATTGATCCTGAGATTTATGGAGGTATCGATAATACCATTTATCCAAGAGCGAGAATGTATGTTTTAGGATGTAATGTTAACTTCTAATTAAATTGTTATGAAATTAAAATTTATTAATCGATTTTTTCTAATTGCAGTTGTAGGACTTTTGTCATTATCCTGTACTAAAGAATTAGACGAAATTAAGTTGGATGATGACTTGTTCACATCTGAAACTTTTTATCAAAATGAGTCGGCTTACCGTCAATTTTTGGCGAAGCTGTATTCAGGTTTGGCAATATCTGGTCAGTATGGTCCGAATGGTGGTGCTGACATCGCGGGTATTGATGGTGGTTTCGGTCAGTATTTAAGAGCGTACTGGCAGTTAAATGAGGTAACTACTGATGAAGCCATCATTGCATGGGCTGATGGTAACTTACCTTCATTAAATAACCATACTTGGGCAGCTAACAATGAATTCATTTATGCAATGTTTTCACGCGGTATGTACCAAGTATCTTCTTGTAATGAATTTTTACGTCAAACTACTGACGAAAAATTGAACAGCCGAAATGTTTCAGCTGCAACTCGCGCTGATATTGTAAAGTATCGTGCTGAGGCTCGTTTCTTACGTGCCTTATCGTATTGGCATTTGATGGATATGTTTGGTAATGTTCCATTTACAACTGAAAATGATCCTGTGGGATACTTTTTACCCGGTCAAAAAGATCGCGCTTTCATGTTCAACTTTATTGAATCAGAATTAAATGCTATTGATGCCGATTTGGCTGCATCTGGAGCAAATGAATTTGGACGTGTTGATAAAGTTGCGGCTAAAATGTTATTGGCTAAATTGTACTTGAATGCTCAAGTATATATCAACCAAAATAAATTTAATGAAGCGTCAACTGCTTTAACTTCAGTTTTGAATTCTACGTATTCTATCAACGTAACATCAAACTATGCGAAGTTGTTTATGGCAGATAACGACATCAATGGTTCTCAATCTGAATTTATCTTTGCTATTCGTTATGATGGTATCAATACGCAAACCTATGGTGGTACTACTTTCATCACACATGCGGCAGTGGGTGGCTCTATGAATCCATCTAACTTCGGTATCAACGGAGGTTGGTGGGGATTACGTACTCGTCCTGAATTTGTAGCTAAATTTGGTACAGATCCACGTGGTATGTTCTATACTTCAGGTCAAGCACTTTCTATTGGGAATATTGGAACATTTACGGATGGCTACGCTGTACAGAAATACAAAAACATCAAGTCAACAGGTGGTCAAGGAACCGATCCTTCAGGAAATTTCGTAGATATCGATTTCCCTGTATTCCGTTTGTCAGATGCATACTTAATGTATGCTGAATTAGCGGTTCGTGGATACGGAAGTATGACACAAGCTACGGATTATGTGAACACACTTCGTTTACGTGCCGGTGCAGATGCAATTACATCAACTGATTTAACATTGGATTTTGTATTGGATGAAAGAGGAAGAGAATTGTACTGGGAAGGTCACAGAAGACAAGACTTAATTCGTTTTGGAAAATTCTCAGGTTCTTCTTATGTATGGCAGTGGAAAGGAAATTCACAAGCAGGAGCAAGTATTGACGATAAATACAAAGTGTTCCCAATTCCTTCTCAAGCGATTGGATCTAACCCAACATTACAACAAAACCCAGGTTACTAATCTTATACATCCCCACGATTTCGATTGTGGGGATATAATCCAGAAATTATGAAAAAAATATTATTAAGTTTATTCGTTTTAGCAGGAACCGTTGCAACAATGGTGTCTTGTAGTGATGAGACTCTGGATCCGGTAGCTTCTGTAAAGAATAATATTGTTGTTACAGAACCCAATGGAGGAAGTTTTACTCTTGGTGCTACAACGGCCGGTGATGCTGTTTTTACTTTAAAATGGACTGGAGCTGACTTCGGTTATAATGCTGCTGTTACCTATAAGTTACAAGTAATTAAAGCAAGTGGAAGTTTTACAACGCCACAAGAATTAGCTTTAGGTAGCTACAATTCAAATGGTTCTTCTAGTTATGAGAAAGCAGTAACACAACGTCAATTGAATGTTTTGTTGTTAGGTTCAGGAGGAGCAATTGGATCTTTAGATTCGTATAAAATGCGTGTAGTTGGGGTGCCTTCAACACAATTGGCAACTTCTACTAATGGCGTGATGTCTGTTTCTAATGAGGTTTCTTTTAGTGGAAATCCTTATGACACTTTTGATGAATTCGATCGTATTTATGTGCCAGGTGGATATCAGTCTGCAAGTGGATATGGTAACGATTGGTCACCAGACAACGCAAATGTAGCTCGTTTATACTCTGCAGGGAATGACGGTAAATATGAAGGATTTGTTTGGATGAATGTATCATCACCTGAATTTAAGTTTACACCAGGTCCAGCTTGGAGTGGAGATAAAGGAGATTCAAATGATCCAAATACCTTCTCAACTTTAGCATCTCCTGGTAATAATATCAAACCAACAGATGGTGCAGGTACTTATTTCTTTACAGTAGATTGGGCTGCTAATACATACACGTTGGCAAAACGTCAAGTAGCAATTATTGGTGCCGCAACTCCAAATGGATGGGGTACACCAACGTATATGACTTTTGACACTAATCCTAGTTCACCTTATTATCAAATGTATACTATTGATATCGCATTGGCAGCTGACGAGTTTTTAATTCGTTTGAAAGATGACTGGTCTGTGAAAATGGGAACATTGTCTGGTAATACTGAAAATACAACGGTGGCTGGACAATACAAAATCAAGTTAAATGGTGGTAACATGAAAGTGCCTACTGCTGGTAACTACAAAGTGGTTTTAGATATCCGTAACTCAGCGAATTATAATATTCGTTTGATGCCTAACTAATACCAAAAAAATACTAAAACCTCTCGGGTGAATTCCATCGGAGAGGTTTTTTTTACTTAGAAACAAATGCTATGAGAAAAATAATACAATTCGCTTTACTTTGCTTAACTACGGGCCTTTTTGCTCAACAACAAACAGTAACGTATTCAATTAACCCAACTGTTTTTGAAGAAACACAGTCAATAACCATTACAATTAATGGTAGTAGTGTTAATGAAGCAACATGGGGTGTAACCAATAATGCACTTTATTTATGGGCTTGGTCTTTTGATATTAATGATACTAATATCATGGATTGTCCTACTAATGGTACATGGGGTGTCTCTTCTGAAACCAATCGTTTAACCTATAATTCAGGAAACGATACCTATACGATGACTTTTACCCCAACAACGTTCTATAACCGCACCAATATCGGTAGAATTGGATTTTTAGTAAAAGCTAAGAACGGTGAAGGAGATAAAAAATCACAAGATATTTTATCTGAGGTCGGAGCTTTTCAAATGAGCTTACTTTCGCCAACAGAGAACAGTTTGACTATTATTAATTCCGGTACCAATGTAAGTATCGTTGCCCAAAATACAGGAGGTAATGCAACTTATGCTGTAACCGCAAATGGTAATCCCATTACATGTTCAACTGCTGCAACTTCATTTTTTACTTGTGGGGATACTAATGTTACTTCAACGAAAGTTTATCAAGTCTCTGCAACTATTGGAACAACTACCATTTCAAAACGATTTACTGTAATTATAAATCCAGGAACAATTTCTTCAGCTCTTCCTTCTGGTATGGAAGACGGTATCAATTATAATACTAGTGATGCAACAACTGCAACGTTAGTACTAAATGCTCCTTTTAAAGACTTTGTCTATGTTGCCGGTAGTTTTAACAATTGGCAGCCTACTACAGCGTATGCCATGCGTAAAGACCCAACAACTGGTAAGTTTTGGCTTACTTTAACTGGTTTGACTCCAGGTCAAGTGTATACCTATCAATATTGGGTTTGTGATGTAACAAGTCGTCCAGCAAATTCACCAGCCGTTGTTAAAACAGCCGATCCTTTTTCTACACTTGTATTGTCTCCATTTGATGATCCAGAAATACAATCTTTAGGAGTGTTTCCTAACCTTCCTCAATATCCTACAGGTCAAGAACGTGAGGTTTCTGTGCTACAAACGGGATCCAACACCTTATTTAGCTATAACTGGAGTAGTGCATCAACTAATTTCCAAAAACCTCAAAAGAAAGACTTAAATATTTACGAAGTTTTGGTTCGCGACTTTGATGCGAATCGCACGTACCAAGATTTAATTAATCGTATTGATTATTTTAAAAATTTAAAAGTTAATGCCATTCAATTAATGCCAGTGATGGAGTTTGAAGGTAATATGAGTTGGGGGTATAATACCGTTTATCACATGGCTTTGGATAAGCGCTATGGTCCGCCAACAAAACTGAAAGAGTTTGTAGACCTTTGCCACCAAAATGGTATCGCAGTAATTTTAGACATTGCTTTAAACCATGCTTTTGGTCGTTCTCCACTTGTTCGCATGTGGATGCAAGATGCCGATAATGACGGTTGGGCAGATGCTGTAGCAACAACAACGGAAAATCCATACGTCAATCAATATGCTACACATTCCTACAGTGTGGGTAGTGATTTAAATCATTTCCGTGAGCCAGATAATTTAACCAATACTTATGTGGTTCGTACTATTCGCCATTGGATCCAAGAATATAAAATTGATGGATTCCGTTGGGATTTAACCAAAGGGTTTACCAATCAATGTACTTCTGGAGATGATACTTGTACCAACGGTTACCGTACGGATCGCGTAGCCAAATTAAAATGGTATGCCGATAAACAATGGGAAATTGATCCCAATTTCTTGGTGATCTTTGAACATTTAGGAACAGGAGGTTCGTATACAGAAGAAGTTGAATGGGCAAATTATAACCGCAATGGGAATACTGGTGGTATTATGCAATGGCGTAAAATGACCGATTCGTATGCTGAATTATTGAAAGGAAATTTCTCAGATATTACAGGTGTAGCGGAATCTACCAATCGTTTTATTGGTTATGCTGAAAGTCATGACGAAGAACGTGTAGGATACAAAGCGCTAAACGAAGCTGGACAAACACAAGGTAACTTAGCCAAAGTACATACTCGTATGGCTGCCATGGGGTCGGTATTGTTTTTAGTGCCTGGGCCAAAAATGAACTGGCATTTTGGGGAACTAGGAATGACTAATTCTTTATGGACCTGTAATGCAGGAAATGTATCGTTTTCTAATCCCGATTGTAAATTAGATACAAAACCACAACCTCAGTGGACAAATAACTGGATGGCCGATGCCAATCGCTTAAATGTTTACAATACTTGGTCGCGATTAATGGACTTAAAAGCGAGCCAAAATGTATTTGAAAATGGTTCCTACAGCTGGAATATTAGCAATACAGGTAAACCGCGTTTAGATGTGTGGACAAGTACTACGTCTACGTCAAATTTAAGTTACGTGATTGTATTGACAAACTTCTCGGATGCAACCTATAATGCTGTGGGTGGTTTTCCCTACACAGGAACTTGGGCAAATTTGATGGACAATTCGACCTTCAATGTAACCAATGTGAACATGGCCATAAGTATTGAACCAGGAGGATTCCGAGTATTTGGAAATCAACCTGCGTTGAACACGAATAATTTTGATGTATTACAATTTATCGAATTGGCACCAAATCCGGCATCAAACGCTTTTATGGTGAACGCTGATGTGAAAAATGTCACTTTATACACTTTGACCGGACAAGTAGTAAAATCATTTGAAAATGTATCCATCAACCAAAGTTATTCTATCGAAGAATTATCCAAAGGGATGTATATCGCAAAAATTGAAGTGGCTAGCGGTCTTTCAAAAACTGTAAAATTGATCAAAGAATAAATATATTAGTTTAGTTAGTATCTAAAGGTTCCTGTTTTTTCAGGAACCTTTTTTTATTCGTAAGAGTTATCTTAGCTTTGCAGTTGTATTTCAGGCAATCATGAAACGAACCCTAATTAAGTTTTTAAAGATTACCGGATTTTCTGTATTGGGATTACTCGTGCTGATGTTTTTGTTTCCCATACTTTTTCCAGGTAAAATCGAACAAGAAGTGAAAGCATTCGCCAATCGAAAAATCAATGGCGAACTCAATTTCAAAGAAGCCAATTTGTCTTTTTTTGAACACTTTCCTTATTTGACCCTAACCTTAACAGAACTGGATTTAAAAGGTTCAGCCCCTTTTCGCAAAGAAACGTTGGTTGCCGCAGATGAAGTTTCTTTTGGAATTAATTTGAAAACATTACTTCTCGACGGCGAAGTTTCCATCAATAAAATTTTTCTCGATCAAGCTTTTATCAATGTAAAAGTAGATAAAAAGGGTAACGCCAATTACAATGTGTATGTTGCAGATGCCCAAGAGAATCCAAAATCGAACAATGAATCCGAAACTAGTTTGCGCCTGGATCGAATTGCGATCGAAAATACTCACTTGAAATTTGATGACCGCTCCACGGGTATTTTTATCGACGCTAAAGGTTTTAATTACCTCGGGAAAGGCGATTTAGATCAGGCTATATTTGATTTGGATACGGAAGCAGTAATAGAGGATTTTAATTTTGCATTTGGTAAAGAGAATTATTTGAAAAATAAAAAAGTTAATGCCGATCTTATCACCAAAATCAACACCCATTCACTTTCTTTTATCTTTGAAGAAAACAATTTAAAAATCAACAATCTACCCATTGATTTTGTAGGAAAGTTAGATTTTCTTAGCAATGGTTATGATTTAGATTTTAAAGTGGAATCCATTGACAGTCAGTTGAAAGATTTCTTTACAGCACTTCCTCCCGCTTATGTTAACTGGCTAGATAAAACCCAAGTTGAAGGTCAGACCGATTTGATTTTAACACTCAAAGGGAAATATATCGCTTCCACCCAAACCAATCCTGATCTAGGTTTTATTATGCGCATTCGCGAAGGTGCAATTAATCATAAAGAAGCGCCATTGCCAGCAAATAATATTTATTTCAATTTTGAAACCAAATTACCGGAGTTAAATCCGGAAAAACTGCAGGTAAATATTGATTCTTTATTTTTTAATGTAGGTAAAGATTATGCAAAAGTTATTCTTAAAACCGAAGGGATAACGACACCAAAAGTACATGCCCTAGTAAAATCCTCATTGGACTTGGCTACCATGCAACGCGCGGTTGGATTTTCTTCTCTAGATGTCAAAGGAAAGCTAGTAATAGATATTAAATCTGACGGCATTTATAATCCAAAAAACAATAATATTCCGGCTACTCGGGCAAAAGTTCAGTTGTCTAAGGGGTATTTAAAAACAGCGCTTTACCCAAATCCCATTACAAATATTTCGATTACTTCTGAAATTAATTCCGCTTCAGGAAGTTTAAAAGACTTAAAAGTAGTCGTTCATCCAGCTAGTTTTGTTTTTGAAAATAAACGACTATTTGTCAAAGCAAAGCTGGAGAATTTTGAGAATATTCGATATGATATTCAAGCTAAAGGCGATTTGGACATTGGACGCATTTATAAAGTCTTTTCTCAAAAAGGGATTGATGTGAAAGGAATGGTAAAAGCGAATGTGCATTTTAAAGGCTCACAAGAAGACGCAACAAAAGGTCGTTATGCGAAACTACAAAATTCAGGAACGCTTTATCTAAAACAGCTTAAAACGACTTCAGAGGTGTTGCCAAAGCCCTTTGTGATTGAAGAAGGGAACTTTAGTTTTCATCAAGATAAAATGACTTTCTCTGATTTTAGAGCTAGTTATGGTCAGTCGGACTTTCGAATGCGCGGCGAATTACGGAATGTAATTGATTTTGTTTTTAGTACGTCAGCACTTTTAAAAGGGAGCTTTAATTTCCAATCCAATTATCTCAATGTGGACGAATTTTTGTCTGAATCAACAAGTAATCAAGAAGCAAATGCGACTACGGTAACTGAAAGGGGAGTATTGGTTTTGCCTACTAATTTTGATTTGCAGTTGGGAGCTCAGATTAATCAATTAAATTTTCAGGATTTAAAAATTAACCAACTTCAAGGGCAATTAGGAGTTCAAAGAGGTCATTTATATTTAAAAAATGCACAAGCTGAAATAATTGGTTGCAAGGCAAATTTAGACGCGCATTATACGAATGAAACCGCCAATAGAGCAGCATTTGATATGAAAGTTAAAGCTACTGATTTCGATGTAAAACGCGCTTATAATGAAGTGAAATTGTTCCGAGAAATGGTTACAGCTGCTGAAAGCGCAGAGGGTTTGATTAGTTTAGAATATCAATTGTCTGGAAAATTAAATGATCAAATGATGCCCATCTTTCCATCTTTACAAGGAGGAGGAGTTCTAACGGTGAATAAAGTGAAAATGAACGGATTCAAATTGATGAATGCGGTAAGTCGAAAAACAGGTAAAGACAAAATTAGAAACCCCGACTTGTCAAAAGTCGTCATTAATACATCTATCAAAAATAACATCATAACCATTGAGCGTTTCAAATTTAAAGTAGCCGGTTTCCGTCCACGTATTGAAGGAACTACGAGTTTTGATGGGAAATTGAATCTTAAAATGCGATTAGGACTTCCTCCTTTAGGAATAATTGGTATTCCATTGAAAATAACGGGAACTCAGGAGAATCCAAAAGTTCGACTCGGAAAACAAACCGAAGACCTTGAAGAAACTGAATACCAAGAAGGAATGGAAATAACGCCCAATGCACTGCCTGTGCCGATAAAATGATTCAAAAGTCAAATTTGTAATTTGCTATTGCACGGTCATGGACAGGGTATTGTTGTGTTTGCATTTTCTTTATTCATCATGAATTTATGGCAAACGCTTTATTTTTTAGTACTAGACATGAGTAATGAAATTTAGTTAATCAAAACCCTTGAAATACAAAGATTTTCAAGGGTTTTGATTTTTGTGGTACCTCCAGTCCCGAAGCATCGGGAGAACCAGGGACATTAGAATCCTTTGTTTTCAATAATAGCATTGAGTAAAGAAGGATTGTCAATTATTTTTTTAATGAA
>JBDKGM010000014.1:0-45783 GCA_039798185.1 Bacteroidota bacterium
TTATTATTTTCATAATAATATATTAGACAGTTCCTTTTATTATTATTCAAAGTCAGAAAAGAGATATCTTAAAATAAAAGATCAAGTAGGCTATTGTAATGTTTTGTTAAAAAAAGGTATAGTTCAATATCAAGTTAATGATTATATCTCAGCTGAATCTACACTTTCACTAGCTAACTCAATTTCTAAAAGATTAAAAGATCCTAAACTCCAATTTTCAATTTTAAATCAATTAGGATTGGTTGAGAATCAATTAAATCAGTTTGATTTAGCTATCAATTTTTTTCAAAGTGCATTAACCATTATTGAAGAAAATGAAGAATATGAATGGAATCAAGATAATTCTATTCTTTTAAGTAATTTAGGTTTAGTGTATACTAATTTAAATGAATATGATTTAGCTATTGAGTACTATAATAAATCGCTAAATTTTAAAAATTTAAATGTAGAAAATCCTATTTTATATTCAAACATCCTTGATAATTTAGGTATTTCAAAATTATTAAAAGGGGAAAGTAGAGATGTATTAAATCTTTTTGAAGAAGCATTAAAAATAAGATTGAAATTAGAAAAACAATCAGATATTGTTGTGTCATATGTACATATTTCACAGTATTATGAAATAATAAATGATTTGCAGAAAGCTTCTTTGTACGCCAAGAAAGCTTTGTCAATTACAAAGAAGACGAAGAACCCTTTTGATATTTTAGTGGCTTATAAACAAGCTGCAAAAGTTATAAAGGAAAACACTATTAAATATAGTGAGGATTATTTAAGGATTAGTGATAGTATTAAAGTTATTGAGAAAAAAAATGAGGATCGATTTGCTCGATTACAACTCGAAACAGATGAAATCCTCCAGCAAAAAGACTCCCTCGAGCAAAAAAACCGCTCCATTCTCAATTACTTTATTGGAACCATAGCCATCGGGGCCTTACTTTTCTTTATGCGTGCACAGCGGGCTAAAAGTCGGGAATTATTGCTACGCCAAGCTCAACAACGTGCTAACGAAGATATTTATAAACTCATTATCTCCCAACAAAATAAACTCGAAGAAGGACGGGTACTCGAGAAAACCCGTATCGCCAAAGAATTGCATGACGGCGTACTCGGTCGCCTCTTTGGTTTGCGGTTAAATTTAGACGGACTCAATCATAGAGACGATGAAGCAGCTGTTCAGGAACGAATTCGCTGTCTTGAAGAATTGAAAATTATCGAACAAGATCTTCGAGAAATCTCCCACGAATTAAGCCGTGAAAAATATGTCTTGGTTAATAACTTCGTGGCCATCGTCAACAACTTACTTGAAGAACAAGCCAAAATAAATCCCGCAAAACTCAATGCACTCATCGGAGAAAATGTCGATTGGGATTTGTTGTCAAATACCACAAAAATCAATCTGTACCGAATTTTACAAGAATGCTTACAGAACATTAATAAATATGCTAACGCAAAAAATATTAAAGTTGAATTCCGTAAAGATAAAAAAGGTAATTTAGTACTCAACATTACCGACGACGGTGACGGATTTGAAGTCGATAAGAAAAGTAGAGGGATCGGACTCAAAAATATAGTGACGCGAACCCATGAAAGCGACGGAATTATCGAAATTAAATCAGCGCCCGGTAAAGGAACACGAATAAGTATTACCGTTCCCCTGGAACATAAGAATATCAAACACTAACAAAAACCAACCCAATCATGTCCCAAACAATCAACATTTTAATCGTGGATGATCACCAGTTCATTATCCAAGGGTATAAAAATGTAATCAACCTATTCCCCGACAAATCATTTACATTTAATTTCATTGAAGCCTCTGATTGTAAGTCAGGCTATGAAACGATTGTCAATGCGGCTCAACCGTTTGACATTGCCTTTCTCGACGTGAGTATGCCGGAATATCCCGAGAAAAATATTCATACCGGGGAAGATTTGGCAAAATTACTCATCGCAACAATGCCTACTTGTAAGATCGCTTTGTTAACCATGCATTCGGAAAGCTTAAAAGTGCAATCCATAATTGAAGAAATAAATCCCGTAGGGCTAGTGATAAAAAATGACCTAACCTTTGACAGTATGATTCTAGCGCTTACCTCAATCATCCAAGGGGAAACCTATTACAGTGATTCCGTGATTAAGTTCTTGAATAATCTTCAGAAAGAAAAAGTCTATGTAGACGTTATCGATCGACAAATATTGCACTATCTCAATAAAGGTATCAATTACGATGATATTCCACTGTATATTACCATCTCGTCTAGTTCGGTAAAAACACGAAAAGAAAACATGAAAGATTTACTTGGAATCTCAGGCGAAGATGACGCAACCCTTGTATCGGTAGCCAAAGACCGCGGCATGTTGCTTAATTAAGCGTCAGCATCTTCCTGCATTGCATTCCAACCTCTTGCTTTTAATTCGATTTTAGTATTCGCTCGGGTAACTAAATGCATGCCTTCATGTTCGGCAGTGATGTGTCCAATTACTGTTAAATTAGGGTTGCCTTTGATTTTGTCAAAATCCTCTAATTTAATCGTAAATAACAATTCATAATCTTCACCACCATTAATGGCTAAGGTTGTGCTGTCGATGTTGAATTCCTCACAAGTACTAATAAACTGAGGATCTAATGGGAGTTTGTCTTCAAATAAATTACAGCCCGTTTGACTGTTTTTACATAAATGAATTAATTCGGACGATAATCCATCTGAAATGTCAATCATAGAAGTAGGTTGTACTTCCAATTGCGCCAATAATCCTTTAATATCGGTACGCGCTTCGGGTTTTAACTGGCGTTCTATTAAATACGTATAGTTGTCTAAGTCGGGTTGATTCAACGGATTCACTTGAAAAACTTGCTTCTCACGCTCCAAAACCTGTAAGCCCATGTAGGCCGAACCCAAATCGCCGGTAACTACTATCAAATCGTTTTCTTTGGCACCACTGCGGTACACCAATTCGGCTTCTTGAGCAATACCCAATGCCGTAATGGAAAGAATCATTCCCTTTTGAGACGAAGTCGTGTCGCCTCCAATGATGTCTACATTATAGGTTTTTGCTGCCAAGCGAATGCCTTCGTATAACTCTTCCAACGCTTCCACAGGAAAACGATTGGAAACCGCAATAGAAACCGTAATTTGAGTGGGCGTAGCATTCATGGCGCAAATATCAGAGACATTAACCACAACCGCTTTATAACCCAAATGCTTTAAGGGCATGTACGACAAATCAAAATGTACTCCTTCTACCAATAAATCAGTAGAAACCACAGTTTTTGTATTTTGAAAGTCCAAAACGGCCGCGTCATCACCAATACCTTTTAAAGTTGAGGGCTGACTAACTTCCACTTTTTCAGTAAGATGAGCGATTAAACCAAATTCGCCAAATTGCGATAAAGGGGTGCGTTGTGGGGTTTTGTCTTCTAACATGCTTTTTACGTATTTGAGGTCACAAAGGTACAATATGCAATAGGGAATTCCAATACATAAAAAAAGTCCGGCCAAAACCGAACTTCATTTATAATATGTAATTTAAAATGTAGAATAGTCAAATGTTAGTCGTTCAACTTCAATACCGCCATAAACGCCGACTGTGGAATTTCTACATTCCCTACCTGACGCATACGTTTCTTACCAGCTTTCTGTTTTTCCAACAATTTACGCTTACGCGAAATATCCCCTCCGTAACATTTTGCCGTTACGTCTTTACGCAAGGCTTTGATGGTTTCACGAGCAATGATTTTTGCACCAATCGCCGCCTGAATCGGAATGTCAAATTGCTGTCTTGGGATCAATTCACGCAATTTTTCACACATTTTCTTACCAATATGGTAGGCATTGTCTTCGTGAATCAACGCCGATAAAGCATCTACCGAATTGGCGTTCAATAAAACATCCAAACGCACCAACTTCGACGTGCGCATCCCAATCGGGTGGTAGTCAAACGACGCATACCCTTTGGAAACCGTTTTCAAACGGTCGTAAAAGTCAAATACAATCTCTGCCAATGGCATGTCAAAGTTCAATTCTACACGCTCTGTCGTCAAATAGGTTTGGTTGGTGATAATACCGCGTTTTTCAATACACAAACTCATGACGTTACCCACAAAATCCGATTTGGTAATGATTGTAGCTTTGATATACGGCTCCTCCACACGTTCCAATTTGGACGGTTCAGGTAAGTCGGATGGATTGTTTACGATAATAGGAGTCTCAGGTTCTTTCTTGGTGTACGCCAAATACGAAACGTTCGGTACTGTGGTGATTACCGTCATGTTGAATTCGCGCTCCAAACGCTCTTGGATAATTTCCAAGTGCAACATCCCTAAGAATCCACAACGGAAACCAAAGCCCAAAGCGGCCGAACTTTCAGGCGAAAACACCAACGATGCATCGTTCAATTGCAATTTCTCCATCGATGCCCGCAAGTCTTCGTAATCTTCGGTATCTACAGGGTAAATTCCAGCAAATACCATCGGTTTCACGTCTTCAAATCCGTGAATCATATTGGTAGTTGGCGTCTTAGCATCGGTCACCGTGTCGCCCACTTTTACTTCTTTAGCTTCTTTAATTCCCGAAATCAAATACCCTACGTCGCCGCAGCTGATCACATCTTTCGGAACTTGATTCAATTTCAAAGTTCCAATTTCGTCAGCAAAATATTCATTGCCAGTCGACATGAATTTGATTTTCTGTCCTTTGCGAATCTCTCCGTTTTTCACGCGGAAAATAACTTCAATTCCACGAAACGGATTGTACACCGAGTCGAAAATCAACGCCTGCAAAGGTTCGTCCTTGTCTCCTTTCGGAGCAGGAATACGGTCCACAATCGCTTCCAAAATTTTATCCACCCCAAATCCAGTTTTTCCAGAAGCATGAATAATGTCTTCCAATTTACAACCCAACAAGTCCACAATATCATCGCTAACTTCTTCTGGGTTGGCACTCGGTAAATCTACCTTATTCAAAATCGGGATAATTTCCAAGTCGTTTTCCAAAGCCAAATACAGGTTGGAAATCGTTTGGGCTTGAATACTTTGGGCTGCATCTACAATCAACAACGCACCTTCACAAGCCGCAATCGAGCGCGAAACTTCATAGGAGAAGTCCACGTGACCGGGGGTGTCGATTAAGTTTAAAATATATTTTTCCCCTTTATGGGTGTATTCCATCTGAATGGCGTGACTTTTAATGGTAATCCCACGTTCACGCTCCAAATCCATATTGTCCAACAATTGCGCTTGGGCTTCACGCGCCGTTACGGTCTGCGTTTGGTCCAATAAGCGGTCTGCCAACGTACTTTTTCCGTGGTCAATGTGGGCAATAATGCAAAAATTACGAATGTTCTTCATCTTCAATAGTCCTTTTTTGGCTACGCTTTTAAAATTTAGAATTCAGAATTTAGAATTCAGAATTATAGGAAGGGCGCTCTCGTCGTTCCTCCTCACCGGGCTTTCCGCAGTACACGCCTGCCTAACGGCTACGGCGGGGTACTTTGCTTCAATCCCTAGCGCAACATCGTGCAAATATAACGCAAAGTTTAGAATATCAAGAGGATTACATTGGATTACACAAGGATATTTTCACAGCAAAAACAAAGGTTTAGCGCTTGATTCACAATTGTTTAACTTCTTTTTACTTGATTTTCACTTTGTTAATCCTAGAATAATCCTATTTTTGCACCCTGAAATACATGCATTATGGTCAAAATCGGAAACATTGAACTCCCGGATTTCCCGTTGTTACTCGCTCCCATGGAAGATGTGAGTGATCCGCCGTTTCGCCGCTTGTGCAAAGCCCACGGCGCCGATTTGATGTATTCTGAATTTATTTCATCCGAAGGTCTTATCCGCGATGCGATTAAAAGTCGGATGAAACTCGACATCTTCGATTACGAACGACCTGTAGGTATTCAGATTTTTGGTGGTGATGAAGAAGCCATGGCCATGAGTGCCAAAATTGTAGAAACTGTACAACCCGATTTGTTGGATATCAATTTTGGATGTCCCGTAAAAAAAGTAGTATGTAAAGGGGCTGGCGCTGGTGTATTGAAAGATGTAGATTTAATGGTGCGTTTGACCAAAGCCGTGGTAAAAAGCACTTCGTTACCCGTAACTGTTAAAACTCGTTTGGGTTGGGACGAAAGTTCCATCAATATTGACGAAGTTGCCGAGCGATTACAAGATGTAGGTATTCAAGCGTTGACCGTTCACGGACGTACAAGAGCGCAAATGTATAAAGGGCATTCGGATTGGTCGCACATTGCACGCGTTAAAAACAACCCTCGCATTCATATCCCAATATTTGGAAATGGCGATATCGATTCTCCAGAAAAGGCCATGGAATACAAGAACAAATACGGTTTAGACGGTATTATGATCGGTCGAGCTGCGATTGGTTATCCTTGGATTTTTAACGAGATTAAGCATTATTTTAATACGGGTGAACATTTGCCTGTGCCAACCATCAAAGACCGGGTGGAAGCCGCACGGAATCATTTATTATGGTCGATGGAATGGAAAGGGGAACGTTTAGGTATTGTGGAAATGCGCCGTCATTACACCAATTATTTTAAAGGAATACCCAATTTTAAAGAATACAAAACGCGCTTGGTCACTACAGACGGTCGCGACGATTTGTTACAGGTATTTGAAGAGATTACTGAAGCTTTTACAGGTTTGGTGATTTAATCCAAAATCTTTTTTGAAACGCGACTACTGGCAATCCAACTGGAAATAAAGCCTAGCGTTACAACCGTTGCAAGTACTAAGGATAAATTTTCCCAATGAAATTCAATTGGATACGCTAAGGATTGAGTAATCATCACCAGCTCGTATTTTTGCTGTAGGTATACCAATATCGATCCAAGGCCCAAGCCAATTACTCCACCGAAAATACTTAATAAAGTCCCTTGTAATAAGAAAATCCGACGTAAATTTTTTAATTCAACTCCTAAATTATAAAGGGTTTTAAGATTTCCTTTTTTATCCAAAATCATCATGATCAATGCACCAGCTAAACTAAATAAAGCCATGATAACAACTAAGGTAAAAATCAAATAGACGGCAATGTTTTCTGAATTCAGCATTTTGTACAACGTCTCATTTAATTGTGCCCGATTTTTGACAGTTACATTGGGAATTATTTTTTCGAGGGCGCTAATTACTTGTGATTCCTTAGCATCGGGTTTTAATTTAATCTCAATATTCGTTACTTGATTTGGATTTAATTGTAATAATTCCTGGGCCAAACCTAAATCAGCAAATACATATTTGGAGTCCAATTCTTCATTAATAGCATAAATACCGACGGGAATTAATGAGGTGTGTGTAAATGATTCCTCAGGATTCAAACTTAAATCTCCAGTACCCGGCTTGGGCGCGTATACTTCAAATGGATTGTTGTAATCCAGTAAGCCCAACGATAATTTATTGGACATGCCATAGCCTAGAACCACTTGATAAGTGTTGGGTTGAAACCATTGTCCGGAATATAATTTTTCAGAAGCTTTTGAAACGGCATTAAAGGAAGCATCGGTTCCTTTTAAATAAGAGAATTGGGATTTGCCATCAAATAAAAAAAGCACGCGCTTTTCAATGACTTTACTATAATTTGCTAAGCCAGGAATTGCTTTTATAGATTGCTCTTGTTGTGGAGATAGCGTGAAATATTCACCATGTTTAGCCGCTACTTTTAAGTCGGGGTCCAAATCGTTAGAAAACGAAAGACTAAACGTTCGTAATCCACTAAATACAGATAAAACTACAAACAAAGCCAATGCGCCAACGATGATACTCAACGAAGCAATCCCCGTAATAATATTTATTGAGGTGTTTTTGCTCAATGAAAATAAATACCGACGGGCGATGTAGAGCGATATATTCACTTACGATTTTTTGCGTTTGGCTAAAAGTTCACGATTTTCAATCGGATTTTCTTCCCCTGAAAGAGCACGATCAATTTGTTCGATATATTCTAAGGAATCATCAATGTAGAAAATCAAATTGGGGACTTTGCGCAATTGAAGTTTTACGCGTTGTGACAAATCGTGTTTAATTAAAGGGGTGTTAGAGCGAATAGCGGCAAGTAATTCCGGGCCTTTTTCAGCAGGAAAAACACTTAAGAATACTTTAGCAATAGAAAGGTCAGTGGTGACATTGACTTTTGAAACCGAGATAATCAAATTGGTAATGCCGTTTTTACGCACTTCACCTTGTAAGATATCTACTAAATCTTTTTGCAACACTGTGCCTATTTTTTTCTGTCTATTCGATTCCATGGTGCAAAAATACAACTTTAATCGGAATTTGGATTTTTAGTGATTTGATAAAAATCATCAATTAGACAAACGCCTATTTTTTATCTTTGTTGCAAAACCAATAGAATGAGAAAAATTGAACATATCGGAATTGCAGTTAAATCATTAAGTGAATCCAATATACTCTTCGAAAAGTTGTTTGGTGCTGCAGCGTATAAAGAAGAAGAAGTGGAAAGTGAAGGAGTGAAAACTTCTTTCTTTATGAACGGGCCAAATAAAATTGAATTGTTAGAAGCAACCAGGGATGATAGTCCGATCGCAAAATTTATTGAGAAAAAAGGAGAGGGAATTCATCACATTGCTTTTGATGTAGCCGATATTCGATCGGAGATGGCGCGTTTGAAAAATGAAGGATTTATTTTGTTAAATGAAGAACCAAAACGTGGGGCAGATAATAAACTAGTAGTTTTTCTTCATCCAAAATCTACAAATGGTGTTTTGATAGAGCTTTGTCAAGATGCAGGCTAAATTGAAACCTAATATACAATTTGTGTTTGCAGAATAGCAGAATTAGTAGTAATATTGCAACCTCAAAACGGGTCCTATAGCTCAGTTGGTTAGAGCACCTGACTCATAATCAGGTGGTCCTTGGTTCGAGCCCAAGTGGGACCACATCAGTAAAGCCTTGCATTTTTGCAGGGCTTTTTCTTTTTATCTTTTTTGGATTTAATGATAATTTGCTGATAACCTAATTGAAATCATGGGTCAAATGGCTTCTCTGCTATTGTAAAGTCTTTTTTGCAGAATATTTTCTATTATACCTACAGATTCAGTTGATTATGAAGTGTTTTTAGAATTGATTCTTATAAAATGTGGACTTTTTTTAGTTCATGCAAACCAAAAACAATTTATTTACGTTATTATAAAAAAGTAGGAGTAAAGTTTAACGAATTGTAATTAGTTAAACAATTGTCCCAAAATATGATATAAAAAATTTTGACAAAGAGTTTTTTTTTATACTTTTACGCCCTATGAAAATCGACCTAACGAAAGTATTGCTGCTTATGGTAGTGATTCTAAGTGGAAACTTAACGTTTGCTGCTCCGAATCCTCCGGCCCCAATTCCGCCCCCGCCACCGGGTTTACCCGTAGACGAAGGTGTGGTGTTTTTGGTAGTGTCGTCTATTCTTTATGCTTTTTACAAATTAAAATCCTATAAAAAAAGCTTCAAGTAAATCTTGAAGCTTTTTCTTTTTTATTTCTGTTGCAGACCATAAAGTCGTGCAACATATTTCCCAACTACATCAAATTCTAAATTTATTTTTGAACCTATCTTAAAAGTGTGAAAATTGGTGTGTTCATAAGTGTAGGGAATTATGGCAACACTAAATTCGTTTTCTTTAGAGTCAATTACTGTTAGACTCGTTCCATTAACTGTGATCGAGCCCTTTTCAATAGTGATGTTTGTTAAAGAAGCATCGTATTCAAAGGTGAAATACCAGCTGCCTTCCGCTTCACGAATCGATTTGCAATAACCTATTTGGTCAACATGTCCTTGTACAATATGCCCGTCTAAGCGATCGCCTAATTTCATGGCGCGTTCAAGATTTACCTTGTCGCCGAGTTGCCAATCACTCAAGTTGGTCTTTAATAAGGTTTCTTGAATTGCGGTTACCGTATATTGGTCTTCCTGAATGGCTACAACCGTAAGACAAACACCATTATGCGCAACACTTTGGTCAATTTTTAATTCGTTTGTTATTGCACTTTGAACCGTGATGTGCAGATTCTCTTGATCTTTTTCAAGTCCCGTGATGGTTCCTAGGGTTTCTATAATTCCGGTAAACATTTGTCGTTTTTATTTTCTAAATTTGTCCCTCAAAAGTACGCAATAAAAACCGACTTCAAAACCGAATGAAAAAAGCAGAACATATCATACTTGGAATATCAATAGGAGATTTAAATGGAATTGGTAGTGAAGTCATTTTAAAAACGTTTGAGGATACTCGGATGTTGGAGTTGTGTACGCCGGTTATTTTTGCCAATGTTAAAGTATTATCATTCATCAAAAAAACAATGAATTCGGAACTACCCCTTCATGGGATTGACCGAATCGATCAGATGATTGTGGGTAAAGTCAATGTTTTAAATGTTTGGAAAGAAGCGGTCGAAATTAACTTTGGACAATTAAATGACGAAGTAGGGAAATACGCGATTAAGTCTTTTGTAGCCGCAACACAAGCGTTGAAAAACAATGAGATTGATGCGTTAGTCACTGCACCTATAAATAAGTACGCTATTCAATCAGAAACATTTTCATTTCCTGGGCATACCGATTATTTAGATAAAGAGTTAAAAGGAGATGCTTTAATGTTGATGGTTCATGACAAGTTGCGTGTAGGATTGATGACTGATCATGTTCCAGTTAACGAAGTTTCAGAACATTTAACTGAAGCTCGAGTGATTCAAAAGATTGAAACCATTTATCATACATTAAAACAAGATTTTCGAATTAATCGTCCGAAAATTGCTGTGTTAGGTTTAAACCCACATGCGGGAGATAATGGCGTTATTGGTAAAGAAGATCAGGAAGTGCTGAAACCAGCAATCAAAAAAATGTTTGACAAAGGTATTTTGGCTTTTGGTCCGTATTCAGCGGATGGTTTTTTTGGTTCAGGCCAACATGAAAAATTTGATGCGGTTATTGCGTCCTATCATGATCAAGGATTGATTCCGTTTAAAACGTTGTCGTTTGGACAAGGGGTGAATTACACGGCAGGTTTAGATAAGATTCGCACGTCTCCTGATCATGGAACGGCTTTTGAAATTGCGGGGAAAAACCAAGCAGATGCCACTTCGTTTAAAGAAGCTGTTTATATGGCTATAGATGTATATTCGGCGCGACAAGAGTATCAAGAATGGTCTAAAAACCCCTTGAAAATCAAAGAAAAGCAGTTAGAGTCAAAAAAAGGAGCATAACGCTTTTGGATTTGATTTAAATTTATATCTTTGCACTCCCAAAGTTGAGGCTTCAATTTTGGCAAATTGGTGAAATGATGAAAGTTACGAATGATTTTTTAATTCCTTTCACAGGGTTAAAATTGGGAAAACACCAATTTGACTATACAATTACACAGAAGTTCTTTGAATCGTATGACTATTGCGATTTTGAAAATTGTTCGGTAGAGGTAAAGGTGATCTTGGATAAAAAGACCACTTTTATGGAGCTTTCTTTAAAGCACAAGGGAACTGTTTTGGTTCCATGTGATGTTACTGGGGAGCTTTTTGATTTGCCAATAAAAGGAGGAATCAAAGTGTTGGTTAAGTTTGGTGATGCATTCAATAATGAAAATGAAGAATTATTGATATTGCCACATGGCGAACACCAAATTGATATTAGTCAATACATTTATGAATTAATCGTTTTGTCAGTTCCACAGAAAAGGGTTCATCCCGGAGTAAAAGAAGGAACATTAAAAAATGAAGCGTTAGAGCGATTGTCCGTAAATTCGGTCAAAGAAGAAAAAGAAGAAATTAAAGAAGAGAATACAGATCCCCGATGGGATAAATTAAAACAACTATTAACGGATAAATAATATAAAAAATGGCACATCCTAAGAGAAGACAGTCATCTACCAGAAGAGACAAGAGAAGAACTCACTACAAGGCAACTGTAGCTACTATCGCTACTTGTCCAGTTACAGGTGAAGCTCACTTGTACCACAGAGCTTACTGGCATGAAGGTAAAATGTATTACAGAGGTCAGGTAGTTATTGATAAATCAGTAGCTGAGGCTTAATATATACGTAAAAGAATCCATCAAACTCTCACCTTTGTGGGAGTTTTTTGTTTTTTCAGTAGATAAAAAATAACTCAATATTTTTTTGTAATTTCCACCCTTTGAAAATTATTTTTTTCAAAGACTATTAAACTAGACTATGAGTACAATTACCGCCGCTATTACAGCCGTAGGCTCTTATGTTCCGGATTTCGTGTTGTCGAATGCCGTATTAGAAAAAATGGTTGACACCAATGATGAGTGGATTACCACCCGAACTGGAATTAAAGAAAGAAGATTGTTGAAAGAGCCTGGAAAAGGAACTTCCTATTTGGCTATTAAAGCAGCTCAAAATCTTATTGAAAAGAATAATATTGATCCTTTAGAGATTGATTTAATTATCATGGCAACGGCAACTCCAGATATGCCAGTGGCTTCAACAGGGGTGTATGTTGCCTCTCAGATTGGAGCGACAAACGCATTTGCTTTTGATTTGTCTGCAGCATGTTCAAGTTTTTTGTATGGAATGTCAACAGCTTCAGCTTACATTCAATCAGGACGTTATAAAAAAGTATTGCTTATTGGTGCCGATAAAATGTCATCAATTATTGATTACACGGATCGTGCAACTTGCATCATCTTTGGTGATGGTGGAGGAGCCGTTTTGTTTGAGCCGAATACGGATGGATTAGGATTGCAAGATGAGTTCTTGCGTTCAGACGGAATTGGAAGAGAATATTTAAAAATTGATGCAGGAGGTTCTATCTTGCCTGCTTCAAAAGATACAGTTGAAAACGGACAGCATTTTGTATTTCAAGATGGTAAGACCGTTTTTAAATATGCCGTTTCAGGCATGGCTGATGTTAGTGAAAAAATTATGCAACGTAATAATTTAACACATGACGACATCAATTGGTTGGTTGCTCATCAAGCTAATCGTCGTATTATTGATGCAACAGCACAGCGTATGGGATTGGATGAATCAAAAGTTTTGATCAACATCCAACGCTACGGAAATACAACTTCAGCAACCTTGCCGTTGTTGTTGGCTGACTATGAAAGTCAGTTGAAAAAAGGAGATAATCTGATTTTTGCTGCATTTGGTGGTGGTTTCACTTGGGGAGCTATTTACTTAAAATGGGCGTACAACAAACAATAAAACGATAACTAAAACGAAAGAACTATGGATTTAAAAGAGATTCAAAATCTAATCAAATTCGTATCCAACTCGGGTGTTGCTGAGGTTAAATTGGAAACAGGTGATGTGAAAATTACCATCCGTACCACTTTAGAAGGAAATGCTCCTGATATTACTTATGTTCAGCCAGCTCCAGCTCCTGTGATTTCACAAGTGGCTGCTCCAGCTCCTGTGGCTGCCGCACCTGCTGCACCTGCCGCTCCAGCTCCAGCAGCTGATGATGCGAAATACATCACAATTAAATCACCAATGATTGGTACGTTCTACCGTAAACCAGCACCTGATAAACCAGCTTTCGTTGAAGTGGGAACAGCTATTGGAAAAGGTGATGTACTTTGTGTAGTTGAAGCAATGAAATTATTTAACGAAATTGAATCGGAAGTTTCCGGTAAAATCGTGAAAATTTTGGTTGACGATATGTCTCCAGTAGAGTTTGATCAACCGTTATTCTTGGTAGATCCGTCTTAATTTGTTTGTGATTTTGATACTTTGCAGGATTCGTGTGCCGTATCAAAATCGATGTTTAATTTAAATTGAAACAGGATGTTCAAGAAAATATTAATCGCCAATAGAGGCGAAATCGCATTACGTGTGATTCGTACCTGTCGAGAGATGGGAATCAAAACAGTAGCGGTATATTCTACAGCTGATGCAGAAAGTTTACACGTAAAGTTTGCAGATGAGGCGGTTTGTATCGGACCAGCTCCAAGTAATCTGTCGTATTTAAAAATGTCCAATATCATTGCAGCAGCTGAGATTACCAACGCTGATGCAATTCACCCAGGATATGGTTTCCTTTCGGAAAACGCTAAATTCTCTAAAATTTGTCAAGAACACGGAATCAAATTTATCGGTGCTTCTCCTGAAATGATTGAGAAAATGGGTGATAAAGCTACAGCTAAAGCAACCATGAAAGCTGCTGGCGTGCCTTGTGTACCAGGTTCAGATGGTATTTTAGAATCTTTCGAACAAGCGAAAGTTGTAGCCAAAGAAATCGGATATCCTGTAATGATGAAAGCTACTGCAGGTGGTGGTGGAAAAGGAATGCGTGCCATATGGAAAGAAGAAGAGCTTGAAAAAGCATGGGAAAGTGCGCGATTAGAAGCGGCGGCCGCCTTCGGAAACGATGGAATGTATATGGAGAAGTTGATTGAAGAACCGCGCCATATTGAAATTCAAGTGGTTGGTGATTCGTATGGAAAAGCATGTCACTTGTCTGAACGCGATTGCTCGGTACAACGCCGTCACCAAAAATTAACGGAAGAAACCCCTTCGCCATTCATGACGGATGATTTACGTCAACGAATGGGTGATGCTGCTGTTAAAGCTGCAGAATTTATTCAATACGAGGGAGCGGGAACCGTAGAATTCTTGGTAGATAAACACCGTAATTTCTATTTTATGGAAATGAATACGCGTATCCAAGTAGAACACCCAATCACAGAACAAGTAATTGATTATGATTTAATTCGTGAACAAATATTAGTAGCGGCTGGCGTGCCAATTTCAGGTAAAAACTATTTGCCACAGTTGCATTCAATCGAATGTCGTATTAATGCAGAAGATCCTTATAATGATTTCCGACCTTCTCCAGGTAAAATTACCGTTTTACATGCGCCAGGAGGACACGGTGTGCGTTTAGATACGCACGTTTATGCAGGTTATACCATTCCGCCAAACTATGATTCAATGATTGCTAAGTTGATTACAACTGCGCAAACTCGTGAAGAGGCCATCAACAAAATGAAACGTGCCTTGGATGAATTTTATATTGAAGGAATCAAAACCACAATTCCATTCCACCGTCAATTGATGGACGAACCGGATTATGTGGCAGGTAATTACACTACAAAATTCATGGAATCTTTTAAAATGAAAGATCCCAACTAAAATAAAGCCACCTTTCGAGGTGGTTTTTTTATACCTTGGATTATAAATGTAGATTCAAAATGACATATAAATAAAAAACCCGCTCTATTGGAGCGGGTTTTTTTATGTTCTAATACGAAGTATTAAGCTTGAAATGGTTCAATAGATACGAATGATTTATTGTCACCTTTTTTCTGGAATTTTACAATTCCATCAACCTTAGCGTGTAGTGTATGGTCTTTCCCCATATACACGTTTTCACCTGGATTGTGTTTAGAACCACGTTGTCTAACGATAATGTTACCTGCGATAGCCGCTTGGCCACCATAGATTTTTACACCAAGTCGTTTCGACTCTGATTCTCTACCGTTTTTGGAACTACCGACACCTTTCTTGTGAGCCATGATGTTTTGGTTTTATAAGTTATTACTCTTCTGTTTTTTTCGTTTTCTTTGGAGCTTTTGGTGCATCCTCAGATTTTTCTGCTTTAGGAGCTTTAGCTTTTTTCGGAGCTTCTTCTGTAGTTTCAGCTACTGGAGCAACTTCTTTTTTAGCCGCTTTTTTAGCACCTGTGGCAGCAATACCTTCAATTACGATTTGGGTTAACGCTTGACGGTGACCGTTTTTCTTTTTGTAACCTTTTCTTCTTTTCTTTTTGAAAACGATTACTTTTTCACCTTTAAGGTGTTGTAAAACTTTCGCTTCTACTGAAGCACCTTCTATAGCTGGGGCGCCGATCGTAATTGTTCCGTTGTCGTCTAATAAAAGAACTTTGTCAAAAGATACTTTTGAACCTTCTTCGTTCGCTAAACGGTGAACAAAAACTTTCTGGTCTTTGCTTACTTTGAATTGTTGCCCTGCTATCTCTACGATTGCGTACATAACAATAATGTTTAGTTAAAAATTTTAAGGTTGCAAATATACAAATTAATTTCATCGAAACAAGGCTTGATGTAAAATTGTTTCCTTTATAATCAAGGAGTTACAAAAATTTCCATTTCTAGCGCTAAAATAACAAGGTAAAAGGCTAAAAAATATACATTTGTGTAACAGAATTTCCGTTCAGGCTACTAATGGAACATTCGATTTAACGCTGGGTCTCAACCCGAAAAAACAAATAACTAATTCTTATGAAAAAATCTTTAATCGCTTTAAGTTCATTGCTTATGCTTGGAGGTACTGCTCATGCTCAGAAAGTCGCTTTTGAAGAGTATGACTTAGACAATGGAATGCATGTCATTCTTCACAATGACCCTTCGGCGCCTGTAGTGATTACATCTGTGATGTATCATGTAGGAGCCAAAGATGAAAGACCAGATCGTACTGGTTTTGCGCACTTTTTCGAACATTTATTGTTTGAAGGAACCCAAAACATCAAAAGAGGGGAATGGTTTAAAATTGTTACTGGTAATGGTGGTACCAACAATGCCAACACTACAGATGACCGTACCTACTACTTCGAAGTATTCCCATCTAACAATTTGGAATTGGGTTTATGGATGGAATCCGAGCGATTAATGCATCCTGTAATCAATCAAATTGGTGTGGACACCCAAAATGAAGTGGTTAAAGAAGAAAAACGTTTACGTGTGGATAACCAACCATATGGACAGTTAATCGCAGAAGTTAAACGTAATATGTTTTTTAAACACCCTTACCGTTGGGCTACTATTGGTTCTATGGATCATTTAGACGCTGCAACTTTAGAGGAGTTTCAAGCTTTTAATAAAAAATATTATGCACCAAATAACGCGGTGTTAGTTGTGGCAGGTCAAATTGATATGGCACAAACGAAAGCATGGATTCAAAATTATTTTGGTCCCATTCCACGTGGTGAAGAAATCAAACGTGAAAAATTCGTAGAAGAACCAATTACTAAGGAAATGCACGCTACCTACGAAGATCCAAACATCCAAAAACCAATGGTGGTTGCTTCTTACAGAACGCCTTCAATGAAATCTCGTGATGCGCGTGTATTGGATATGATTTCTTCGTATTTAAGTGATGGTAACAGTTCTAAATTGTACAAGAAAATCGTTGATGATAAGAAAATGGCGTTACAAATTGGAGCATTCAATTATTCGCAAGAAGATTATGGAATGTACATTTTGTATGGTATGCCACAAGGCGATGCCACTTCAGCTGATTTGATTAAAGAAATTGATGAGGAAATTGTGAAATTGCAAACAGATTTAATCTCTGAAAAGGATTATCAAAAATTGCAAAATCAATTTGAAAATAACTATGTAAACAGCAATGCTAGTGTAGAAGGTGTAGCAGAGAATTTGGCTTCCTACTATTTACTTTATAGTGATGTGAATTTAATCAATACGGAAATCGAAATGTATCGTTCGATCACACGTGAAGAAATTCGCGATATCGCTAAAAAGTATTTGAACCCAAATCAGCGATTGATTTTGGATTATGTTCCTGCAAAAGACAAAGCTGAATCTAAATAATTGAATGAACATGAGAAAATCTATTATACTTCTATCTGGCTTGTTTTTATCTTTAACTATGCAAGCACAAGACCGACCACAACCTAAACCAGGACCAGCTCCTGCGATTCAAATCAAAAAACCAGAAGTTTTTTCGTTGCCTAACGGATTAAAAGTAATGGTGGTTGAAGACCATAAATTACCCCGTGTGTCATTCAGTTTAACTATTGACAATGCACCTTTTGCGGAAGGAAATAAAAAAGGAGTAGACAATTTAACCAGCAGTTTGATGGGCAATGGTTCTACTAAAACTTCAAAAGATGCCTTCAACGAAGAAATCGACTTTTTAGGAGCCGACATCAGCTTCAGCGCACGTGGTGCCTATGCTAGTGGTTTGTCTAAATATTCAAAACGCATCATGGAATTAATGGCAGAAGGTATGCTAATGCCTAATTTCACTCAAGATGAATTTGAAAAAGAACGCGATAAATTAATCGAAGGTTTAAAAACACAAGAGAAAAGCGTTCCTGCCGTTGCCGGTCGTGTGGAAAATGTGTTGGTTTACAGCAAAAACCATCCAGCGGGTGAGTATTTGACGGAGGAAACCATCAAAAATGTAACCTTGGATGATGTAAAGCAAAACTATGCTACGTATTTTGTTCCTGAAAAAGCATACTTAGTAATTATCGGTGATGTAAAATTCAAAGAGGTAAAGAAAATGGCTACCAAATTGTTCGAAAACTGGACAAAAGCTACTGCTCCTCAAATTTCATACACTTCACCAAGCAATGTACAATACACTCAAATCAATTTTATTGATATGCCAAATGCCGTTCAATCGGAGATTGCTGTGGTGAATTCAGTGAATTTAAAGTTGTCGGATCCCGATTATTTCGCAGTATTAGTTGCGAATCAAGTTTTGGGTGGTGACTTTAATGGTTATTTAAACATGAATTTACGTGAAGCGCACGGTTGGACTTATGGTGCGTATTCTAGTGTAGGTAGTAACAAATACATGAACAGTAAGTTCAAAGCAAATGCTCAAGTTCGTAACTCGGTTACAGATAGTGCAGTGGTTGAAGTATTGAAAGAAATCAAAAGAATCCGTACTGAAAAAGTAAGCGATGAAGCTTTGGCAAATGTGAAAGCAGGTTATATCGGACGTTTCGTTATGCAGGTTGAAAAACCACAAACAGTTGCTCGTTATGCCTTAAACATTGAGACAGAAAGCTTACCTGCTGATTTTTATGAAAATTTTATTAAAAATATTCAATCCGTTACCGCTGAAGATGTTATGCGTGTAATGAATAAATATGTGTTGGCGGACAATTTACGTATTATCGTAACTGGAAAAGGTAGCGAAGTAATTCCTGGTTTGGAAAAATTAAAAATTCCAATGTTCTTTTTTGACAAATTTGGTAACCCAACTGAAAAACCAAAAATGAAAATGCCTATTCCTGCTGGTGTAACCGTGAAATCAGTAATGGACAACTACATCAAAGCGATTGGTGGAGACAAAGCAGTTGCCGGTGTGAAATCAATTTTTGTAAGCGGTACTTCTGAAATCGAAGGCGCTCCAGCTCCATTAGCCTACATCACTAAACGTGATAACAAAGGCAGAATGATGTTGAAACTGGAATTAACCGGAATGATGGAATTATCAAAACAAGTCGTAGGAGATAAATCTGGATATAATTCAGGTCAAGGTCAGAAAAAAGAATTGACAGCGGAAGAGTTTGCAGAGAAAAAAGCAATTGCTGGTACTTTTGAAGAATTAGCACTTGCTAAGAAAGCCGATGTAGTTTTAGACGGTATCGAGCCTTTCAACGGAGCCGATGCTTACGCAGTTAAAAACGGAAAAACAACCTATTATTACGATGTAAAAACAGGATTGCGTTTAGGTTCGTCAACAACTCAAGAACGTAACGGACAAAAAATGACTTCTTCCATTTTATACGCTGACTACAAAGATGTAAAGGGAATTAAAGTGCCATTTACAGTAGTATTATCACAAGCAGGTAGAGATATCGAAGTGAAAATTGCTGAAGTAAAAATCAACGAAGGAGTAACCGACGCTGATTTCCAATAATTAGAATTTGTTATTTATAGAAAAAGACCGTCAGTAATGGCGGTCTTTTTTATTTGTTTTTACTGGAAAGATAAACACCAAATAAAATGATTGAAGCCCCAATTCCTTGCGTAAGGGTTAATGATTCATGATCATATAATCCCCAACCAATCGCAACAACCGGAATTAAATAGGTCACAGAAGTGGCAAATACCGGAGTTGAAATCTGAATGAGTTTGTAAAAAAGAATATTGGCAATCCCCGTACCAATTATACCCAAAATCAATACAAATGCCATCGATTCTTTTACTGCCTCTTCCTGCAATTGTTTGGAAATTCCTGTTGAAAATAAAATAAGTAATGCGGGAATAAGCATAACTAGAAAATTCCCCGTTGTAATGCTCAAGGGTTTTACATCCGAAAGGTATTTTTTTATCAAATTTACATTCGTCGCATAACATAAGGATGCGAGCAAAACAAGTAGTGTATAGGTGTAATTTTGATTAGGATGCGCCAATGCACCATTAATAATTAAAACTAATGTTCCCATTAAACCAATCACCACGCCAATTAATTGGGCCCTTTTGAAGGTTAGTCCAAATGCGAAAACGCCTATGATTAATGTGTTCAGTGGAGTTAAGGAATTCAAAATCGAACTTATCGAACTGCTAATTTGAGTTTGTGCTATTGCGAAAAGGAAAGCAGGGATAAAGGTGCCAAACAGCGAAGTTAAGGCAATGTATTTCCATTGATGGTGTCGAATTTCCCTCAAACTACCAAATCCGATAACTAATAGAAATAATGCAGAAAAGGAAATTCGCGCCGCTCCTAATTGAATCGGTGTGAGTCCGACCAACCCGCGTTTTATTAAAATGAACGAACTTCCCCAAATTAAGGCTAAAACCAAAAGGAAAAGCCATTTTACTTGTTGATTGGACATGGATAGTAATTTTGTAATGCAAAATTGGCATTATTTTATGAATGTTCGTTTAAAAATATTTTTAATTTTGTTTTTGAAAAATCAAACAGTACATCATGAATGCACCAAAAATTGTGGCAGTTTTAGCTACGTCTTTACTGCTAATGACATCTTGCAAACAAGAAACCGCTTCGGCTCCAGGATCTGAAACAGCTCAAAATGAAAAAGCTCCTGCAGTAAAACCAGAAACCGCCTCTATGCATATTGAAGGCATGACTTGTGCAATCGGTTGTGCAAAAACAATCGAGGAGAAATTAGCTGAAACACCAGGTGTGCAAGAAGCTAAAGTTGATTTTGATAAAAAAGAAGCAACCGTACATTTTGATGCTGATAAATTATCTGAAAAAGATCTAACAAAGTTAGTAGAATCATGCGCTGACGGTAAAACGTACAAAGTGTCAAACGTAAAAGTTGAAAAGAAAGCGTAATTGCTTAACATTATATAAAAAAGGACTATCTGTATTGGATAGTCCTTTTTTTTATTTCCATTCTAAGGTTTCAATTAGATTCTGCATATCATTTTTTATGTAATCAGCAGCTGGCATAATGGAATCAAAGTTCGGTTTTGCATAAAAATACATGGAACCACTTAGAAAATGTTTGGTGCTGTCAGTAACATAAAACTGCGCATTGGTAGCAGCATTTCCGCCCACACGGTAAAACATCCCATATACTTTATGTTTTGGATTATAAAAGGGTTGTTCTAATATATTGTCAGCCTTAATAACATGTTTATAGGTAAGTTTTTGAGTATCTCGAAGCAATTGTTCCAAATTGCCGTTTACCGGTTTGTAGGTAAGAAATAAGGTTGCCTTCATTTTTGGATAGGTAATCGTAAAGCCACAATCGCCTTTTTCTTTCACAATTGCATTAGAATTTACAGCAAACTCTATCGGACACGGTCCTTGAAATTTGACATAAGAAGCCAAGGGATATTCCAAGCGCAAATGGCCTGGAGGTTTAGGAAGAATTTCGTCTTTACAACTCGTCATTAAAAAAGCTATTGCAGTAACAAAACCAAAAAAGTAAAAATATTTACGAGGCATCAAGAGTAACTTTAATTTGTTTAATTCGTTTTTTGTCGACTACTTCGACAGTAAATAGGCAGTTGGCAAATTGTATTTTTTGTCCTTTTTTTGGAAAATTACCTAATAATTCCAATAATAATCCCGCCAAAGTTTCGGCTTCACCTTTGCGTTCATCAAAAAGACTTTCATCTACATCGATAATGCGATAAAGATCTTTCAAGTTGATTTTTCCTTCAAATAGAAAATTTCGTTCGTCGATTTGAGAATAATTGATGTTTTCATCGTCAAATTCATCACTAATATCCCCAACGATTTCTTCGATAACATCTTCCAAAGATACCAAACCAGAAGTACCACCATATTCATCAACTACAATGGCCAAGTGGTTTTTCATGCCTTGGAAATCTTTCAGTAAATCGTCAAGCTTTTTGTTTTCAGGAACGAAAAAAGGTTCGCGCAACAATTTCTGCCATTCAAATTCTTTCTTATTAATATAAGGAATTAAATCCTTGATGAACAGAACGCCAACAATATGGTCAATATTGTCTTGGTAAACAGGAATGCGTGAATATCCTTTTTCGACAATTTTAGGAACGATTTCATGAAAAGGCTCTTCAATTTCTAAAGCAAACAAATCAATACGCGGACTCATGACTTGTTTCGCTTCAGTGTTTCCAAAAGATACAATTCCCTCTAATAGTTTTTGTTCTTCTTGTGTCGTATCTTCAGATGAAGTGAGTTCCAAAGCTTGCGATAGTTGATCTACAGAGAAATTGGTTTTCTCTTTTCCTAGTTTCTCTTGGATGAAAGTGGTGAGCCAACGTAAAGGCATGCTTACAGGCGCCATTATTTTATTCAAAAAAACCAAAGGATAAGTGATAAACGAAGCAAACTTAATATTGTTTCTGCTAGCATAGACTTTAGGCAATACTTCGCCAAAAAGCAAGATCAAAAAGGTTACTAAAATAACTTCGACGATAAATTTTACAATGGGAATAGCTATTGTAGAAAATAATCGGTCAAGAGAAACAGAAAAAAGGATGACAATGGCAATATGCAAAAAGTTGTTAGCTATCAAAATAGTAGCTAACAACTTTTTGGGTTTTGCTAATAATTCAGAAATGATTTGAAATTTCCCGGGTTGTTTTTCTGAAAGTTGCTGTAAATCTTTTTGCGTAAGAGAAAAAAAGGCAACTTCAGTAGCGGCAACCATGGCACAACAAAAAAGCAGGATTACTATTCCGATACTGCCTAAAAGCATTTCGGAGTCAAAAACTGCAAGAGAGTGAGCGCCGGGTTCTGGATCCAAATGTAAAAAGATTAGTTCGACTTCTTTTTAGTACGGCATGTCGTTTTCGACATGAGAATTTGGAGTTTCATAACTTGAATTTCGTGGTTCATGGTTAGGAACCGATCGGCTTTCCAAATCTTTTTTAACATTCAAAAAAGTAAATTCGGTAACCTGAATTTCTGTAGTGTATTTAGTTACACCTTCCTCAGTCGTCCATTGACGTGATTTGATGCGACCTTCTACATAAATTTTATCGCCTTTGGTTAAAAAGCGTTCGCAGATTTCAGCGGCTTTGTTGCGCACAACTAAATTGTGCCACTCCGTTGAAGTAATTTTCTCGTTTGTTGATTTGTTAATGTAAATTTCATTGGTCGCTAATGGAAAACGTCCGATGCAATTACCGCCTTCGAAATAGTGCATTTTAACATCATCCCCCAGATGACCAATCAGCATAACTTTGTTAAGTGTCCCGTTCATAATAATATGGCGTGTTTATATCACGCAAAAATACAAATTTATAAATAATACGACTTAATAAAATTATAAATAACAATAGGAAAAGGGTAATCCTCAAGTGATTCCGGTGGTAAACCCGAAGTTAATTTTTTATTAAGACTTATCTTGTAAAAACGAATATACAAATTTTGATGTGATAGTTTGTGTAAAACAGCTTCATTATTCAATACCCTAATGGATTTTATTGATTTATTTGCATGATCTTCTTCTAGTATACGTAGAATTTCTTCGTAAGGTTTTGATTCTGTTGTTTCTAGCAAAGGAAATTGAAATAAATTATGCCAAATTCCTTTTTCTGTTCGTTTCTCAAGTAAGGTTTTCCCTTCAGGGTCTTCAAAAATTAAATAATGAAAATAACGATTTGTGACCTTTGTCTTTTTCAACTTTACAGGAAGTGTATCCGTTTTTTTGTCACGAAAGGCAATACATGCCGATTGCAACACACAATTTTCACATTTTGGATTTTTAGGTGTGCAATGTATGGCGCCAAACTCCATTAAAGCTTGATTAAATTGTGCCGGTCGCTTTTGATCTAATAAGGTATTCGCTAACGCGGTAAACTCTTTTTTTGCTTTTGAAGAGGCGATGTCTGTTTCAATTCCAAAAAATCGCGCCAAAACCCGATATACATTTCCATCAACTACGGCAACAGGTTCGTTATACGATATGGAAGCAATTGCCGCCGCGGTATATTCTCCAACTCCTTTTAACTGTAATAAACTTTTATAGGAGTTAGGAAAGTTGCCCTGAAATTCAGTCACAATTTGTTTTGCTGTGTAATGCATGTTGCGTGCACGGGAGTAATATCCTAAGCCTTGCCATAATTTTAATATCGATTCTTCTTCGGCTTGCGCCATATCTTGAACCGTTGGTAAGGCCTCTAAAAATCGAAAATAATAGGGTGTTGCTTGCGCTACTCGCGTTTGTTGTAACATAATTTCGGACAGCCAAATGCAATACGGATTACGCGTTTGACGCCAAGGAAGTTCGCGTTGGTTTTCTAAATACCAAAGCAATAGAGAGTTAGTAAAATCCATAGCAATTCTGAGTTTAACAAAAGTATAACTTTATGTATTTAAATTTTAATAGATTATACTTGAAAATTTGTTTTTTTAATTCCTATATTTGCACTCTCAAAAATTTACACATAATTATTAAATACGAAAGAAAATGACGAAAGCAGATATCGTAGCGAAGATTTCAGAGAAATTAGGTCTTGAAAAAGGAGATGTTCAATCTACTGTAGAAGCGTTGATGGAAGAAGTTAAAACTTCATTGGAGAACGGAGATAATGTATACCTAAGAGGATTCGGTAGCTTCATCATCAAAACTAGAGCTGAAAAAACAGGAAGAAATATTTCAAAAAATACAACAATCAAAATTCCAGCTCACAATATTCCGGCATTTAAACCTGCTAAAGTATTTGTTGAAGGTGTAAAAGCTAAAACTGAAGTTACAGTATAAAAATATTTATTAATCACTAACAAATTAACCTATGCCAAGCGGTAAAAAAAGAAAAAGACATAAGGTTGCGACGCATAAACGTAAGAAAAGAGCGAGAGCAAACCGTCATAAAAAGAAAAAGTAGTTTTTAACTACTTTTTTCTTTTTACACGTTCCTTGAAATTACGGGATATCTTTCAAAATTGCATGAATTTCTGTCGAAATTGTGCCGACTTTTTACGTTTTAGTCGGTATAAATGGAAATTTATTTTTGAAAATCCCTACGGGTACTACCTGTAAAAATGTTTAATCCATCCTAAAATTGGTCGTTTTGAATTCAAAAAGATCTATTCCGGGATAAAAATTTACAACATGAATAAAGAATTAATCATCCGTAAGGGTGAAGATGCTGTAGATTTTGCCTTATTAAAAGATGGAAAACTCATTGAATTACACAAAGAAGAAGAAGATCGTAGCCAGTTTTTAGTAGGTGATATTTTTATCGCCAAAATCCGAAAACCGGTACCTGGACTCAACGCTGCCTTCGTAAACGTTGGATTCGAGAAAGATGCATTTCTGCATTATCACGACCTAGGACCTAATCTCACTTCCTATTTGAAATTCATTAAACTTGTAAGCACAGGTAAAATAAAAGATTTCTCCCTAAAAAACTTTCCGTTTGAAAAAGAAATTGATAAAAATGGTGCCATCGCTGATGTGTTGAGCGCCAATCAATCGGTTCTGGTTCAAGTGGTCAAAGAACCCATTTCCACCAAAGGACCGCGAATCAGCTCTGAGCTATCATTCGCTGGACGCTATTTGGTGTTAGTGCCGTTCTCCGATCGGGTGTCGGTTTCTCAAAAAATCAACTCCCGCGAAGAAAAAGACCGTTTGAAAAAACTAGTTACCGCTGTCAAACCGAAAGGATTTGGTGTTATTGTGAGAACAGTAGCCGAAGGCAAATCAACAGCCGAACTCGAAAAAGACTTGCAAAATCTGATGAACAGATGGTTTGCAATGTGTAAAAGATTACCAACGGCCCATCATCCTTCCAAAGTATTGAGCGAACTGACCAAAGTTTCCTCCATGTTGCGGGATATTTTTAATGATACCTTTACCGGAATCACCGTGGATGATGAAGAGTTGTACCAACAAACAAAGGACTATTTAGCCGAAATAGCGCCGGAGAAACAAAAAATCGTGAAGTTCTATCAAACCGTAGACTTACCGCTTTTTGAAAAATACCATATTGAACGTCAAATAAAAACCTCTTTCGGGAAAACCGTTTCCATGAGTAAAGGTGCATATTTGATTATCGAACATACGGAAGCACTGCATGTGATTGATGTAAATAGCGGAAATCGTTCCAATAAAGCTGCTAGCCAAGAAGCTACAGCACTCGAAGTGAACATGATCGCCGCTACCGAAATCGCTCGTCAACTCCGTTTACGCGATATGGGTGGGATTATCGTTATCGATTTTATCGACATGCAAAATCCCGAAAATCGCAAAGTACTCTACGATCATTTCAAAGAAGAAATGAGCGATGATAAAGCGAAACACAAAATCCTGCCGCCGAGTAAATTCGGCCTCGTGCAGATTACCAGACAACGGGTACGCCCCGAAGTCAACATTAAAACAAAAGAAGAAGATCCAAGTCAAGGATCAACCGGTGAAGTCGACGCACCAATTTTGCTCATCGACCGTATCGCTTCTGATGTTGAACGCATTAAAGACAACCACAACAAACTCGTGCTTAGTGCACACCCGTTTGTGGCTGCTTACCTTACTAAAGGTTTTCCATCTTTACGTTTGAAGTGGTTCTTCGAACATAAAAAATGGGTGAAAATCATACCTCGTGATGCTTACACGTACCTCGAATACCGTTTCTTTAACGAAGAAGGAAACGAGATTAAAGAATAAATAAAAAACCGCCTATCGAATTGATGGGCGGTTTTTTTGTTTTTAGGGCAGCTATTCCGGCTTTCCGCTGTATCTCCCTCCTGCGTCGGGAGGATGCCGCTTCAATCCGGGCTGCATACCTTTATCAATCGCGTATCAACTCAACTTTACGCTTGATTTCATTCCCTTTTTCATCCACCACCGTCACACGATGTACTCCCGTTTGGGCTGTAATCTGCATTTCGTGAAAAGTTTGTGTCACACCCAAATAACGGTTATCTACATACCAATACAATTTGGCTTCACGGTTGGAATGCGCCACTTTAAATACCACCGGCTGAATCACTCCATTAAAGTTCTTCGTCAAGTAAATTTTACTCGTCGCCCGCGGATATATAAAATCCATTTGCACCTGAGCTTCACCCACACAATCCGGGCGAAATGGCGGTAAAGGTTGGTAATCAATATGCAAACTCTTATAATACCATTCCCAAACAGGTGGCAATACAAACCATTTTTTATTAATCATTTGATCCACCGATTCACAATTGCTGTTTACACGAAACTGTGCAGTGGGATCCAAATGGACTAACTTATGATACGGACAAACTTTGGTTTTCAATCCTTTAACAGGGATCCATTGTTTCGTTTTTGGACAATCATCTTGCGCAATATGTCCGCTTTGCAAACAGATATCTGCTTGTTCTAAATCATTTAAAGGCGCTTTAAACCATCCCGATTTGGTCAGTGTATTAAATACATCAAACAAAATGGGCGCAGCACTGTCCACTCCGGTCAACTCGGGCCGACCCTCACCTGAAGCATTGCCTACCCAAACACCCACCACATATCGTGAATTGGTGCCAATTGCCCACGCATCCCGATTCCCAAAACTGGTTCCTGTTTTCCATGCAATCGGTAAAGCGGAATCATAAAACTTCCAAGCCTCATCGCCTTCCGGACGGTTAACCTCCTTCATTGCATTGTAGGTCAAATAAATCGAACCTGCACCAAAAATCGTTTTATCATAGGAATCCGATCCAAAATCATGTTCAAATCCTTGGATGAAATTCAAATCGGTAAATTCATTGGATCGGTATTTTTTATTTTGGTTATAATAATTCAATGTAGAAGTCAGGTTAGCATACGTCTTGGTTAAATCCCATAAATTACTTTCTGCACCTCCCAAAATCAAAGATAAACCGTAATGATCTGGATGTTTGTTGATGTTCTTTTGCCCTAATTGCTGTAAGGTTTCATAAAATTTCGGAATACCGTGTTCTTGCAACATCAAAACGGCTGGAATGTTTAAAGAACGCGATAAAGCACGTTGAGCAGGAACAGCACCATCAAAAGTTTGATTGAAGTTTTGTGGGGCATAACCCGAAATTTGTGTCGGAATATCAGCGACTAAAGTATTGGGTAAAAGTTCGCCTTCATCCAACATCGAAGCAAATAATAAGGGTTTTAAAATACTTCCCGTACTTCGTGGCGCTCCAATGATATCGACATCTTTTCCATGTTGCTGATCGGTAGGAGCATTGCCAACATAACTCACAATATTGCGATTTTGAACATCAATTACAATGACCGCTAAATTGTGGACTTCGTTTTGTTTGTATTGATTATAATAAAAACTAGCAATTTGATTCACTCTATTTTGTAATGGCAATTCAAGGGTTGTGGTGATGCGTTTTCCAGGATGTTTTTTATAAACGCGTTCCAACAAATGAGGTGCCAACTGCGGTAAATCATAAGGTTTTTGAGGTAAGGGTTCTTTGATTGCTAAATCATAAGTCAATTGATCAATTTCTTTATTCTGATATAATTTAAACAACAAAGCATTTCGCTTTCTCAATAACTTTTCCTGATTTTTCCCGGGGTAAATCAACCGTGGGGCATTCGGTAAAACCGCTAATGTTGCACTTTCAGCCCAAGATAATTGATGCGCCTGAACACCAAAATACCGCCATGAGGCCATTTCCAATCCGACCACATTACCACCAAAAGGGGCATGCGCTGCATAGAGTTCGAGTATTGTATCTTTGGAATGACGAAACTCTAATCGTGTCGCTAAGACAATTTCTTTAACTTTTTCCCAATAGGTTCGGTCTTGATTATTTCGTGATAAACGAACAACTTGTTGGGTCAAGGTACTGCCGCCGCGCACTACTTTTCCAGCAGCACGGTTTTGTTGCACCGCTTTGTACATGGCTACAGGATTGAATCCCCAATGCTGATAAAAATGTTCGTCCTCATAATAGACAATACATTTTTTAAATTTTTCAGGAACACTATCATTCGCAGGAAAACGCCACTGACCATCAGTTGCTATTTTAGCCGCTAGCAATTGTCCGTCATTACTCTCAATAACGGTTGAATAGGGGACTTGAAATAGTGTGCGTGGCAATGAAAAATAATACACTACAAGCACTATAAAAAACACTGCCGATTTTTTAGGGTGTTTCAGGATGCGGGCTTTTCCTTTTTGAAAGCCAACAATCAACCTGTTTTTTAACTTATCGATAAAAGGATTATTTTTTGTTTTCACGATACAAAAACAACCCAACAGATTCCAAAAATCTGCTGGGTTAAAATTATTTTACTGCTTATTCATTCACCACTTCAACCCATTGACCCTTGGTTCGGGCAATAAATTCATGGTCATACATCGCTTCACATTGCAATCCTGGTAAGTAATATTTACCGAGATAAGAGGCATTCAACAATAATTTGAACGTTCGGGTTTCACCGCCTTTTAATCCAAAATAATAGTTGGCACGATCATCGCGAATATCCATATAATCCACGGTGTTTTCTGTTGCATTTCCGTAGTCTGTAAAACGAGTATTTACAATTTCAAATCCGGAAGGGATGATTTGGGTTAATGCAATATTTTCCACATAATCATTCTTCCTATTTGTTAAAGTAACGACAGCAATAAATTCAGTGCCCTGCGCAATTTTACTTATATCTATTTTATTGCCTTTTCGGTCTTTAAATACTAAGGAAGCTTTTACATTATTTTCCATAGCTTTTTCTTTCCCTACAGGAAGAATTCCACTATTGTAGACTCGAACATAAAGTGTGTTTTTTAAATTGTTTTTCAAGGTCACTTTATTCGAACCATTTTGAACCATTAACGTTCGTTGCGAAAGCGATTTTGCAGAAGAAATCGTTTCCGATTTGCCATTTTGAACCACAGTCACATTCATACCTTTCCCGCCATTATACTGAGCAAATTTAGACATAGCATACAAACAGTAGGCCGAAGTTTGTGTACTCATCCATTCATCAGAAGCCATATTTTTGGCCAATTTTGATGCCAATTGGAAGGCTTGTGTTTTTTGACCTAAAAGAAGTAACGTTTCCAAGGCCATAGCACGATTGCGTACACGCGAACCGTAATAATAGTCGTAGTAATTCGCGTCGGAATATTCTTCGTCAATTTTAGCTCGAGAAAGCAATGCCATACCCGCATTATTTTGTTTTAATAAAGCAAAAGTAGCCGCTAGACGTAACTTGGCTTCATTCGAAATGTCGCGGGTTTCTCGCAAACGGTTCATCGATGCCAAATCGGGACTTCCCGCTAAAGCTAAGGTATACAATCGGTAGGCTTGGGCGATATCGTTATGACTTTCGAAACGCCATTGTTTGGCTGCCCGTTGTTGGTAAGCAATCCATTTCGTTTTAAACGTTGGAGGAAGTGCATAACCTTTTCTTTCTGCTTCTATTAAGAAATGTCCGGCATAGCTGCTACCCCAATCATCGGCATAGGATGAGCCGGGCCAATAACTCATTCCGCCACTTGCGGTTTGGAATTTGGATAAACGTTGAATTCCCGCAGCAACATTTCGTTGAATACGCGTTTTTCGATTCGTATCTAAATCCATAATATCATTCAAATACAACTGAGGAAATACAGAGGAAGTTGTTTGCTCCACACATCCATGAGGATATTGAATCAAATAATCGAGACGTCGACCAAAATCAACCGTAGGCATGGACGAAACTTCGACTACCGCTTTATTACTACCAGCAATTCCGAAGGTTTTCCAATTCACCGTTTTACTCGAATTCGGACTCAAAACCACATCGGTATAAGCAGTCGTTACTGGATTCGGATTAAAAATATCGACTTCAATTTCATAAACGGAGCGCTCTTTCCCCGAAGTTGCAATCACTTGAACTTTACCAATGCCGGTGACATTCGCAATTTTCAAATTGAAATACGCCATTTTTTCATCGGGACGTGCAAAAGTTACCGATTGCGTGGCTTTACTGGCTAGAACAATTCCGCCACTCGTTTTTACTTGAACCGTTACATTTTTCACATGATTTTCCATGGCGAAAAGGGTAACGGGTAAGGTCACTTGTTCTGAAGGTGTCACTTTTCTTGGGAATGAAGCCAAGACCATCAACGGACTGCGAACAGGTGTCGTTTTTTCAACACTTCCGTAGGCATTGTTTTCTGCATTAGCCGCAACCACCATAGTGCGAACGGAACCAATATATTTGGGTAATTTAATTTGGTGCGTTTTCTCAGCTCCTTTTTCTAATTTGAATGGGCCTAAGAATAGCACGACAGGTTTAAATCGGTTGGCTTTTTTCGATTTGCCACCCCCAGCATCAGCATCTCCACCAATACTAAAGACTTGATTCACGCGTCCACCATAAGCACCAATCACATCATTATAAATATCCCAAGTACGTACGCCTAAGGCTTCTCTTTTGTAAAAATCATCCCAAGCATTTGGGGTTTGGAAACGGGTGAGATCCAATAACCCTTCATCGACAATGGCTATGGTATAGGTCATGGCTTTGCCTTGTTGCTCACTTACTTTAATAGTTACGTTTTGCTCGGGTTTTAATACTTCGGGCATGGTAATTTTCGGCTGTAATACCGTTGACTTATCCGTTACGCCAATAGGAACCACACCATACATACGAATTGGCGCATCGTTTTTGGTAGAAGCATGGGGTTGTAATAAGGTCACATTGATATACACATTGGGTGCCATATCCGCAGTAATGGGGACATCCACTGTGGTTTCACCTGATTTTGTTTTGGTCCAAAGGGTTTTTACAACTTTAGAACCATTTTCTATCGAAATTAAAGCTCGACCACCGTCACTAGAAGGTAAAAATACTTTTGCGGTTTCGCCTACTGCATATTCTTTTTTATCGGTATTAAAACGTAAAACAGTGGCGCCATCACCATCGACATTACGAGAACGCGATGACCAATACGGATAATCCAAAAACACTGTAGTTCCCGAAGCATGTCCACCATTAGGATCTACTACTCGAACTAAATAGCGACCCCAATCGTCACCAGGTACTGAAAAGACCACTTGACCACGACCCGATGCATCGGTGTTGATTCGGAACAACTTATACGAAGTCGTTACATTGGCTGTATTGTAATTGGATAAATCTTCATTGGAAGCATCCCACCACCAGCGCGATTCCAAGCGGTACACGCGCACTTCCAAGTTTTTCACCGGAACAGGATTTCCATTTTCATTCACTGAAATAATTTCATAACGGTTGTTTTTATCCGTTTCAATCAATCCATATTTATTGGGTTCGGGTGCTTTTATACCTACATAGGTTTTGTAGGGTGAATAATTTACCGCTGCGACATCAGTGCTCACATCACCGCCTTGTTCATACACTTTAGTGATGAATGCGGCACGTAGCATTCCCGGAGCTTGTCCTTGAATAGTTGGGCTAATCGGAATCGATACTTGCCCGTTTTCATTGACTTTTCCTGAGAAAATATTGACTTCTTCCGTTGAAAATTTTCGGGAAGGATCATCAAATACATAGTTTGAATAGCCTTTGAAAGTGGTGACTTGTTGTGAAAATTTTGCTTGAACTTCCGTTTTTAAATTTTTAGCCAACGCACCATGTAGCCATGTCACTTGAACGTTATTTATATTTTTTTCACCCGCTGAAAGCATTTTGCCATTAAAACTATTTTTGATTTTTAAACGGTTGGGTTTAATGGTTTCAATTTTAATGCTTTTGTAAAAATGCGCGCCTCCCACACTAATGCGCGCTTCCCAATTACCCGTAGGAGCATCGGCATCTGTAGGAATTGTAAAGGCATAATGGTTCAACTCGTTTTTGGTTTGAACCGTTTGATATACTGTTTTGCCTTTGGGGTCATTAAAGCGTAATTTGATCGGATGGTTTTCAGGCAGTTTATTGTTGTTGTCATTCAAAATAAACGACAAATACACATTATCTCCAGGACGCCACACACCACGTTCTCCGTAGATGTAGCCTTTTAAGCCTTTTTGCAAACTTTCTCCCGAAACATCGAAATTACTAACCGAAAGCGAAAGTTCGTCATCTAGTTTGACATACGTACTTTGATCGCCTTTTGTAACCACAGCAAAATAGGCCATTTTTGTCAACTCAAAGGTTGCCATTCCCTCACCATCGGTGTTGGCTTCCGCTAATTTTTGCTGTTGGAAATTGAATAATTCTACTTTTGCGCCCGATTCTGGGTCGGTTGTGACGATATTACTCACCGCTACAGTCACGGATTTGTTATTACCGCGTTTCACGATGACCCCTAAATCTGTTGCTAAAATATTGGTACCGCGTTTGGTGTTGTAATAATAATAATCGGAACACGGATCTTGACTGGATTGCCAGTCGTAATCTTCTTCATAATAATAGTAATAACCGCCGCCACCGCTGTAGTTGACATCGTCTTCGTTTTCTTCCTCATCGTCCTCAATGGAGTTTTGATCTGAAGTGCCACTACACTGTGTAAGCGCATATTTCTTGCGGAAGGAAAATTCTACACGGTAAATGGCTCCGGGTTCAGGTTCAATGATTTTGGAAATATCCAGAGCGTAGGTATTCCATTTGTTGTAATTGTATAAGTTATTCTGCTTGAGTTGCAGGGTTGTTTTTGCAATGGGCTGACTCACGCGGCGTAAGTTTTGCGTGCCGTTGAGTTCGTTGTCTTGTAAAAACTGAAGGATATTGTTCTTGTAAATTTTATAAATTTTGACATCAACTGCATTCAAACTGGCCGCTTCAAAATTCACTTTTAGGTTGTTTGAACTCGGTAATATACTCCCGCTTTTCACTAATTTCACGGCCGGACTTATCGGATCAAAAATCAAAGTCTCAGTATAATTTTGTTTGAGTTTGAAGCCGTCACTGCTTTCAATTCCGGCGAATACTTCCACTAATTTATTGGAAGAAATCATTTTAGGCGATTCCTCTTCTTCATAATCCGAAACATCGTCTGAAGTGTCAACTACTGCAGCGGTGTCAACTACAGCGGCAACCGTATCGACTGCAACTTCTGCAGTCGCAACTTCCTCGTTTTGTGCTGTTTTTTGGGTGTTTGTGGTCGGACCTACATTGTCAAAATAGACTTTGAGGACATTCCCCATCGTACTAAATTTTAAGTTGTCGGTATTTTGAATGTTGATTAAACCTGCAAAGTTTTGGTCTTTTTTCAACGGGTCTGAGAAATTAATCAGAATCGATTGATTGTTCTCGTCTCCAGATGTAATTTGAACCACTTTGAATTGGTTTTTGCCTGGAATTGAAATTTTCACTTCGCCCTCTTGATCTTCAACATCCGCTTCATCACCATCCCATTTCAAGGTGATTTCACTATCGTCAGTAAAGCGTTGAATACTATCAATAAGGAATTTGAATTCGGTGGGCGAACTCATTTCCTTGTCGAGTTTTATTTTTAAATCATTCCCGTTTTGTGTAGCGCTGAGGATTTTTTGAGCCAAAGCAAAATCCATCTCATCAGCGGTACGAATCGTGCCATATTGGTAATAATAATCCTTATTATACGACTGTAAATCTTGGGTTTGAACGATAAAATCTTGTTTGATGGTTTTAAAAGAAAAATTAAAAGCTTGCAATTTTTCATCCTTCACCGTTGTCAGTTTTTCCAAATTCAACGTCACTTGGTACAAAGTATTTTGTTCCAAAGGTTCATCAGGAATAAAAGCAATGGTGTTCGAAGATAGCATTTTCACTTTTCCATCTACACTAGGTGAAATGGAGAAAATGTCATCATCCAATTCTTGTTCGGGATTCCAATCCTTTTTTTGGAAAGCGAGTTGCACCCGAATGTCGGATTTAGAAGGAATAAAACCAGAAGTAAATCCAGCGATATACTCTTTGAAAAGAGTAGGGTCAGAGTCAAAATCGGCAGCCGATTTTTTGCCACAAGAAGCTAATGCCAAAAAGGCGATCAGCACATACAAGAACTTTTGGGTTTTCATAAAAGTTGGCGGTATAAAAGTGTTTAAGAATTTAGTGGTGGGTTGACTAATTGTTTAAGAACGAATGGAATAGTAATAGGAAATGTACAAATTATTAGGCATATACTGTTATCTTCTTTTTTTAAAAAAATCTTTCATTAATTGGGCACATTGGTCAGCCATCACTCCTGAAACCACTTCGGTTTTGGGATGTAACTGCGTTCCTAAGGTCATAAATCCACGTTGTTCATCGCGTGCGCCAAATACAATTTTGGTAATCTGACTCCAATACAAGGCGCCAGCACACATTTGACAAGGCTCTAACGTAACATACAACGTGCAGTTTTTTAGGTATTTACCTCCAATAAAATTGGCTGCAGCGGTGATGGCTTGCATTTCAGCATGTGCAGTGACGTCGTTGAGCATTTCAGTTAGATTATGACTTCGGGCAATGACCCGATTCTCTACTACAATAATCGCGCCAACCGGAATTTCACCTTTCTCAAAAGCGATTTCAGCCTCCGCCAAGGCTTTTTTCATAAAGTATTCGTCGGTGAAAATAGGTTCCATAAAACAAAAATAGGAATTCAATTTGTACCTTTGACTTATGGGTCAACATTTACTCGCACAAATTCAATCTCCGTCCGATTTACGGCAACTCAATATTGCGCAATTGGTGCAACTCGCTCAGGAATTGCGCGAAAAAATCATTGGTGTTGTGGCTGTAAAAGAAGGACATTTAGGAGCAAGTTTAGGTGTGGTCGAATTGACCATAGCGCTGCATTATGTGTTCAATACTCCCGACGATTTATTGGTTTGGGATGTAGGACACCAAGCTTATGGGCATAAAATTTTAACCGGACGCCGTGATCAATTTGAAACCAATCGCCAAAAAGGGGGTATTTCTGGTTTTCCCAAACGTTCTGAAAGCATCTATGATACATTTGGTGTAGGTCATTCTTCCACGTCGATTTCAGCTGCTTTAGGAATGGCGATTGCATCCCAGTTAAAAGGCGAAAAACGTTCACATATTGCTGTAATTGGGGATGCCTCAATTGCCAGCGGAATGGCATTTGAAGGTTTGAATCATGCCGGAGTTACCGATGCGGATTTATTAGTTGTTTTAAATGATAATGCCATCGGGATTGATCCCAGTGTTGGCGCGCTGAAAACCTATTTGACGGCCGTCAAGGAAGGAAAGAACCCGAAGCAAAACAACATGATCAAATCGTTGAACTTTGCGTATTCGGGTCCCATAGACGGTCATGATCTTCCCACTTTAATTAAAGAATTGAAGCGTTTGCAAAAGGTAAAAGGGCCTAAGTTTTTGCATGTGATTACCACCAAAGGTAAAGGCTTATTGCAGGCGGAACAAGACCAAGTCAAATACCATGCACCTGGAAAATTTGATGCGGCTACAGGCGAACTCATTACCAAAGAAGAATCCCATTTGCCACCGAAATTTCAAGATGTTTTTGGACATACTTTGGTAAACTTAGCGAAAGATAATCCCAAAATTATCGGAATCACACCTGCTATGCCGTCGGGTAGTTCGATGAAATATATGATGGAAGCTTTTCCCGAACGTGCTTTTGATGTGGGGATAGCCGAGCAACATGCAGTGACGTTGGCTGCAGGGATGGCTACCCAAGGAATGGTGGTGTTTTGCAACATTTATTCGACTTTTTTGCAAAGGGCTTACGACCAAGTAATTCACGATGTGGCGTTGCAAAATTTACCGGTGATTTTCTGTTTGGATCGTGCCGGTTTGGTAGGCGAAGACGGCGCCACGCATCATGGTGTTTTTGATTTAGCCTATTTGCGTTGTGTGCCGAATATGCTTATTTATGCGCCTAAAGACGAAATTGATTTGCAAAATATTTTATATACGGCTTCTTTAGGATTGGAACATCCGATTGCCATTCGTTATCCAAGAGGTCGTGGGAAAAATGCCCAATGGAATAGTCAAATGCCATTTGAAAAAATAACCATAGGCAAAGCCGAGCCTCTACAAAAGGGACAGAAATATGCTGTGCTCTCTACAGGGACAGTAGCCACCGATATTGCAGAAGCATTACATACAATGGAACATCAGGTTCAGTTTGCCCATTATCATTTTGGTTTTGTCAAACCTTTGGATGAACAAGAATTGCATGCTATTTTTTCAAAATATTCTGCAATTATCACTGTGGAAGAAGGCGTGATTTCGGGCGGTTTTGGAAGTGCTATTTTAGCATTTGCAGCCAAACATCAGTATTCAAATTCAGTGTACACGCTCGGTATTCCTGATGTTTTTGTGGAACATGGCACGGTAGCGGAATTGCAAGAGATTTGTGGGATTTCAGTTCAAGCAATTCAGCATTTTTTAAATACACTTTTGGATTAACAACAAAAAGAGAGAAGGTATTAGATTAATGTACTTCCTCTAAAATGATTAATCTCGAAAAATTTTTAGCTAACTTTTGATGAATTCAAATAAAAGTACTTAGTTTCTTTCCAAAAAAAACGGACCCTTTTGAAGTCCGTTTCTCTATTAATTCTTGATGATTTTTTCTGTAATCATTAAATTTTCTCCGTTGGCTTGAAGGATATACATTCCAGTTTGTAGCAAATGCAGCGGGATGAGAATATCAGTATTGTCTAAACTATTGGTTTGTTCATAAACGGTTCGACCATTAATATCGATTAAACGAACAGTAATTTTATTGGTGTAATTGGGTACTTGTAGATGCAATTCATTGTGTGCTGGATTCGGAAATACACGATAGGTAATGGTATTCGCAAAAGACGAAGTTCCTAGAGCTGTACAGTTCGGTCCTGGAGCAGGTTGTGTGAAATCTTCTACTTGGTCGGTGGAATCATTACGGTTGCCTGAATTTGCATTTAGTCCTAAACCTCTTCGTGCAAATACTTCCCATATCATACAATAATCAGCACCTCCAGTGGTTGCCTGATCAGCAGCGATGATTGCATTACGCGCTTCCACAAAAGTTGGATTACAAGGTTGAAGTTTAATCGCATCCAGAATTAAACGCATGGCTTTATTGTTTCCACCAGTCCCTGTGTATTTATTGTCATCATAACCATATTTTGCCACATAAGCCCACGTTAAGTCCCAAAGCATGGCACACCAAACTTCGCCAATATTATGAGGAGATACGGTAGTAGCGCCATTTGCATCGGTGATAAGATTGGTATTCACTGTTTCGAAAGTACTGGGGTTTACAGACATGTCTGTTGAGTATGGATAACGACGAATTCCGCCACCTGTAGTAACTTGGCTTACCGCAAAGGTCCCAATTCCTTTTGGGGTAGTTCCTACATCTCCTGGTTTCATTTGGAGCATTAAAGCAAACCAATCCGACCATCCTTCACCCATTTGTTCTTCATTGGTCAAACAGTTACTTAAACTAGGGCCGCCCGTTAAACGATTCGAAATTCCGTGACCAAATTCATGCGCTATAATACCGTTATCAAAATCACCATCAGCATTCACAAAGGCAGGACCATTTAATTGCAATTTTACATTTACAGGTCCAGAAAAAGTATAACCAATTAACGATTCACCTTCATCAAAACTCATCGTAATCGCTGGAATTGTGATGGTTGAGTCAGCACCACTCATGGTTACAAATTCTGGGTCAGAAACATTATTGACAATAATAACTGCCACAGCACCTCGCGTTTGTGCATTTTTAACTTTGACAGTAAAGTTGCAGTTCCCTCTTCGGATTACTACAATTTTACCATTCATTGCCGCTCCATTGGAAGGTGCTACACAACCTTCGTTTAATCCGCCGCTTCCATCTTGATACAAAACAAGATCCGATTGAATAAAGTTGGGCGCTTGAGGTAAACTAACAAACCCAGGATTAAAAACGTTTTGAATGGCACGGTAACTTCCCGCAATATCAGCTGGGCTGTTTACGGTTACAGGATAAATGGGAGGTGCCACTTTCCATAGGTACATTTGCATACGACCTTTTGAACCGTCAGAAGGTGTAGAGAAATTGGCATTATTAAAAGTTGGTGTGGTTGCAGTCGAACCGTCTTGCGCATCAGCCCAGACAAAGTCAGAACCTGTTCCACCACGGCCAAAGTTATTTTGTTGGAAGTTTCCATTCAATTCATTAAAACCATATTGGTACCAAATGTCATGAATACAATTGTTCATGTAAAATAAATTGGTTACCGCCGCATTGATATACGTATTCGCTGCCACAGAAGTTCCTCCATAGGGAAAGTCAAAGTTCAATGCGCTTCCACCATCTGGGGAATATCCATTTAAAGTAGCAGTAGTTGCGTGTGTTGTAGGATTCGAATTCGAGTAATCTGCTCGAGCCCAAACATTATTTCCACGTGCATAGGTATATTTTAAAGTACTCAAATTATCAGCCAAATTATTGGTGTCGTGCCAACCTTTGGGTGAGGCTAATGCATTTTCTGGGCTGCTGATTAATTGGAAGGCGGAATGGTTCGGACTTTCGTAATTAAAAGGGATAACGCGGTAATTTCCGCCTAAGACTTGAAGTGGAGCCGCTTTCTTTTGTATTACATTTTCAAATGAAAAAACAGGCGATTGAACTTCAGAGGTTACGTGTGTTGGATGAAAGTTACAACTTACCGTTAAATCTCTTTTGGAGATAATGGTTCCCGATGTAGCATCAGTATCAATATGCCAAAGGTTTTTGTAATCGGGGCTATAGAATTCAAAACGCCAAACTTGAATAAACTGGCCCTCTTTTTCTACATAACCCAATTCAGCGCGCACAGGATCTTCAGTAAGGTTTCCATTTTTAAGTTTGCAAACACCATTTTCATTACGTGATAGCAATTCGGTATTTTGGGAATACCCAAGTGCTGAAAAAGTGGCTGTTAATGCTTCAGTTGCCGTTAATGTTTTTGAAGAATTATTGATTTTTGCAGTATAATTGGCTATGAAACGGTCGCCTATTTGAATTACAGTTCCATTTTTAACCCAAATTGAATTGACAGCGTCAAAAAGCGGTAAGCCATTATGGGTTTGGCAAATAAAATAATTGTGAATGCCCGTCGATTCTGAGTAGGTTTCACTCATTACCTTCCAATTAGTGATATCGGAAGCGGTTAATTTTAAGGATGCATACTTTGAGTTGAGTGCATCTTGAATCGCTTTTTTCGGAACTTCTTGAGCAAAAGCACTTATTCCAAGGCATAATGCTAATACGAGTAATCGTTTCATTGTTTTTGGTTAATGCCTTCAAAGCTAGCATTAACTTTTCACAAAAACAAGTGACAGCCCTTTGTCTATCAGAAATTTAGGAGTTGTTAACCCAACATTTCATTGTACAATAAAGCATTTCCATCGGTTAATAAGGATACAAAATGACAAATATGCATCAAACGTTCATACAAACTATCTTTGGGTAGTCGGTGTTTTTCAGGCAATACTTTTAACAATAATTGATCGTAATTAGAGGTTTTTCCCTCATACTGATTATTGTACGCCGTAATAAATTTATCCAAAAGCGAATTGATAATTTGATAGCCTTTCAATTCTTTTTCTATAACTTCTCTGCTTTGGTAGATGTTTTTGACACTCAATTTTATGATGTCGTTCATCTGGGCTTTGTATTGACTTTTGTCGGTAAGGGCGTGATGAAATTCTCCTTTTAAAATAGCCTCTTCATTTTCTAGAAACACTTTTACCGCATCATTGATGAGGTTTCCAATCGCCAAAGCGCGCAAATAACTGATACGATCTTCTTTGGTAGTTAGAGCTTGGTATTTGCTAGTATCAATGGTGTTTTTGACTAATTTAATTAAATATTCTAATGCAAAATCTTCAGAAACTAAACCTAAATTTATTCCATCTTCAAAGTCAATAATGGTATAACAAATATCATCTGCGGCTTCCACCAAAAAGGCGAGGGGATGACGCAAATAGCGTAGATCTTCACCTGAGTTGATTTTGATTAAACCCAACTCTTCAGCCACTTCTTGGAAAAAGGCTTTGTCGGTTTGGAAGAAACCAAATTTTTTGTCGGAGATATTGGCTGTAGGTTTTTTGGGCAAACTTTCTTTCGGATATTTCATAAAAGCACCTAAGGTAGCATAGGATAATCGCAAGCTGCCTTCTATGCCGGGGCGTGAACTCGTCAATACCGAAAATCCGTTGGCATTCCCTTCAAAATCCACCAAATCTTGCCATTCTTTCGGACGCAATTGTTCTTTGAATTGTTGTCCGTTGCCACGTGAAAAATATTCGCCAATGGCTTTTTCACCGGAATGGCCAAACGGCGGGTTTCCGATATCATGTGCTAAGGAAGCAGCGGCTACTATGGCACCAAAATCATTGGGTTGATATCCGTGAATTTCTTTTAAATGGGGATATTTTTCAATAATTTTTTTCCCCACCAATCGACCTATCGAACGGCCCACTACGGAAACCTCCAAACTGTGGGTTAGACGTGTATGCACAAAATCCGTTTTGGATAAAGGAATTACTTGGGTTTTATCTTGCAAACTTCGAAACGGCGCCGAGAAAATAATACGATCGTAATCGACTTCAAATCCCAAACGGGTATCGTCTTGCTCGATGCGTAAGCGTTTGCCAGTGTCGCCTTGACGTTTTAACGATAAAAGTTGTTCCCAAGTCATCATAGCATGTGAAAATTAGCGGTGTTTACAAATGTACTTATTTTAACGACTTTTGAAAGCATAAACTGTTTTCAACACCCGCATATTGTCCATAATTTTCCATCCGATGATAGCCTGTTTTTTGATACAACTGAATGGCTTCAAACTGTTGGTGACCCGTTTCTAAAATTGCTTTTTCAAATCCCTCTTCTTTGGCCCAAAGTTCAAGTTCGCTAAGTATCGCTACAGCAATACCTTTTCCGCGGTATGCGGGTTCCACATACATGCGTTTGATTTCGGCAGTAACATCATCATAGGCTTTGTAGGCACCTATACCCACAGGAAGCTCATCCCAATAGGCAACGAGGGTGTTTTTCAATAAAGCCGATTGATTGAACTGTGCATAAAAAGCATGGTCTTCACCGTCTAAAATGGCAAGATAGGCATTCAAGGGTTTGACTAATTTTTCAAAATCGGGATGCTCGGAATGGGTGTGAAGTAATTTTAGCATAGGGATAAAAAAGAACAGCCATCATTACTGACAGCTGTTGTTATAATTCTAAATTTATAATTTAAAATTCTAAATAGTACTAAGATCCACACATTTCACAGTCCTCTGGACCGGCGTTGCGGGCGCGTTCCACCATCAATCGGAATTCTTCGGCTGTCATTTCTCCCGATTCAGGTGCGATTACTTCAACGGCTTGCGGTTCGGGTTGTTGAATAGCCGCTGTTGGTTCTTCTTTTTTCTCGTTGCTCAACGTAAACTTGATTGCATCTACAGCCGATTTCGTTCTTAAGTAGTACATACCCGTTTTCAAGCCGCTTTTCCAAGCATAGAAGTGCATTGAGGTTAACTTCGCGTAGGTTGCATCTTGCATGAATAAGTTCAAGGATTGCGATTGGTCAATGAAATATCCACGGTGACGCGACATGTCAATGATATCTTTCATAGACATTTCCCACACTGTTTTGTACAACTCTTTCAAGTCCTCTGGAATGATGTCGATGCTTTGGATCGAACCGTTGTGACGCATGATTTCTTGCTTCAAGTTTTCATTCCACAAGCCACGTTTTACTAAGTCTTCCAACAAGTGTTTGTTCACCACGATAAATTCTCCTGACAAAACACGACGGGTGTAAATATTGGAGGTATACGGTTCAAACGCTTCATTGTTTCCTAAAATTTGCGAAGTCGAAGCGGTAGGCATCGGTGCTAACAATAAAGAGTTGCGCACTCCGTGTTCCATCACTTCTTTACGTAAGGAAGCCCAATCCCAACGACCGGATAAGTCGCTGTCTTGTAAGCCCCATAAATTGTATTGGAATTCCCCTTGTGAAATTGGCGAACCTTCAAATGTTGAATACGGACCTTCTTCTTTCGCCATTTCCATTGAAGTGGTTACTGCTGCGAAATAAATCGTTTCGAAGATGTCTTGGTTCAATTGTTTGGCTTCGTCACTAGTAAACGGCAAACGCATCATGATAAACGCATCGGCTAAACCTTGTACGCCCAATCCAACGGGACGGTGACGCATATTTGAGTTTTCCGCTTCCTGAACCGGATAGTAATTGCGATCAATAACTTTATTCAAGTTGCGCGTTACGCGTTTGGTCACATTGTATAATAATTCGTGGTTGAATTTTCCGTCTTCCACGAACATCGGTAACGAAATCGAAGCCAAGTTACATACAGCAATTTCATCTTCAGAGGTATATTCTAAGATTTCCGTACATAAGTTGGACGAACGAATCGTACCCAAGTTTTTCTGATTCGATTTACGGTTCGCTGCATCTTTGTACAACATGTATGGCGTTCCCGTTTCGATTTGTGATTCTAAGATTTTTTCCCATAATTCACGGGCACGAATGGTTTTGCGGCCTTTGCCTGCTAATTCATACGAAGTATATAATTCGTCGAATTTTTCACCGTACGTATCATACAATCCAGGACACTCATTCGGACACATTAACGTCCATTCTGCGTCATTTTCTACACGTTGCATGAACAAATCAGAAATCCACATCGCAAAGAACAAATCGCGCGCACGCATTTCTTCTTTACCAGTATTTTTTTTCAAATCCAAGAATTCGAAGATGTCCGCATGCCATGGTTCGATATAAATGGCAAAACTTCCTTTGCGTTTTCCTCCTCCTTGGTCTACATAACGTGCGGTATCATTGAATACACGCAACATCGGTACAATACCATTTGATGTTCCGTTTGTTCCGCGGATGTACGAACCTGTAGCGCGCACATTATGAATAGACAAACCGATACCTCCGGCAGATTGGGAGATTTTAGCGGTTTGTTTTAAGGTGTCATAAATACCATCGATACTGTCGTCTTTCATGGTTAATAAGAAACACGACGACATTTGTGGTTTGGGCGTACCTGCGTTGAAAAGCGTAGGTGTTGCGTGGGTAAAGAATTTTTTCGACATCAAATCGTAGGTTTCAATTACCGACTGAAGGTCGTTTAAGTGAATCCCAACTGCCACACGCATCAACATGTGTTGCGGACGTTCTACGATTTTGCCATTTATTTTAAGAAGGTAGGAGCGTTCTAAGGTTTTAAAACCGAAATAGTCGTAGTTGAAGTCGCGGTTGTAAATCACGTGCGAGTCTAAAAACTCAGCATTTTCCATGATTACTTGGTGCACTTCATCAGAAAGTAAAGGGGCTTCTTGGTTGGTTCTCGGATTTACATAATGGAACATATCGTTCATGGTTTCTGAGAACGATTTTTTCGTGTTTTTGTGTAAATTTGAAATCGCGATACGCGCAGCCAATAAAGCATAATCCGGATGGGTTACGGTCATGGCAGCAGCGGTTTCTGCAGCAAGGTTGTCCAATTCAGAGGTGGTTACACCGTCATATAAGCCTTCGATTACACGCATGGCCACTTTTACAGCGTCTACCATTTCGTTTAATCCGTAACACAATTTCTTGATACGGTCGGTAATCTTGTCAAACATTACGGGCTCTCTGTGGCCGTCTCTTTTTACTACGTACATATTTGTTTGGTTTTAGGTTATGAGCTAGACAATCCCTTCTCTAACTCGAATTGATTTTTGATGGGAAAAGGCAATACATTCCCTTTTCCGAATCGGATTTGAACTCCTCCCGGAGCTGTATTTTGAATGATTTTGATCGAATTAAAAATCGGCGTCGAAGCTGATTTTCTGTGCGTTGGAGTCGTTATTCATAACTCCAGCCTTTTGGTATTCAGAAACGCGTTTTTCGAAGAAGTTGGTTTTGCCTTGCAACGAAATCATGTCCATAAAATCAAAAGGATTGGTCACATTGAACACTTTGTTACACCCTAATTCCACCAACAAACGGTCGGTTACGAATTCAAGGTACTGTGTCATTAATTTGGAATTCATACCAATCAAACTTACCGGAAGCGATTCGGTGATGAATTTACGTTCAATGTCTAAAGCATTAGTCAAAATTTCGGTAATACGTTCTTTCGAAACTTTGTTTACCAAATGATGGTTGTGCAGGTGAACCGCAAAGTCACAGTGCATTCCTTCATCACGCGAAATTAATTCGTTGGAAAAAGTAAGACCCGGCATTAAACCGCGTTTTTTCAACCAATAAATCGAACAGAATGAACCTGAGAAAAAGATACCTTCTACAGCCGCGAAAGCAATCAAACGCTCACTGAAATTGGGTGATTGTACCCATTTCAACGCCCAATCCGCTTTTTCTTTGATTGCAGGGAATACTTCGATGGCATGGAATAATTCGTTTTTCTCAGCTTCGTCTTTTACATACGTATCGATCAATAACGAATAGGTTTCACTGTGGATGTTCTCCATCATTAATTGGAACCCATAGAAAAACTTGGCTTCTGGATATTGTACTTCACTTACGAAGTTTTCAGCTAAGTTTTCGTTCACAATACCGTCAGATGCAGCGAAAAACGCCAAGATATGTTTAATAAAGTAACGCTCATCGTCGTTTAATTTATTATTCCAATCGTTTAGATCTTGGTGCAAATCGATTTCTTCAGCAGTCCAAATACAAGCCTCTTGTTTTTTATACCATTCCCAAATATCATGGTGTTTGATTGGGAAGATTACAAATCGGTCTTTATTATCCTGAAGAATGGGTTCTACAAATGACATAAGTG
>JBDKGM010000015.1:0-32378 GCA_039798185.1 Bacteroidota bacterium
TATGTCCGTTTAAATAATACTCCATCACAATGCGTCCGTTTACAAGTATCATGAACGATTTTGTATTTTTTAGAGTCAAATAATCAACTAAAGGCTGTACTGCCGATTGGTTCCATCCTAATGAAGAAATTGATTTTGTTTCCCAAGTTGATGAACCGTCACTGGGTGGGAAATACATGGATTCTACTGGGGTAGTGGGAGTTGATGATGAATCGTCTTTGGAGCAGCTTTGCAGTGTAAACACACAAAGGCAAGCAAATATGTAGGGTTTTAGTGTCATGGGTTCTTTTTTTTTGGGTTGGACTACCTAAAGTAAAAAAGGTTTAATCAAATGTAGGTTTTAATCCTGAATTTTCGGTACCTTTATTTTTTAAATTACCATGAATAAAAGTGTTATTTTCTTAGTTGTATTGGCTTTATTTTCAGCCTGTAAACCTCAAGTTAAGCTGGATGATTTACCCAAATTAAATGGCTATTGGGAGATTCAAAAAGTAGAAATGAAAGACGGTGACGATAAAGATTATAAAGTCAATCCTACGGTCGATTATATTGAAATAAAGGGAAAAACTGGATTTCGTCAAAAAGTGATGCCGCAATTGGACGGAACTTTTCGCACCAATAATTTACAAGAACAGATTACAGTTAAAGACGATGAAGGAGAATTGTTTTTACATTATAAAACACCTTATGGAGTTTGGAAAGAAGCGGTTGTAGAATTATCCGATTCTATTTTAGTTGTAAAAAATCAATCCGAATTGACTTATCATTATAAAAAATTTAAACCTTTTTCCAAAAAATAATGAAACGCCAAAGTAATGAAAACTCGATTTCTGAAGTCCTAAAAGCCTTTATTCAAACGAATAAATTAGAGGCTGGATTGGAACGTGTTGATGCAGAAAAAGTTTGGCGGTCACTAATGGGTAATGGGGTAAATAGTTACACCAGAGAAGTCGTACTTAAAGGAACTACCTTATATGTTACCCTTTCTTCTTCAGTGTTGCGTGAAGAATTGAGTCATGGAAAAACTAAGATTATTGGAATGCTCAATGAAGAATTAGGGAAAGAAGTGATTAAGGAGTTAGTCCTCAGATAAAAAAAAAGCCGATGAAATCTCATCGGCTTTTTTATGCTCTATATTTAATTAGAATTGCTCTCTTCCAGCAAAGTGGAAAGCACCTTCAATAGCTGCATTTTCATCAGAGTCTGAACCGTGAACGGCATTTTCTCCGATAGATGTTGCATATTTTTTACGGATTGTACCTTCCGCAGCATCCGCTGGGTTAGTAGCTCCAATTAAAGTTCTGAAATCTTCAACTGCATTGTCTTTTTCTAAAATTGCAGCAACGATTGGACCACGCGTCATGAATTCAACCAACTCCCCAAAGAAAGGACGCTCTTTATGAATTGCATAGAATTGTTGTGCATCAGCAACAGTTAATTGCGTTAATTTCATAGCTACGATTCTGAAACCACCTTCAGCAATCATATTTAAAATACCACCGATGTGTCCTTTTTCAACCGCATCCGGCTTAATCATTGTAAAAGTTCTATTACCTGACATTGTGTAAAATATTAATTTTCGGGTGCAAAAGTAGTGTTTTGATTCAGATTAGCGAAATCATTTTAGCATAAAATAAAAAATCCTCAACATTTTCATATTGAGGACTTCATAGGACTAACTCTTGAATTAATTTTTGATCAGCTTGATGGTTTGTAAAACGGATGCAGTATGAATTTGAGCCATGTAGATTCCCGGACTCAAATCGTAATTTTGTATTGTAAAGGTTGTCGAACTCGGAGTAGCCGAATGTAATAGTTTACCACTTAAATCGAATAGCTCAATTTTATCCATCATGGCATTTCCTTCTAAGGTCCAAGTGGAATTGGATGGATTAGGATACGCAGTAAATGATGCTTTGTTAAAAGTCGATGTGCTTAATAAGTCTGTAAATGTATAATTACCCGTCAACGGTTCAAATTGTACATAGTACGTACTAGCCGTTGGAATGTTTATATCTGGTCCTCCCATTGTTCCAGTGCCACTTGGGAAATTAGTTCCTCCCCAGTCAATCCCCCAAGCATTGTTTTTTCGAAATTTCACAGCACCTGTCGTTAAACTTACTTGCACGTGGTAATTAAAACCGTCACTTGTAATTAAGTCGGTATCTGTCGTCCAACCATTTAAAGCCGAACCCAAAATTCCAATTTGAGGATAATCAAAATTATAAACTCCGGTAACCCGATTAAAAGTTACATACCATTCACCTCCATTGATAGGAATTGATGGACCCGAAGCAACCGCTGTTCCAGAAGGAAAAGCAGTACTGCCATAGGTTAAATTATTGTTCCCGTTTTGACGGAAATACGCATTCCCTGAAGTGAATACAAAATTAGCTAATGAATAATTGACATCATCAGATGTAGTCATCGCAACACCAGGTCCGCCATACCCCAATTGTGCATCTACTGCGGGTCCCCACAAATCAATGGATGAACCTGTAGCAGTTCCAGCGAAAGAATAAGCCCCAGTTAATCGATTGAATGTTACATCGTAGGTTCCAGATAAAGTAGGAATGTCTTGACCTCCTTGGGTTCCTGTGCCATTTGGAAAGGTGTTAGAACCCCAATTTACAGCCCAATCCAAATTTTGTCTAAATTTTATAAAACCCGTTGATACGGCTAAATTCGAAATGGTGTACACAATGTTGTCAGTAGTGGATAAAGTAATTTCCGGGCCATTGGTTGGAGGCCATCCATTAACTCCTGTTCCTACAATAGAAATGGTTTGTGCTGTAGAAATTTGAACAAGAATCAACGTAATGAAGTAGAGTAATTTTTTTGTCATGGTTTAGTTGATTTTATACTAAATTAGTGTAAATAACTGATTTACAAAACAAAAAAAATAATTTTGAGCTACTAAAACGTTGTAGTGTTTATAAATTATTTGAAAACGAGTACCGAAAAACAGGTGCTCAATGGATTTAATTCTTGAAGTAAACGTTCCATCCATTCCGGTCCAAATTCCATATAAAACTGACTGAAATTAGCCGTACGTTCTTGTAATCCGCCGTTAGGAAAAAGTTCATTTTGTAAATCACAAACGCGGGACAAATGATCTTGATGCACCCTTTTTTCAGCGCGAATGAATCTTTTTTGAAGATTTTCTAATCCCTTTAGTTGTTTTTGTTCTTGCGCTTTAACGGCTCCTATAAACGATTTATCAGTTTGTAAGGCCAATTGGTGCAAGGCTTCAAATTGTGAACTTAGAAATGCTTTTTGAGATTCAAAGTCATAATTCAGCGAACTCACTCGCAGTGTGATGTTTTTACGTAAATCTTCAGTGGGTTGAAAAAGATCCGCATACTGGATATTTAATTTTTCTCGCTTCTGTTCGAGCTTTGAAGGGACATTGACCACAGAATTTCGTAGCATAACCATCGGAAAAGTGATGCCAAATTCAGCAAACATTTTTTTCAATTCTAACCAATAGGCAATTTCGCCACCGCCTCCAATATACGCTAAATTGGGAAGAATGATCTCTTGATACAACGGTCGTAATAGTACATTCGGACTAATGCATCTTGGATTTTTAGAGATAATTTTCAATAACTCTGTCAAGTTATAGGATAATGAAGTATTCATTATGGACACCTTTTCACCTTCAATAACAATTCGCTCCCGAATCCCATTGTCTACATAAAAAAGATTAGTTTCACGGGGATTCACTTGTACTTTATAAGAAGCCATTTGACGGATGGTATCTTGAACCGCTTGATAGGATGTTTGCTCCTTTATTTCTTTTTCAGCAAAAGGAACAAAAGCTTGTTTTAATCGATCATCATCTCCATCCACAATAACTAAACCTTCTGAGTCAAATAACGAGAAAACTAAGTGACGGGTTGCCTCTGCTAAGGTCCTTCCTTTGAGATAGGCATTGTCAAAAAGTTGGCGCAAATAATCACTTCGTTCTCCAGAAGGAATCTCTGCATAAAATGCGTTTCGGGTTGCCTCAAAAGAATCATCAATGACAAAACGACCTACAGGCCCCGATTGGTTTGTATTCCAAGTGATTTTGGAGTTTTGGTAACGGAAAGACTGAATTTCTTCAAAGTCATGATCTTCAGTAGCCATCCAATATACAGGGACAAAATTATATGCGGGATAAGCGGATTTTAATTCTTTACAAAGGGATAGGACTGAGATAATTTTGTAAATAAAATAAACCGGACCCGTGAATAAATTTAATTGATGACCTGTAGTTATGGTAAAGGTATTCGAATCGTTTAAGGCTTCAAGATGGGAAGATGTTAAAGAAGAAATCTCTAATGCTCCATATTGATCTTTTAATGCAGCCACTAAAGTGGAACGAAAAGCCGACTTATAATTTGCGGCCTTTTCATCTATTTGTGCTTTAAAATTTTCCACACTAGGAAACCGATTATACCAAGGTTGCACCTGCGGATTTTGATCGAGGTAATCTTTGATTAAAGAAGAAAATTGATGCAAACTGCGGTAATCAATACAGTCGGTGTCCATTCAAAAAATTTTAAGCAAAAATACAACTTAAAATTATCTTTTTAGGGTAAAATGTCCTTTGTGAATGATTCCATCAGCGCGTTTAACAACAAACCAATAATCATCAGATGGACATAAAGCGCCATTGTATGTGCCATCCCAAGCATAGCCATTTTTCATTTGACGAATTAACTTCCCTTGACGGTCATATATTTCAATGATTAAACCCTCTTCATATACTGAATAATTGATACTCCAGCGGTCGTTATCACCATCTCCATTGGGCGTGAAAAATTTAGAATAATGCAACAATAATGCGTTGCCTTTAACAATCCCACACCCTTTTTTATCGCGAATATGAAGGGTGTAATATCCTGTTTCTAAATGATCAAAAACATTACTGTTTTGGTAATTTATGCCGTCTAATGAATATTCATAATCGCCAATACCATCTACAATTACCGTAATTACATTTTCATTTAAAGTCCAATCCACTGTGTCAATCGATGTGATGGTCGCTTTTTGCGATTCAATGACAGTGAAGTTTTTCGTTGTAGTACAAATGAGTCCGTTGTGGTTTTCTCCAACCGTTACCCAATAATTCCCGGGTTGATTGACCAAAATATAATTCCCAGTTTGTCCCGTTGACCATAAATACGAATAATATCCATACCCCGCATGAATAAAGGACATACTGTTTTCACAAACGGTATAATTGTCTTGCATGGTTATAACTGGTGAATCAAAGAAATTATACGTCAATTTTATGATAGAATAACACCCCTCAACCGAGGTAACGCGAATATAAATTTCGGGCGTAGATGTGGAAATACTATAGGAAATAGAATTGCCAATAGGGCTCGTATTATTTTGCGCATTCGACAATGAAGTGAAATAGCTAAACGTATAATTTGTTGGATTGGAAATGATAGTTCCATTATACTGTGTTAGGTTCACAATTTCCACTCCATCATTCAAATCATCACAATAATCTTCCGTATGATCTATGGCGTTGGGATTGGGTGTGTAATAATTGTAGATGTATACAGTTTGGGTATAACTTTCACAGGAAGGGAATCGCTTTACTTTTATGGGGTAGGAAGTGCCACCATTAACAGGATACAAGGTGTTTGAAGTAGTCCAACTGGCTCCACCATCAAAACTATACAAGTCGCCCACTGTAGTTATTGTAATCGTTCCATATTTTTCACAACCAGGCTCATCTACCACAACTTCTGGATATGAATCTTCAAGATTTTCTAAGTAAACATAAATATAGGGCGAAGTACAGCCTTGGCTATCTTTAATTCGAATCAAATAACTGTCTGCAGCTAAATTAGGAAATGTATTGGAAGCTTGCCAAGTTTGCCCTCCATCTATACTATATTCCGATGCTACTGTTGTAATGGTTATACTACCCAATGTTCCACAGTAAGGATCTATTTTTGTAAAATCAGGAGCTGCCAAAAATTCATTATCCAACTCAACTGCATAATAATTGGAAAAACATCCATTACTATCTTTTGTTCGAATTTTATAAATCCCTGAAGCTAAACCTGTAGCGACAGGATTCGTTACCCAGGTAACACCATCATCAAAACTATAAAAATCAGCTGTGGATGTAATCGTTATGGTTCCCGTGTCCCCACAAAAATCGGGATGGTCCACTGTGAAATTCGGAAAAGGTGCTTGAAAAGGGATAATTTGCACTCCAGAATTGTATGAGGTACAACCGGCCACCGTTTGAATTTTTACTTCATAATATCCGGGTGCTAATCCACTACTAGTATTCGAAGTTCCCCAAGTAACACCACCATCAAAACTATATAAACTTGCGGGTGAAGTTACGGTAATGCTACCTGTTGTGGCAGCACATCCCGGTTGCACGATCGTCAAATCGGGTAGCGGTGCTATAGCAGAATTTGTAATGGTAACCATCGCATTAGATACACATCCATTGGAGTCGGTGACTTGTACAGTATACGTTCCAACAGCAGTAACAACAATTGAAGATGTGGTTGCTCCAGTATTCCATACATAGGATACTCCTGGACTAGCAGTTAACGTTGTGCTACCATAGCAAACATTGAGAATCCCTGAGATGTAAGCAAATGGATTCCGAACAGTGAGTTTTACCGTTGTAATTTTATAACAATTGGCATCAATGTTAATTCGAACGAATAGAGTAGTGGAATAACTCTCAAATGCGGCTGGAGTTGCTATTGGATTTGTATTGGCAGTTGCATCTGCGAGGGTTGTAAAAAAATCGAACGTTACGCCAGCTTGCGCAGTAATTTGATTTTGCGATAAGGTCAAATTAAAAAACTCTTTCCCATCATTATTCCCATCACAGAGGGTTAAATTTCCGGGTGTTACTGTTAACGGACAATTGGTACAATTTAAAAACCAAATATCCCATCCCGCATTGGCATCATTATCGGATACCGAATTAAAACTAGTCCCCGCACAATTGGTTTGAGCCACGCCAAAGTTTATCGTCACACCCACATTATAGGTGCCCGTTGTCGTGTTGGGAAAGTTTGCTGCGGCTAAAGAAAAACAGAACTGTTGGTTAGGAATATCTAGGGTTGCTGGTGTTGAAGAGGAATATACGGTATTGTTATTTTCATCGCGAACCGTTAATTGAATACTAGCAATTGTTGCTTGAATTCCACCCGAAGAAGGTAATGAGAAAGTACCACAAACGTTTAAAGGTAAGGTGGGGCAAATCGCATTTAACGGATTTAAGGTAACTTGTCCTTGTAAACTTTCATTGGAGTGTAACAAGCAGATGTCATCGATGTAAGCATAACCAAAGTGAGCTCCCAAACCACAACGTGTGGCAATAAATTGAACCGTAAAAGGGGTGTTGTTAGGTATTGAAGAAATGTCTAATAGACCGGCTTGCCAATTGGGCGTATACAAAATTATACTTCCTTCTTCCATATACGGTGCAATCGTAAAAATACAATTCTCAGGATCTCCAATGAGACACATTTCACTAACTACTTGCCCAGAATTTAATACAATTCGAACTTTAAAATAGGGTTGTTCGTTGACATGTGCATCGCCTTCCACACTTTGAAGAACGGCTTTGTAATTAAATTTAAATACATCTTCATTATCGGTTTTAAAACGATGGGCTTCCATCAATGTTGCGGTGTAATCGCTTTCTCGATAATTTAATTTTACTGCAAATTGGTCAAAAGCTTGAATATCGCCAATGTAAGGGTCTATATAGTTAGATGGAACACTTGTGGCCATCACTGAAAAATTATTGGGATTGTATTCTCCAATGCGCATGTTGGCCGGACTATCCACATTCAAGCATTGAATCGGATTCAGTAAGTCGGATTCCGTGTATTCAAATTGACGTAAAACATTGGAACTCCCAGCTGTTTCAAACTCTTCAAAATTACCATTAGCACATAATTGTACAGCAGGTAAGGCATTCGGACTCACAACAGGTGTCGTCATAACTGACTTATTTTGTTGCGCTTTACGCTTTAAAAAAGCTAATTTTTCGGGGTGAATTGATTTGTTTTCGGATGGATCAGGAGTTTGCTGTGCATAGGAAAAACTGAATACAATAAGGATTGTAAGGGTAAATATCTTTTTCATGGCTTCGATTTACATGCAAATCTATTAAATAAGCCTTATTTTTGAAAAAAATAATCGTTAAAAAGTACGTTTTGAAAGATATACTACTGATTACTCCTCCCTTTACACAATTAAATACACCTTATCCGGCAACGGCCTATTTGAAAGGGTTTTTAAATACCCTAGAAATAGACAGTTATCAAATGGATTTGGGACTGGAAGTTATTTTAGCTTTATTTTCAAAAAAAGGATTAACACAAGTATTTGAGGTTTCCCGAGTTGAAACCTTCTCCCAGAATGCTTTTCGCATCTATCAATTACGTGATGATTATATCCAAACAATAGATTCTGTGGTTGCTTTCCTTCAAGGAAAACAGCCCAACTTAGCCCGTCAAATTTGCTCTGGACAGTTTTTGCCAGAAGCCAATCGATTCCAGACCATAAACGATTTGGAATGGGCATTTGGCGCAATGGGCATGCAAGATAAAGCCAAACATCTGGCTACGCTTTATTTGGAAGATTTAGCCGATTACATTGTAGAATGTGTGGATGAGAATTTTGGCTTTTCCCGTTATGCCGAACGCTTAGGACGAAGTGCCAATACTTTTGACGAACTGTATGCAAGTCTACAAGCAGCCCCCACGTTTACTGACGGGTTTACCTTAGCGGTTTTGGAGGCCAAAATGAATCTCGTACAACCCAAACTAGTTTGTTTTTCGGTTCCATTTCCTGGGAATTTATACAGCGCATTTCGTTGTGCACAATGGATTAAACAGCATTATCCCTCTGTGAAAACAGCTATGGGAGGTGGTTTTCCTAATACTGAATTACGGGAACTGAAAGATGGTCGGGTATTTGCTTTTTTTGATTGCATTACATTGGATGATGGAGAATTACCAGTTGAATTGCTACACAAGAATCTAACTTTACCGCTATCCGATCAGGTTTGGAAACGAACATTTTTACTCGAAAATGGCCAAGTTGTCTATAAAAATGATGCTTTACAACCCGATTACAAACAAAGTCAGGTAGGCACTCCAGATTATTCCGATTTACAATTGGATCAATACATTTCTGTGATTGAAATGGCAAATCCCATGCACAGTTTATGGAGCGATGGGCGTTGGAATAAATTGACAATGGCGCATGGCTGTTACTGGGGGAAATGTACTTTCTGTGATATTTCGTTGGATTATATAAAAATCTATGAACCCGTTCATGCCAAACTTTTAGTCGATCGCATGGAAACCCTAATTGCACAAACGGGGGAAACAGGATTCCATTTTGTTGATGAAGCTGCACCACCTGCTTTGATGCGTGAACTAGCCTTGGAAATTTTACGTCGGAAATTAGTGGTGACATGGTGGACGAATATTCGTTTTGAAAAAAGTTTTACCCGTGATTTATGTCTGTTGTTAAAGGCTTCCGGTTGTGTTGCTGTTTCCGGCGGACTCGAAGTGGCTTCCGATCGATTGTTGGATTTAATCCAAAAAGGAGTTACCGTTGAACAAGTGGCGCAAGTCACCCGCAATTTTACAGAAAGTGGTATTATGGTTCATGCTTATCTTATGTATGGCTATCCTACCCAAACTATTCAAGAAACCATAGATAGTCTGGAGATGGTTCGGCAAATGTTCGAACTCGGAATTCTCCAATCCGGTTTTTGGCATCAATTCGCGATGACTGCCCACAGTCCGATTGGTTTAAACCCCGAAGCTTATGGTGTTATTCCTGAAATTAAGGATATCGAATTTGCCCATAATGATATTCAATTTGTAGACCGCACTAAAATAAATCATGATCAGTTCAGTTTCGGATTGCGCAAATCGTTATTGAATTATATGCATGGAATGTGCTTTGATTTTGATTTGCAGGAGTGGTTTGATTTTAAAATTCCACGAACCAAAATTTCACCCAATTATATTGCCGAATGTCTCCACAAAACCACCGACTTAATTCCCAAGCCCAATGCCAAAGTGGTTTGGTTAGGAGGTTCACCTCAAATTGATTTCTATGTAAAATCAAAAAAAGGGAAAACATGGCCTATGGTTAAACTTACATTTTTCCAACGCATGGAGACCATTTCATTTTCTCTTTCTGAAGAGGAAGGAAAATGGTTAATAAATAGTATAGAAGAATTAAAACCAAACAAGCCTCAAAAAACGTTTATAGTACTACAACAGTCCTATGAAGAACAATTTGAAAATTTTGAATTATTTTGGAATACAAAAGCAGTGCAATCGCTTCGAAATCAATTGCTTGTTTTTTAAATCCCAATTTAAGCAAATTTTAAGGTGTTGTGGGGTAGGGGAAACGATTTATAAATTGTTTAACTTTTAAAATCAGTAAGTAGATGAATACAACAAAAGTTTTAAAGATTCTTACGCTTTTAGCCTTTTTGGTAGTTGCGGGATATTTTGGGGGTCGTTATTATGCCTACAACATGGGTAAAAGAGATGTTCAAAATGAAAAAGCCGCTTTTGTATTAAAAGCAAAGGACATTGTTAAAGAATTCCAAGCCAATGCAGATACTGCAAATAAAAAGTACTTGGAGAAAGCAGTAGAATTTACTGGAAAAGTTTCCTCAATTGACGGACAGAATGTTATCATTGATGAAGTGGTAAATTGTAATTTCACAAAGGTACCTGCCGAGGTTAAGGTAGGAGCTGAGTTAAAAATAAAAGGTCGCGTAATGGGCTTCGACGATATGTTTGGAGAACTAAAAGTAGACCAAAGTAGTTTGAGTAAGTAATCGCAAAATCAATATGAAAATTAGTAAAGTAATTGTAAGCTTAGCCGTTTTGTTTGCCTTTCAAGTAGGGCGTGCACAAGACGATTTAATGAAAGAATTAGATGGAGCCAATGCCAAAAAAGAAGTTGTTTCTGCTGCCTTTAAAGGAGTGCAAATTGCGCAAATGCAATCCACAAAAATGCCTGCCAAGAACGAATGGTATTTCGTAGTATCGCACCGTTTTGGTGATTTAAACAATGGAATCAACAATTTCTTTGGACTGGATGGTGCCCAAACAAAAATTGGTGGAATCTACGGAATTACAGAAGGTTTGTCTATTCAAGCTTCACGTAGTTCAAACAATGAGAAAACCTATGAATTGGGAGTCAAGTACCGTTTGTTTTCGCAAAAAGTAGATGGATTTCCTTTCACAATTGTAGGGTTTAATACGGCAAATATTGATAGCTATAAAATTACAGAATTTTTCCCAAAAGCGAAATTCAATAATCGCATGGCATTCGCCTCTGAATTATTAATTTCTAGAAAATTTAATGATCGATTCTCAGCACAATTAACACCTACTTACATTCATCGTAACATGTATGATGGATTAACTGATCAAGAAAATGTATTCTTGTTGGGTGCGGGTGCGCGTTTGAAATTGACAAAAAGAATTAGTTTGACTGCCGATTATTCTGCGCGTCTTTCGTTACCTGACGAATTCAACTCACCCTATCGTAACCCGTTTACAGTAGGTATGGATATTGATACTGGGGGACACATCTTCCAATTGGTATTCTCAAACACGCAAAACATGGATGATGTAAACTATTACACTCATGCTGGTGAAACTAAAAAAGGAATTTACTTCGGATTTAACCTATATCGTGTATTCTAACACAAAAAATACTATGAAAAATTTACATATCACCTTCTTAATTTTAGCATCTGTAGTGGGTTTTTGGGCATGTAGCTCGGACACTACACAAGATTTATCGGATTTAGTCACGGACCCAACGTATACACGTGATATCCAACCTGTAATGAGTGCCGCCTGTACAAGTTGTCACTCTAATGGAGATCAATTTCCGGATTTAGATTCTTATACTGCCGTTAAAGAAGCAGCTGAGCAAGGCGAATTAGTTTGTCGTGTGCAAGGCGCTTGTGGCGACATCATGCCACCTGATGGTGCTTTACCAACAAATACGGTTACCATGATTGGACTGTGGAAAGACCACGGTTGCCCTGAAAATTAATACATAAAGAAAATGAAAAAGTTTGGAATTGTAGTTTTGTTACTAACCTCAATGGTTGGTTTTTCACAGAAAGTAATGACGCGTTCTGGTGAAATTAAATTTGACGCTACGGTAGGTAGTTCGGTGGATGAGGTTAAAGCTACAAGTAATACGGTTTCTTGTATTTTTGATAAAAGCACGGGTGATATTGCCGTTCAAGCGATGGTGAAATCATTCAAGTTCAAGTCGCCTCTCATGGAAGAGCATTTCAATGAAAACTATATGGAAAGTGACAAACTTCCTAAAACAACATTCAAAGGGAAAGTAGTTGGATTTGAAGGTAAATCGGGTAGCTATGATGTGGAGGGTGACTTAACCATTCACGGAGTTACACAAAAAGTGAAAACAAAAATGACGGTTACTGTTGCTGCTGGTAAAGTAACAATTACAGGTAGTTTTACTTTAAAATTGAAGGACTACAACATTGATGTGCCTTCTTTAGCCAAAAAGACATTAGCGGAAACTGCGAAACTTTCTGTGAATTTTGAATTAGAACCCAAAGCTTAAAAATAATTTAGTAATGAAAAAACTAATCATCACCTTTTTTGCTGTAGTCGGATTTATCGCTAATGCGCAAACAGCAGGGAACTTAACGTTTACGTTTACTTGTCCCAAACATACTACAGGGAACTATACAACAGACGGTCGTTACGTAATTGCCGTATGGATTGAAAGTTGTACACCATGTGGAACAACAGCTGGAACTTCTACTTTTGTGAAAACCAAATTAAGACGTTGGGGTTCTGGAACGAATGATCATTTACCCACTTGGGTAACTAAATCAGGTCAAAATGTGACCGATGCCACAACTGGTGCTACTACAACAACTTTTACCTCACAAACCGTTACTTGGAATGGAACGAATACTGCAGGGACTCTTGTCGCTGATGGATCCTATCGTGTATGTGTGCAAGAAACATGGGGTCACGGAACAGCCAACACGCAAACACGCTATTTTCCTTTTACGAAAGGAACAGCAGTAGATTCACAAACACCTACTGCCGATACTAGTATGACTGGTATGACTTTAGTATGGCAACCTACCTTAGCGAATGAAACTTTCGTTGCGGGTCCGGAAACCGTTGTGTATCCTAATCCGTCAACAGGTATTTTTAACCTTGAAGTGGCGAATGACCAAACCATCAAAAAAGTACAAGTTGTAAACGTATTGGGAGAAGTTGTCTATACAAAAGAAATTTCCACTCCATTAGAAAATAATGTTTTAACACTGAATCTGTCTGATATGAGTGAAGGGATTTATGTTGTTAATGTTTCGAATGATAATGGAACATCAACACATAAATTGTACTTAAAGAAATAATTCTCAGGGTTAGTTATTCCAATGAGAAAGAAAAAGCATCCTAATGTAAGGATGCTTTTTTTATTTAGGGTGTTACTTCTGTAAGTATATCTTTTAAACCGGGGGTTTCGTAAACTTGAAACCGGCCTTGTTCATCTGAGTAGATTAAATACGCTTCAATCTCGCGGTGCTTTTCTAAATACGTTTTCGCATTTTCCATTCCCATCACCAATAAACCCGTAGCTGTTGCATCTGAGGTAATGCATTCTTTTGAAAAGACGGATGCACTCAACAAATTGTTTTTGGTAGGATAACCCGTTTTCGGATCAATATGATGCGCTAATTTCACCCCATTTTCAACCGTAAATTTTCGGTAGTTTCCAGAAGTGGCAATCGCTAAATTCTCCAAACGTACAATGGCTTTATTCGGATTCGCTTCCGTTTTGTTATCAATCGGTTGTTCAATGCCAATTGTCCAATATGAACCATCAGGTTTTTTGCCATGTGCATAGACTTCGCCACCAATTTCAACCAAATACGAGCTTATGCCCACTTGTTCCAAATACCTCGCAATAACATCCACTGAATAACCCTGTGCAAAAGCATTGAAATCCAATTTAACACGGGGGTCTTTTTTTACAATTTGATCACCCTTTAGTTTGATTTTTTCAAATCCCGTAAAAACGAGAATACTGTCAATTTTCTGTTGATCTAATTTTTGTTTTTTTCCTGGACCAAATCCCCATCCATTCACCAAAGAATATACGGTAGGGTCAAAAGCGCCTTGGGTTGCTTTCCAAATCTTTTTCCCTTTGGCAAAACAAACCTTGAAATACGTATCTACTTCAGTAGCTTCGTTCCGGTTTATTTTAGATATAATCGATTTCTGATTGTAGGTAGAAACCGATAAATCAAAATCATTCAATATTGAATCGACCTGTTGTTGTAAAAAACGGTCTTGGGCATCATAATACGTAATGTGATAGGTGGTACCTTGCGCAAATCCCTCAAAGTACATCGGTTCGTTTTGCTGACTCCAACCCCATTGGGATAGAAATAAAAGTAATGCTAAAGGGAGATTTCGTCCTTTCATTTTTTCTTTTTTGGGGATTGTAATTTTTTATAAGCTTCCTGATAGAGCGTATGATCGGGTTGTAAAGCCAACGCTTTTTGGAAGTCTATTTTTATTTTTTCAGGAAGTTGGTTTTTAAACAATTGGGCATACGCCAAATACCCATCTATCGAATCAGGATGCGAAGCAAGGTAATTTTCATAAACAGCCGCTGCTTCTTTTTGTTTCTGAGAATGGTACAAGGCTTGAGCCAAAGCGTCCAGTAAAGGCCAATTGTCGGGATGTTCTTGAATTGTCAATTCCAACTGTTTTTTTCCAGCCGCATAGTCCTTCAAATAGACGGCAACCAACCCTAAATACGCATTGTTGGGTTGTTGTTCCATGTGTTGGTGCAACACGTTGAGCAACGAAGGAGGAACTGTTTTTTTGAAGGTACCCCAATAACAAAAAATAGCTTCATACGGATTCAAAGTCAGGCATTTTTCAAAATAAAAAAGCGCCTTTTCTGCTTGATTCGTTTGGGCATAATACCATCCCAAATACAATTGCGTTTTGGCATTCCCATCAAAATAGGTTTCGGATAATTTTAAATACTCTTCCGCTAAGGCAAACTGTTTGCGTTCCAACGCTAATAATCCTTTTTCAGCATAGGCTTCATCATGGGATGAACGCTCCTTGATAGCACGGTTAAAATCGGCTTCCGCTTCTTTGATTTTTCCCCAACGTTTGTAAATGATGCCCCGAAAACAAAACGCATCGGCATTCGAAGGCTCGCATCGAACAGTCTCCGTATAATTACGCACCGCCTCTTTGTACCATCCCAATTTGTCCTGCAAGAGCGCACTGAGGAAATACCCGTCCGGCGCATCGGGTTCTAATTGCACTACCTTTTTGTAATCGTTAATAGCACCCCGGTAATCGTAATACATTTCTTCCGTTACCGCACGATCCAACCAAGTCATCGCATCATCGGGATGTTTCACCAAAAAACTGTCCAATACCTTGATGGCTTCGCGATAGCGGCCTTGTTGGTAGATTTTTACATACCGCGCTTGCATTTGTTCTTTTTCGTCTTGTGCATAGCTATTTAGCCCAAGACAACATACTACTACAAATAGAATTCTTTTTTTCATGGTATTCATTTCGCCTATAAAACAAATGAAAACGAATTTCCCCTATCCACTATTAAATATTTTTATAACTATACTAATTTGCCAAATTAATTGATTTTTGTCATGGCTCAATCGATTTCGTTTCCCTAAATTTACATTCCTAAAAAACGAATTGTATGCAAAAATCTTATAAACTTTCAGTCAACTCAGGGGCTACCTTTGAAGTCAATGAAAGTGAGGCACACCACCTCGATGCCGTAGCTACGGGACCGCACTCTTTTCATGTTTTGAAAGATAACCTTCCCTTCAAAGCCGAAATTGTGGCCGCTGATTTTGTAGCCAAAAAATATACGGTACAAGTCAACAACAACACCTACGAAGTTTCCATTGCCGATGGACTCGATCAATTGATCAGTAGTATGGGTATTCAACGCGGACGCCACAAAGTGGTCAATGCCATCAAAGCACCTATGCCGGGTCTAATTCTTGAAATCAATGTGGAAGTCGGACAAGAAGTCGTCGAAAATGATCCCTTACTCATTTTGGAAGCCATGAAAATGGAAAACAGTTTTGTGTCGCCACGCGATGGAAAAATCAAATCTATTGCCGTTGTCAAAGGACAAGCGGTAGATAAGGGCCAACTTTTAATCGAATTTGAGTAATGAAAAAAATCACCAAAATATTAGTCGCGAACCGTGGAGAAATTGCTATCCGCGTGATGAAAACTGCGAAAAAAATGGGGATTAAAACGGTAGCGGTTTTCTCGGAAGCCGACCGTAATGCCCTGCATGTAAAATTTGCCGATGAAGCCGTTTGTATCGGTCCCGCACCATCAGCACAATCCTATCTTAAAGGCGATACCATTCTTGAAGTAGCTCAATCTCTTGGCGTAGATGCCATTCACCCCGGCTACGGATTCTTGAGTGAAAACGCTTCGTTCTCGGCATTGTGTGAGGAAAAGGGGATTATTTTCATCGGACCCAAACCGAAAGCCATCGAGATGATGGGAAGTAAGTTGGCTGCCAAAGAAGCCGTGATGCATTATGACATTCCGATGGTGCCTGGGGTAGATCATGCCATCGTAGATGTAGAAGAAGCGAAAAAAACCGCTAAAGAAGTAGGCTTTCCTATTTTAATTAAAGCCTCAGCAGGAGGTGGAGGAAAAGGGATGCGCGTGGTGGAACGCGAAGCCGACTTTGAAGCACAAATGGAACGCGCGATCAGTGAGGCGACTTCTGCCTTTGGAGATGGTTCGGTTTTTATTGAAAAATATGTATCCAAACCCCGTCACATTGAAATCCAAGTAATGGCCGATAGCCACGGCAATGTGGTGTATGTGTTCGAACGTGAATGTTCGGTACAACGCCGTCACCAAAAAGTGGTAGAAGAGGCACCATCAGCTATACTCACTCCCGAAAAGCGTAAAGAGATGGGGGAGGCTGCCGTAAAAGTGGCCAAAGCCTGTGACTATCTAGGGGCGGGAACCGTTGAGTTTTTGATGGACGAACATCTGAATTTCTATTTCTTGGAAATGAATACCCGCTTGCAAGTGGAGCATCCCGTGACCGAATTGATTTCAGGCTTGGACTTGGTGGAATTGCAAATTCGTGTTGCCCGCGGTGAAGCCTTGCCTATGAAGCAAGAGGATTTGCAAATTCACGGACATGCGATGGAATTGCGTGTCTATGCCGAAGATCCGATGAATGATTTCTTACCTAATGTGGGGAATCTCGAGGTGTATCGCTTACCCGAAGGCGAAGGAATTCGTGTAGATAATGGTATAGCCGAAGGAATGGATGTGCCCATCTATTACGATCCGATGTTGTCCAAGTTGGTAACTTATGGTAAAACCCGTGAGGAATCCATTGAAAAAATGATCGAAGCGATTGATAATTATATTGTAAAAGGAGTAGCCACAACTTTGCCATTTGGAAAATTTGTAATGCAACACGAAGCGTTCCGTTCGGGGGAATTTGATACGGGCTTTGTGAAAAAGTATTACGATGCTGAAAAGTTGAAAGCGCAATTGGATACCGAAGCCGAAATTGCAGCTTACTTGGCCTTGCAAAATTATTTAAACGATAAAAAAATCTTACGCGTACCCAACGCTTAGCAACGAAATCATGGAAGATAAAATACAACTATTAAATGAGAAAATCGCCTTGGCCAAATTGGGTGGAGGCGCAAATCGAATTGCCAAACAACACGAAAAGAAACGGTTAACTGCCCGTGAACGCGTGGAGTATTTGTTGGACGAAGGTTCGTTTGAAGAAATTGGAATGTTGGTGACTCACCGTACCACCGAATTTGGAATGGACAAAGAGGTCTATTATGGCGATGGTGTAGTTACCGGTTACGGAACCATCAACGGCCGCTTGGTGTATGTGTTTGCTCAAGATTTCACCGTTTTCGGGGGATCACTTTCAGAGACCCATGCAGAAAAAATCTGTAAAGTCATGGATTTAGCCATGCGTAACGGTGCTCCCATGATTGGACTAAACGATTCCGGTGGTGCTCGTATACAAGAGGGTGTGCGCTCATTGGGAGGTTATGCTGATATTTTTCACCGCAATGTACAAGCCAGTGGGGTGATACCACAAATCTCTGCGATTATGGGACCCTGTGCGGGAGGTGCCGTATATTCACCAGCGATTACCGATTTTACCATCATGGTCGAGAACAACAGTTATATGTTTGTGACGGGTCCGAATGTGGTGAAAACGGTAACCAATGAAGAAGTAACTTCAGAAGAGTTGGGTGGAGCAAGTACGCATTCCACCAAATCAGGGGTAGCGCATTTAACGTCACCGAATGGGATAGAGTGTTTGGAGGATATCAAACGGATGTTGAGTTACATGCCCCAAAACCACAAAGAGAAAACACCTAAATTACCGTATACCTTAGGGGAAGAGTTGCGCGAACAGTTGGATACCATCATACCTGATAACGCCAACAAGCCCTATGATATGCACGATGTAATCAACGGTATTATTGATGAGGATTCGTTTTTTGAAATCCATAAAGACTATGCAGAGAATATCGTGGTCGGATTTGCGCGTTTGGCTGGACGTAGTATCGGAATTGTAGCCAATAACCCCATCTATTTGGCCGGTTGTTTGGATGTGAAGAGTTCGATCAAAGCGGCTCGTTTCACCCGTTTTTGCGACTGTTTCAATATCCCATTGTTGGTGTTGGAAGACGTTCCCGGATTCTTACCCGGTACCGATCAAGAGTGGAACGGAATTATCGTGCATGGTGCTAAATTATTGTATGCATTGAGTGAGGCGACCGTTCCGAAAGTAACGGTGATTACCCGTAAAGCTTACGGAGGTGCGTATGACGTAATGAACTCCAAACATATTGGTGCCGATATGAACTTTGCTTGGCCGAGTGCAGAAATTGCGGTTATGGGTGCCAAAGGCGCTTCGGAAATTATTTTCAAGAAAGAAATTGGAGAAGCGGCTGACCCTGCTGCAAAATTGTTGGAAAAAGAAGCAGAATACGCCGAATTGTTTGCCAATCCCTATACCGCTGCCCAACGCGGCTTTGTGGATGAGGTGATTTTGCCGCGTGATACCCGCCGAAAACTGATTAAAGCGTTTGCGATGTTGGAAAACAAAGAAGTTCCAGTACCGAATCGAAAACACGGAAACATACCGTTATAAATAAGAAACCTGCTCGAGTAGCAGGTTTTTTTATGGGTTTTTGGAGGATAGGGGTTGGAGGTCAAAGCTAGCGACTAACTTGAAGTAGAACAAGTACACTCTTTTTCCCACTGAAACCAAGTTATTACACATATAGACTCCTACGAGCGATGATTATCCTTCATTTACCCACTAAAAAAGTAGGGTGGAGTACGCTTAATGCTGCGTTGATGCCGCAGTTTACGTACTGTAGGTACGCAAAAGGCGTACTTTGGGTACGTAAAAAACGTACCTTGCCGGGAGTGGGACCTCCCTCGGGGTACGTAAAAAGCGTAGTTGGGGTACGTAAATCACGTACCCCAAGTACGAATAATGGAGGGTTGGAATACGCAAAGTGCGTATTCAACCTCACCTTTTGGGTGGGGTAATGTACTTTTATACTCTTCGTTATCTCCATTTTTGGGAGAGGGATGAGGTGGTAGGTGCATTCGAGGGTAGGCAGGATGGGCGCGTTTACTATAAAATGGATACAACCTCCTTTAAATCTTATAAAAGGTGACTGCAAACAAAAATGGCGTACTTTTTCTTCAAGTTTATGCCGTACTATAATTAAAAACACGACTACACTAGTTCTATAAGTGCAAATTCTAATTCGCTCATTTTCATTCCATCAATTTTAGTATCTTTAAACAAAATAGAAAACCATGAAAAAATTATACTTCAGTATTTGCCTCTTATTGACTTCGTTTGTATGGGCACAATTTCCAAACCCATCGATGGAAACGTTTGAGTCGGCCTCACAACCGATGATCACGACCAATCCTACCACCTGGCCTTTACCAACGGGTGTCAATGGAAATCAGTGGAATATTCTAGATAACGGCGTAGGTATAAGTTCGAGTTGGGGCTTGATTTCCCAAACGGGTTTGACAAATTCAGGATTAAAAGCTGCATTTTGTGCAACAGAAAATATTGGTGCGGCTGCGACTTCTGAAGATTATTTAACTACACCAAGTTTTATGGTTGCAGCGGGTGCAACACTTAAGTTTTTTGTTCGAACAGATACACCTGGTGATCAAGGTTCGCAACTGAAAATAAAATTAAATCCTAGTCCTCTTGGAACCTCTTTGACAACACCTTCTAATTATTCGATTACCCTTGCAGCATATTCAGAATTGAATTTACTTTCTGGTTTTAATTATGAAGAGAAAACGATAGATCTAACGGCTTATGCTGGACAACAAGTGAGTTTGGCTTTTGTTTGGGAAACAACACAAGCTACAGCAGCCATTTCAGGCGATACGATTTATTTGGATGATGTTCGTTTTACGAGTAATTCGTGTATGCCACCATCCAATCTATGGATTTCAAATACTACTCCTACTAGTTTAACTTTAAATTGGACTGAGAACGGAAATTCCCAACAGTGGGAGGTTTATGTTTCACCATGTGGTGCCCCAGCGCCTTTAGCAACCACTTCTGGATATTTAAGCTTAGCGAATCAATATTTTGTCTCTGGATTGAATCCGTCGACCTGTTATGATTTTTATGTACGTTCATTGTGTCCTTTCGTTCCCGGAGGGACCGTTTGGGTACCATTTACTCCCACCATGACTTCGCCAAGTGGAGCCTGTGGAACCGATATTTATGATAATGGTGGCATGTTAGGTAATTATGTAAATAATTCGATTACCATAGTGACCATTTGTCCGTCCAATTTTGGGGAGCAAATAGGTTTAGTATTTAGTCAGTTTGCTACCGAAGCAGGTGTTGATATTTTAACTATTTACGATGGAAATTCTTCCGACGCACCTATTTTAGGACAGTTTTCGGGTAATGCATTGCCACCTTCGGTAATTTCAACCAATCCGAATGGTTGTTTAACCATACAATTTCAGTCGAATGGTTCGATTAATTTTGGAGGATATAAGGCTACTATCGTTTGTGCTTCTGGGAAAAGTATCGAACTCAATGCCTTTTTAGATGCTAATAATGACGGAATTCAAAATACCAATGAATCGGTTTTTCCCTATATGGACTATCAAATCAGTCAGAATGCAGGTACGCCTCAGACACTATTGTTTGGTGCCAATGCCAATGCCATTTATGATAACAATTCAGCCAATACCTATACTATTTCTGGAGCAGTTTCTCCCGTTTATTCGAATTATTTTTCTTATTCAGGTACAGGTTTTGCGAGTGTGCAAACCGCATCACCAGCGACCCAACTTTTATTTCCTGTAATTTCTACACAAGCTTTTTCAGATGTAGCGGTATATATAAATCCGTATTCATTACCGCGTCCAGGTTTTAGTTTTATGACCCTGTTGACGATAGTAAATAATGGTTTAACACCAGCCTCAGGTTCGGTAACCTTCGAGAAAGGCGCTGGAGTAGTGGGCATCACCGTAAGTTACCCGGGCGTCACCATGACGCCTCAAGGTTTTACGTATTCCTTTACCAATTTAGGAGCATTAACGACCTTGTCGATTCCTGTTGTGATGACTATGGATGTATTGCCGAATGTGAGTTTGGGGCAACTCATTACCCATCAAGCAACCTTAACCCTAAATCCGATGGATGTGATAACAACCAACAATGCTACTTCTTTGAGTCAGACCGTTGTTGGAGCTTACGACCCGAATTTTGTGGTGGAACGTCACGGCCCCGAGATTGTATACAGTACTTTTGGTTTGAATGACCGACTACAATACACGATACATTTCCAAAATGAAGGGAACTATTTTGCAGAGAAAGTTCGTATTGAAGATGTATTGGATAGCCAACTCAATGCGGGTTCCATTCAATTGTTAGGGTCGAGTCATCCCTGTCGATTGGTAGGAACCGGAACACAATTAGAATTTATTTTCGATGATATCTTTTTACAACCCAAGTCGGTTGATGAAGCAGCTAGTCAAGGGTTTGTGACCTTTAGTATTCAACCCAATCCAGGGTATCAAGTGGGGACACAAATTCCCAACAGTTCCGCGATATATTTTGATTACAATCCGCCTATTTATACCAATGTTTTCCAAACTAAATTTGTAAACAGCTTAGCCAATACTGCTTTTGATAGCACCGATTTTGTAGTGTATCCGAATCCGACCCGCGATGTAGTTACCTTAGATTTTGCTTCCCAAAGTGGAGGAATGCATACTGTTGAGGTGTACGATTATACAGGGAAATTGATGTATCAAAACAAGCTTGAGGGTCCTCAAATTCAAATCGCAATGCACGATTATGCGCCCGGGATGTATTTTGTGCGGGTAATCAATGCACAAAGCAGTACCGTAAAGAAAGTAGTGAAATGGTAGAAGGTTGCTAGAGTAAAGTGGAAAGAAACAAGAGCAATGGATTTAAAATTATTGCTTCGCATATACCATAATTGCACCTGAGGCTTTGTCATGAAGCATTCGTCCTTCTTTATTTGAAAAATAACTAATGACAGAGATCCAACCTAATGATGTTTTTACAATAAAACGCCAAAGAGCGGAAAAAAAGTTGATTTTCTCAGTTGTATAATGGTATTTACGAATTGCAATTCCTGCCAATGCGTGTCCAATCGTTCCACCCCGCATACTGACCAAAATTGGCTCATAAAGTATAAAGTATATAATAAACAAACAGGCTTTCAGTTCAGAACTTGGATTCGGAAGCAGTTGAAGTAAGTCACCAGTAACAATAAGTAAACTAATAAGGATTACTCCATCGATCATGGCTGCTTTAGTGCGTTCTTGTAATTGTGGATACATAAAGTTTGTTAAGAGTTACAATTAAATTTAAATCCGATACCATGCAGGTTTTCAATAGTGATGCCTTCCTGTCCGGCAAAAATTTTGCGTAAGCGCGAAATAAACACATCGAGGCTTCGTCCCATAAAGTAATCGTCTTCACCCCATAATGCTTTGAGAATATCTTCCCGTTTCAGTACTTGATTTTTGTGATCTAAAAAGAGTTTCAGTAAATCCGATTCACGTTGGGTCAATGAAATGGTTTCCTTTTCATTAAACACGCGATAATTGGCGGCATCAAATTGATAAATGCCGATAGAATAGAAGGGAGAAGGGGTGCTGATTTTCTTTTGAGAGCGTTTTAAAAATACTTCAATCTTCAGCATTAATTCTTCTATGCTAAAAGGTTTTACCAAATAATCATCGGCACCAATTTTGAGTCCGCGAATACGATCTTCTTTTAGCGTTTTTGCCGAAAGAAAAATAATGGGAACTTCTTGGTCTTTGGCACGAATGGCTTCGGCCAACTCAAATCCATCCATTTTAGGCATCATGATATCCAAAATGCACAAGTCAAAATCCTCTTTTAAAAAGGCTTGTAATGCGCTTGCACCATCGGGGCAGTGGCAAACCTCATAATAGCTTTCCAAATGGTCATTGGTAAGAAACGCAATGGTTTCGTCATCTTCAGCGTAAAGGATTTTATATTTATTCATAGCATTTTTTGGGTATTTGAATCGTAATTGATAAACCTTGCTCTTTATTGTTTTGGGCACTAATTTTCCATTGGTGTTGGGTGCAAATCTTTTTGACATAAAAAAGTCCCAACCCAAATCCGTTGACTTCGTTACTTTTTTTATCGGCTTCGCGGTAAAATTTGTCAAAAATCAAATTTAAATTTTTAGGAGCCACCCCAATTCCATTATCAATAAATTCCAGTTGGAGTCCGGAGCGATCTTCGGTCACATTAATCTGAATGGTAGGCGAGGTGTCACAGTATTTCACAGAGTTATCGATAAGATTATAAATAATATTGGAAAAATGAAAACGATCGGCTTCAAGTGTATAATCACGAGAAGCGTTGATGGTTAAGTTAATTTGTTCATTTTTCAAGCGAATAGAATCGGCCGCTTCCTGAAGCAATGGTAGCAATTGTAATTTTTCGGGTTGCAAGGCCAAGGGGGATTCATCGCTTTTGGCAATATTCAATACTTTTTCGATATGGTAGTTCAGCTTTTTACTTTGATTAATGATTATTTCAGTGTAATCGTGTAGTTTTTTATTTTCCCGAATGGCATCTTGTTTATTGAGGTAATTCGAGGCCAGTAGGATAGAGGACAAAGGTGTTTTGAACTCATGGGTCATATTATTGATAAAATCACGCTGCAGTTCGGAATACTTTTTTTGTTGAATAATGGTGTAAATGGAGTACACATAGACAAACAGTATGACCATTAAAGCAAAGGATAGCATAAACCAAAAGCGTAAGGAACTTAATAAGTAAGAGGTTTCATTGGGGAAACGAACCGCAAAATAGTAAACAAGATTTTTATGTTTAGGGAAATAGACGGTATGTGAAGAAGGTTTGCGATTGGTGAATGAAACATAATTGCCATAGACCATTTCATCACTTTGGCAATTGTACATGGCATATTCAAAATCGGTGGTGATATTCATTTTTGCAAATTCTGATTTGAGGTAGAATTCGAGAATATCGGGTTGAAAGTCGTTTTCAACATTGACGATATAATAATCGTTGGCTACTTTTTCAATGGGGTTGTTGGACGGTAGTTCGCTCCCTTTTGCTTCATATAATTTTTTAACGACTTCAAGGAGTGCGATATGTGTTTTTTGGGTGAATTTTTTTTCCTCTAAATTAAAGGCTTGATTGGTCCAAAGGAGTTGAGCCACAAGTATTCCGAGTGTGGCAATCATTCCGAGAACGATGATGATATTTAAGTTTTTTGTTTTCAAAAGAGAGAATCTTGGCACTCAAAATTAGGTAAAAAATGCCGTTTTCTATGCTGTTAACAAGTCATTAACAAAGATTTGAAAGCGGTTAACAACAACACTGGAATTACTCGAATACATTTGTATCATAGAAATGTAATCTACTTATTTAATTATAAATTCAAAACACAAAAGAATATGAAAACATTAAAATTATCATTAGCTGCAGTTGCTTTCGGACTAATGTCATTTACTTCCGTATCGGTTGTAGAATCAGCAACTGTAAAAATGGCTAATGCTTCAACGATTGTATGGAAATCAGAATCAATTGATGTGGGTGAGATTCCACAAGGAACTCCAAAGCCAATTGAATTTTCGTTTAAAAATACAGGAACGAAATCTGTTTTGATTACGAATGTAAAACCTTCATGTGGTTGTACAGGTTCGGAATATACCAAAGAGGCGATTGCGCCAGGAAAAATGGGGTTTGTTAAAGCTACTTACAATGCAGCTGCTGCAGGAGCTTTCACTAAAACAATCACAGTGACTACAAACGCTGAAGAAACTCCAAAAGTGTTGACTTTTAAAGGGACTGTGGTTGCAAAATCATAAGTTTTGATATAAAGGTGATTAAGAAGAACAGTGAGCTCCTGACGAAAGTCAGGAGTTTTTTTTTATGATCTTGATTTAATCATTTCCATACGCTTTTGGCGATCGGCAATCATTTCTTTAAATTTCTTCTTTTGTTCTTCATTTAGAAAGTTCATGATATTGCGTTCTGCACTTTCATTGATGGCCTGCACTTCTTTCATCTTATCTTCTTGCGATAAGCCCTCTTTTTTGATTATAGCATTTATTTTTTTCGAACTAGCATCAAATTCTTTACGAACAATAACCACTTGTAATTCATCAAGGGTTAGGTCTTTTTTTAATTTCTCTACGGTTTTGTCAACCGTTTCTACCCGTTCTTTTTCAATTTCATCGGCTGTTTTTTCGCGGGGTTGCGCAGGTTGCATTCCCATAGAAGAACGTCCATAAGGATTGCCATATCCACTTCCATAACCGCCACCATATCCATTGCCATACATTTGAGCAAAACTAGCTGTGCTTAAAAGTAAGAAGGCTGTAAGAATAGAATTTTTCATTTCCAATGTATTAGTATAGTAAAGGTAATTAAAAATTAAGCAGGTTCGCCATACAAATCAAACTCAGTTGCATCGGTAATTTTAATCGATACAAACTCTCCTGTTTTGAGGTAGTGCTGCGTCGCATCTATTAAAACTTCATTATCTACATCAGGACTATCAAATTCGGTGCGTCCTACAAAGTATTGTCCTTCTTTACGATCAATTACACATTTGAATGTTTGTCCAATTTTTTCTTGATTTAAATCCCAAGAAATTTGCGATTGGATGTCCATTATTTCTTGTTGACGGGCATATTTTATTTCTTCAGGCACATCGTCTTCTAAAGCAAAAGCACCCGTATTTTCCTCATGCGAGTAGGTAAAACAACCCAAACGTTCAAAGCGCATTTCTTGAACCCAATCTTTTAATATTTGGAAATCCGCTTCGGTTTCACCGGGATACCCCACAATTAAAGTGGTGCGAATTGCCATGCCTGGAACACGCTCGCGGAATTCTTTTAATAATCGCGTAGTTTTTTCTTGTGTTGTTCCCCGTTTCATCGATTTTAAAATAGCGTCCGAGATATGTTGCAAAGGAATGTCAATGTAACTACAGATTTTGGGTTCTTTTTTCATCAAGTCCAAAACATCCATGGGAAATCCTGAAGGGAATGCATAATGCAAACGGATCCATTCAATGCCTTCTACTTTTGCAAGCGCTTCCAATAGTTCGGCCAAATTTCTTTTTTTATACAAATCCAAACCGTAATAGGTGAGGTCTTGTGCAATTAAGATTAATTCTTTGACGCCATTTCGTGCCAAACCTTCGGCTTCTTTTACCAATTTTTCAATCGGTTGCGATACGTGTTTACCACGCATTAGCGGAATGGCACAAAAGCTACAGGGACGGTCACAACCTTCTGCAATTTTTAAATAAGCATAGTTTTTGGGGGTTGTGGTAAGACGTTCGCCTAACAACTCATGCTTGTAATCTGCCCCCAAGGCTTTGAGTAATAAAGGGAGTTCGGTTGTGCCAAAGTATTGATCAATATTCGGAATTTCCTTTTCAAGATCGGGGCGATAGCGTTCAGACAAACATCCGGTAACAAAAACTTTATCAACGATTCCACGCTCCTTTTTATCTGCATATTCCAAGATGGTATTCACCGATTCTTCTTTTGCATTATCAATAAATCCGCAGGTGTTAATGACAACAATATTTCCTTCTTGCTCATGAACGACTTCTTTGCCATTGGCTTTCAGTTGGCCCATTAACACTTCGCTGTCATAGGTGTTTTTAGAACAACCTAGCGTGATCACATTGATTTTGTTTTTCTTTACCGATTTGGTTCTCATAATTTTACTAAAAATGGATTGCAAAATTAGACTATTTATTTGAGTCCCGAAATAAAAAAGCCGTCCAAAAAGAACGGCTTTATATAATTTTATAGTTCGTATTAGAGTTCGAACAATACGGTAACACTCACATTGTCATAAATGGCTTTGGTACGCGCACTATCGGTCAACCCTCGATTAAACATTTGTTGGTTGTAATTTCTAAATCCATGGCTATAGGAAATATCTAATTTCGTGTCGCCGAAACTATACCCAATTCCACCCGTGTAAGTAGTTAAGTTGCCAATGGTATATTTGTTTTTATACGGACTTTGGTCCCAGCGGTAACCGCCACGTAAACTCCATTGTTTAACTTTAAATTCGCCACCTAAGCGCACTTCAGTAGCGCCTTTTAAAACATTGTCGATGGTTGCATTTTCTTCGGTGAAATCTCTACGTGGTGAAAATGTATTCCCTGCATAGAATTTACGAGATACATCAGCACTAAGTAATCCGCGTTTTCCAAAAATATACACGCCACTCGCGGTAACTTTATCAGCAGTACGCAGACGATATGGCTCGAATAACATCGTGATTTGTGGGTCAACAACAACCGTATTGTATTGGGTGTTGTTTTGGTTTGCATTAAGTCCGTACCCTGATGTTAAAATGTTTTGGCGTAATTCATCGTTTAGTTTTAACCAAGTTGGAGTTTCATACGCCAATCCAAAACGAAGGTTGCTATTTGCTTTAATGATTGCTCCTAATTGCATGGAAAATCCGTTCCCATAAGTATAGAGTTCATTGTTGAATCGTACTTGATCAACCGTTGAACCGGTAGGATAGATTGGGTTGTTGTTGGTTTCGTAAAAACTAGTAGTTTGTCTGAAATCCACAAAATGAAAATTCATATTTAGTCCGAGTAACAACCAATCTTGATATTGCATGGCTAAATTGAATTCTAGTTTACTATTGTATCCTTTAGAATCTAATGAGTAAGTATGGTAGTAATTTCCACCTGGAGCCACATTGGTGTAATAATTTGTGTTGTTCGGGTCACTTGGATTGAACGGGTCAATCAAGTAGGAATTGTAACCGAAATACGCTTGTTGTTCATTGAAATACAACTGATCATAGGAATATCCCGTGATGTTTCCGAAAGGAACGGCCTCATTAGGGTTTCTTCCATTGGCATAACTTAAGAAATATTGATCAATGGAGTTGTTGGGATTTGTACCAGAAAAATAAACGGAGTTGTTTAAGTTTTTGGTGTTCTCGTAATTCAAGGAAATTGCAAACTTTTTCCAATCGGCTTTCTTACTATTGTTGTTGAAAACAAACACGGCACCGGCTTGATTAAAGTCGAGGTGGTTATCGTTTTCATTGCGTTGTGTGCCAAAATAATTTGATTTATTGGTAATGTTGTAATCACTTAAAGTAACTCCAGCTTGATTATTATAAAAAATTAATGATCCGGCAGGATTTACACTAATTGCACTTAAATCACCGCCCACAGCACCAAAAGCACCACCCATTGCTCGAAAGCGCGCGGTTCCATTTAAATCTTGAATGGAGTAGCGTAAGGCGTCGTTAATGTCCTGACTTGTTGCTGTAAAAAAACTGAATCCGGTTAAACAGATGGCTAGTATCTTTTTCATAGTTTTTTAAATTGTAATAGGTAAATAATTTTAACGTCTTCCGCCACCGCCAGAACGACCTCCACCGCCACCGCCGTAGCTTCCGCCACCGCCACCATAACTTCCACCGCCATAGCTGCTGCTACTTGGAGAATAAGAGCGCGTAGGTGTGTTGTTTCTAGGTGTACTTTCTGTACGTGTTGGGGTTACATTTTGAACTGAATTATTTCGAACATTACCTACAGAAGTTGAATTGTTCATGGGGCGTGGACTACCATTATTTACTACAGTTGTATTGCGAACACCACCGTTATTAGGTCGTATACCAAGGTTTGTAGGTCGAACACCGGGAGTAGTTCTTGGGCCTGCCGTGTTGGAACGGGTAAAACCATTGGCTACACGATTACCGTTTAAGCCACCCACATTATTTCTGTAAACTGTATTTCTACGACCACCGTTGTAACCATAATTTGAAGCCCAACCATAATTGCCATAGTAAGGGTATCCATAACCGTATCCGTAGTAGGGCGTATACCAGCCACCCCAGCCCCAGCCAGCGCCATACCATGAGTTCCAACCCCAACCAGTATTCCAGCCCCATCCAGGACCGTACCATGAGTTCCAACCCCAGCCGTTATTCCAGCCCCATCCAGAGCCGTACCATCCTGCACCCCAATAGGGTGAATACCAACCATTCCAACCAGCACCAAATCCATCATAATAATTAACGGTTACATCGGTGGTGTTTTGCCCCCATCCATTGTAACCGCTAGAAGAATTTTTTGCTGCTGTAGTTGTAGTGTCTACAGGTGTTGTGTAATTGTCTACATTGGTAAATGTTTCTTGACTTTCTTGATTAAGATTGCTAAAATAGTTTTTGTAGTATTCACTATTTGCATTGTCATTTTGTACCACACTAGTTTGTGTGTTGCTCGAACTTCCATATACACCATCATTATCGTAATACGATGAATTTTGATAGGTTCCACATGAAGTGACCAAGATTCCTAAGCTAAAAGTAAATAGCCATCGGAAATTCTCGAATTGTTTTAGAGAAATTGTTTTCATATCTATAGCATTTTTATTGTTGGTCATTACAAAAATAGTTAGTTTTGCCGAACTATTAAGTTAAAATTTGATTAAACAATATTTGTGCCAAACTGTTCACTATGAGTAAGAATTTAACAAAAAGAGCGGAAGATTATTCCAAATGGTATAATGAATTGGTGGTGAAGGCTGACTTGGCTGAAAACTCCGGTGTGCGTGGTTGTATGGTTATAAAACCCTATGGTTATGCAATTTGGGAGAAAATGCAGGCAGAATTGGACCGTATGTTCAAAGAAACAGGACATAGTAATGCCTATTTTCCTCTTTTTGTTCCCAAAAGTATGTTTGAAGCCGAAGAGAAAAATGCAGAAGGTTTCGCTAAAGAGTGTGCGGTTGTAACTCATTATCGTTTAAAAACAGACGAAGAGAATAAAGGAAAATTGATTGTAGATCCCAATGCTAAATTGGAGGAAGAATTGGTTGTTCGTCCAACAAGTGAGGCAATTATTTGGTCTACATATAAAAATTGGATTCAGTCGTATCGCGATTTACCGTTGTTAATCAATCAGTGGGCCAATGTGGTTCGTTGGGAGATGCGTACCCGTTTGTTTTTACGTACTGCTGAATTTTTGTGGCAAGAAGGACATACGGCACATGCTACAAAAGAAGAAGCAATTCAGGAAACTGAACAAATGATGAACGTTTATGCGGATTTCGTAGAAAACTTCATGGCGATTCCAGTCATAAAAGGGATAAAAACGGCCAATGAGCGTTTTGCAGGTGCTGAAGAAACCTATTGTATTGAAGCATTAATGCAAGATGGTAAAGCATTGCAGGCCGGAACTTCTCACTTTTTAGGTCAGAACTTCGCGAAAGCATTTGATGTGAAGTTTGCGAATAATGAAGGAAAGCAAGAATACGTTTGGGGAACATCATGGGGAGTTTCTACCCGATTGATGGGAGCCTTAGTGATGACGCATTCCGATGATAACGGTTTGGTATTGCCACCAAACTTGGCGCCTATTCAGGTGGTTATTGTTCCAATTTACAAAAGTGAAGAAGAACTAGCAGCCATCACAGAAGCTGCAAATCAACTGACTTCAGCTTTGCGTAAACTTCGTATTTCTGTGAAGTTTGATAATCGCACCACTCAAAAGCCAGGATTCAAATTTGCAGAATGGGAATTAAAAGGGGTGCCTGTGCGGGTTGCCATCGGACCTAAAGATCTAGAGAATGGAACTTTTGAGCTAGCACGTCGCGATAATTTGTCGAAAGAAGTGGTAGCCAAAGACGGTATTGAAAACTACATTCAATCGTTATTACAACAAATTCAAGAGTGTATGTACAATAAGGCATTTGAATACCGAGATACGCACATTACCAATGTAGAAACATTTGAAGAATTCAAAGATGTTTTGGAAAATAAAGGAGGATTTGTCGCTGCGCATTGGGATGGTACTCCTGAAACGGAAGAGCGAATCAAAGATTTGACGAAAGCTACTATCCGTTGTATCCCTTTAAATCAAGTAAAAGAAGCCGGAAAATGTGTGCTTACAGGCGCAAATTCCTCAGGCAGAGTGCTGTTTGCCAAGGCGTATTAAAAAAATAGAAAAAAGTTTAAATGCAGGCTTGCGTGAATAAAAAATAGTTGTATTTTTGCATCCGCATTTGAGCAGTAGGCCCGTTCGTCTATCGGTTAGGACTCAAGATTTTCATTCTTGCAAGAGGGGTTCGATTCCCCTACGGGCTACTAAATGTTCTGAAAGTTTATTGTATTTCGAAAAAGGTTCAGAAAATGGCCCGTTCGTCTATCGGTTAGGACTCAAGATTTTCATTCTTGCAAGAGGGGTTCGATTCCCCTACGGGCTACAAATTAGTTGTAAATAAGTTTTATAAAATAATAATTGGTGTCTCTGTTATTATTTTATTAGTTAAAACCAAAGTGATTTTTAAAAAGTTGTGGGAGGTTTTTCTTTTTTAACTAGGAGTTTATAACAATTAAAAAAAAACAAAATGGCAAATCATAAGTCAGCTTTAAAAAGAATCAGAAGTAACGAAAAGAAAAGAGTGTTAAACAGATATCAGCACAAAACTACTCGTAATGCGATAAAAGCATTAAGATTAGCTACTGATAAATCGGATGCTTCATCAAAATTATCTGGAGTAATATCTATGATAGATAGATTAGCTAAGAAAAATATCATTCATGATAACAAAGCGTCTAACTTGAAATCTAAGTTAACAAAACACGTTGCTAAATTGTAATTCGTACAATTCACAATC
>JBDKGM010000016.1:0-34665 GCA_039798185.1 Bacteroidota bacterium
CTGATTGTCCATAACATTTGCTTTTTTAGTAGCTTCTAATTTCTCCATTTGTTTTTGAATTTCAGTATCTTCAATTTGAGCAAAAAGAATTTCTCCTGCACCTATTTGATGTCCGGCTTCAAGAAGGTCAGAGGTCTCTGAAACATGGTGCCAAGAAATCGTTTTAACGCGTAACATTGTAGTTAATTTGGCGGCTGTAAATGGTAAAAATGGCTCGGATAAAATACTCAATGCAGCCGCAATTTGCAGGGCTACATACATCTGAGTTTGAACTCGATCCGGATCGATTTTAACCATTTTCCAAGGCTCTTCATCGGCTAAATATTTATTACCCAAACGGGCCACATTCATCAATTCGCCTTGCGCCTCACGGAAACGGTAACGTTCAATCGAACTCGCAATTACTGCAGGGAACGCTTTTAGTTCAGCTAAAACCTGACTATCAACTTCAGTGAATTCATTGGGTTGTGGCACTTCACCTTGGTAGTATTTATGAGTTAAAACAACCACTCGGTTAATGAAGTTTCCGAAAATAGCAGCCAATTCATTATTGTTGCGCGCTTGAAAATCTTTCCACGTAAAATCATTGTCTTTCGTTTCCGGTGCATTTGCTGTCAGCGCATAACGTAATGCATCCTGCTTACCCGGGAAATCCACTAAATACTCATGCAACCAAACCGCCCAATTTTTAGAAGTAGACAATTTATTGCCTTCTAAATTTAAAAACTCGTTAGCCGGCACATTGTCGGGTAAAATATAACTTCCCTCCGCTTTTAACATGGCAGGGAAAATAATGCAATGGAAAACGATATTGTCTTTTCCAATGAAATGCACCAATTTCGTGTCCTGATCTTTCCAATACGGCTCCCAATCTTTACCTACTTTTTGTGCCCATTCTTTGGTTGAAGAAATGTATCCAATAGGAGCATCAAACCAAACGTATAGTTTTTTGCCTTCTGCACCTGCTACGGGTACGTCGATACCCCAATCCAAGTCGCGGGTTACAGCACGTGGTTTTAAACCATCATCAATCCATGACTTTACTTGGCCATACACATTGGGTTTCCAATCGTTTTTATGACCGTCTAAAATCCATTGTTTCAAAAAATCCTCATAGCGATCCAAAGGTAAAAACCAGTGTTTGGTCGCTTTTAAAATAGGAGTTGTTCCTGTGATGGTCGACTTTGGGTTGATCAAATCTGTTGCGTTCAAGGACGTCCCACATTTTTCACACTGATCACCATAGGCTTCCGGATTACTGCATTTAGGGCAGGTCCCCATAACAAAGCGATCAGCTAAGAATTGTGCCGCTTTCTCGTCGTATAATTGCTCCGTTGTTTCTTCAATAAAATCACCTTGGTCATAGAGTTTTCTAAAAAATTCAGATGCCGTTTCATGATGAATTTTTGCCGAGGTACGGGAATAATTGTCAAATGAAATTCCGAAATCTGCAAACGACTGCTTGATAATTCCATCGTACTTATCAATGACTTCCTGAGGCGTTATTCCTTCTTTTTTTGCTTTCATAGAAATAGCCACTCCATGTTCGTCACTTCCGCAAATAAACGCTACATCGCGTCCTTGCAAACGAAGGTAACGGGAATAAATATCAGCAGGAACATAAACCCCTGCCAAATGGCCAATATGAATAGGTCCGTTGGTGTACGGTAAAGCGGCGGTAACGGTATAACGTTTTGGAAAATCTGACATGTCGATTTCGAAATAAAATTTTTGCAAAAGTACGGCATTTGCCCAAAATCACGAACATATAGTTTCTTATATTTGTCGGAAGCGATGAATCGAATGAAAAGACTATTCGGATACCTATTGGTATTGATTTCACTAACGAATCTTTATGCACAAAAAAAGATGATTACACCACCTTATTTACAAAAAGGCGACACGGTGGCTATTGTGGCAACCGCACGTAAAAATTTAGATGACAATTTAGGACCGGCTATTGGTTGGTTGAAAAGCTGGGGTTTGGAAGTCGTAATCGGCAAAACCATCGGGTTAGATGATAACCAATTAGCCGGAAGTGATGAAGAACGCGCAGCCGATTTTCAAGCCATGATGGACAATCCCAATATTAAAATGATTTGGTGTGTACGTGGCGGTTATGGCACGGTTCGCATGATTGATAAATTGGATTTTTCGAAATTCAAAGCACATCCGAAATGGGTTGTAGGATTTAGCGATGTCACCGTTTTACATAGTCATTTAAACACCTTGGGTGTGCAGTCCATTCATGGGATTATGCCCGTTAATGCCAAGGCAAGCGAACCCGCGAAAGAGACGTTGCGACAAGCTTTATTTGGAGAAAAATTGGAATACCATTTGCCTTGTGATGCGTTGAACAGAAATGGGAAAGCGAGTGGCGAACTAGTGGGCGGTAATCTTTCTATTTTGTATAGTTTGTTTGGGTCGCCTTCTTCTATCGATTGCTCGGATAAGATTTTGTTTTTGGAAGATTTGGACGAATATTTATACCATATCGATCGCATGATGATGAACTTAAAACGCAACGGTTGCCTAGAAAGTTTAAAGGGAATCATTGTGGGGAGCATGACCAAAATGCATGACAATGATATCCCATGGGGGAAAAATGCTTTAGAGATTATTGAGGATATCACCAAGAATTATCACATTCCTATTATCTATAATTTCCCTGCAGGGCATATATCGGATAATCGCGCTTTGATATTTGGTAGTAAAGTCACCATGGAAGTCACCGATACCGAAAGCCACGTTATTTTTGAATAAAGAATGACCGGAATCAAACAGAACTCCTCAGTATTTATAGTACTTGAGGAGTTTTTTTATTATTAAATATTTGTTGTCGGAAATAATAGAAATTGATTTGTAAATTTACACTATCATTTTAAAAGCCATATAGTTATGTATTCATTTAGAGAATTAGAAATCTGGAAGAAGAGCCAGGATTTCTGCACATCGATTTTTCGCGGCACCTCACCGTTGCCCGGTCATCCCAATCAAATTTATGTTTTGGAATTGCGCCAATTGTCGGTCATGTTGCCGACACATATTGCGTTGGCTTATCAATCCCAATCCAAAGCGGATTTTTTACGATTTTTAGATTTTTCATTGGGCGCTGCTTATGAAATTCAAACGCATTTGTTGATCGCTGAACCTCTGACTTCTTTGACTTTAGAACAAAAAGAAAGCTTACAAAAGGAGGTAAATCAATTGATTGAATTAATTGGTAAAATACGGGAACACGTGAAGCAAATTAAATTTTCGAGTAAAGCCGTCTTGTTTACTACTACCTGATGGCAAAACACAACGAATTAGGGAGGCAAGGGGAGTCGGTAGCTGTGGATTATTTGGTTCGGAAAGGATACACCATATTAGAAACCAATTGGACTTTTCAGAAAGCGGAAGTGGATATCATTGCCTTTAAGAAACCAATCTTGGCCATTGTTGAAGTAAAAACAAGAAGCCGAATCGATTTTGGTTTGCCGCAAGATTTTGTGAAGCCGAAACAAATCCAACGGTTGACAAAAGCCGTAGATGCTTATGTACAACAAATGAAAGGTGAAGTGCAAGTGCGGTTTGATATTATAGCCATTCATTATCAGGGAGAATCCCTTGATTTGGAACATCTTGAAGATGCCTACTATTACTTTTAGCTTGGAAAATAATGTGCATTTTGTACCTTTACACAAATGAATTTGCTATGAAATTACGATTACCCCTGCTACTCCTACTTTTAGTTACTGTAGTTCACGCCCAACATCGTGTTGGAGCGGAAATTAAAGCGCTTCAAAATAGTGGATCCCGCTTTTTTCCTTACACCGTTTTAACGGAATTGAAAGAGGTGAAAAACACAGCTGTTGAAACTGTTTTGACCCGCCCAACTTACGCGCAATTAAACAGCCAAGCCTTGCTTGAAATTTATACGCAACGGCCAGAAAATATCGAAGTGACGGTTCCTTTTGAAGGCCTTGATCTTACCGTGCAATTGTATCGCGTTAATCCATTTGCAGAAGGATTTCATGTAGACACCGATAAGTCCAAAAATGTAGCTTACACTCCAGGGGTGTATTACCGCGGTATCATCAAAGGGGATTATGAATCAGTAGCAAGTTTTAATTTTTTTGAGGATGCCGTGAATGCCGTGATTTCCGGTCACGGATACCATAATGTAGTTGTGGGAAAAATGACCAATTCCTCGGATTATTTGATTTATTCCGATGCGAAAATGAAAGTTCCCAATCCATTTTCCTGTGCTACAGAAGATAAGGGGATTACCGTAAATACCCAACCCAATAACGCTGGTAAATCTGTAAATTCAACCCGATGCGCAACCATGTATTTTGAAATAGATAACAATATTTATGTTCAAAATGGGAGTGATGTAGTCGCTACAACCAATTGGATGACCTCCGTTTTTAATAATGTACAAACGCTTTTTGCCAATGACAATATTACGGTTGCTCTTCGTTCATTATACATCTGGACAACACCCGATCCTTACGAGGGAATTGGAACTTCTTCTACAGCCTATTTATATAAATTTAATCAGGTTCGACCTGTATTTGACGGAGATGTAGGTCAGTTAATTGGTATTGATGATGGAGGCCTTGGCGGTTTAGCGGTGACAATTAATGGGATTTGTACTTCACAGAATTTTTGCTATTCAGATGTTGAGTTTGATTACAATTCTGTTCCAACATATTCATGGACAATTGAGGTAATTACCCATGAGTTTGGTCATTTATTAGGTTCACCCCATACACATGCTTGTGTTTGGAATGGAAATAATACAGCAATTGATAACTGTGCAACAGCCGGACAAGGTTCGTCTGCAGAAGGTTATTCTTGTCGTACGACCCCTTTAACAATTCCCGCTTCAGGGACCATTATGAGTTATTGCCATATTGTAAGCAATGTAGGCATTGATTTCAGCAACGGGTTTGGATCCCAACCGGCGCAACGAATTATCGATACCTTTGATAGTAGTTTATGCTTAAGTACAGACTGTATTAATACTTGTATCAATACTATTGAAACAATTGTAGTTGAATCCACAACTTTAACCACAGCAACCCTAAGTTGGATAGATAATAGTGGAGCAACCCAATGGAATATCCGGTATTATCTCAATGGAGCTCCTGCTGGCAATTGGACAACGGTGTCCAATACCACAGCCACTTTTTCCAACTTAGTACCTAATACCTATTATGTGTTTGAAGTTACTCCTATTTGTCCTAACGGACTTGAAATAGGCGGACGAACCATGTTGTTTATGACTGCCGATTCGTATTGTACGGGTTCGGTATTTACCGATACAGGAGGCGCTTCGGGTGATTATGATGATGAGCAAACATTAGTACGTACACTTATTCCAAATATCCCTTCAAACAATATTACCTTATCATTCTCGGTCTTTAATCTAGAATTGGATTATGATTATATGTATATCTATGATGGGAATTCAACTGCCGCACCAGAATTCAATAACGGTATCGGATTTACTGGAAATTCAATCCCTGGTCCGTTTGAATCCTCAGCAGCCGATGGATCGTTAACCATTCAATTTAAATCGGATCAATTTGTTACGGAAGCCGGTTGGGTTGCTGCTATTGGTTGTACACCCAATTTAAATACAACAGCTTTTCAAGGTATCGATTTTACGTATGCTCCCAATCCAACTAATGGTGTCGTACAGATTCAATCGAAAACGGCATTGCAATCCGTTGCTGTGTATAATGTAACAGGTCAATTGCTCTATACGGAAGCGCTCAAAGACACAGCCACGAATGTAGACATAAGTAGTTTTGCTCCGGGTACATATTTCTTCTCCTTACAATTTGATGAAGAACATACCGTTCATTTTAAAGTGATTAAGAAGTAATCGTTATAAAAAAGAAAAGCCATCAGTACGATGGCTTTTTTTATAACTTCTCAATAAGCTCTAGCGCTTTGTGAATTGATTTTACTTGTTCAAAAGTAATCAGTAGGCGCAACCCGTTTTTGGTTTGCTTTTCCTTGATTTTACAAATATTCCCGTTGCGTTGCACGTATTCTAAAATTTGCATAAAACGGTTGGTTTGGTAAAAATCACTTTGTTGGTCACCAATAAAATAACCCACCATTTTGTCTTGTTTCAAAATGAGCTTTTCAATACCTAATTGTGTGGCCTTCCATTTAATGCGAATGCTATTGATCAGTGCTTTGGCGGGTTTTGGTAACGGACCAAAACGGTCAACCAAGCGCTGTTCATATTCTTCTAAAGTTTTAGTGTCCTTGATTGTACTCAATTCATTATACAGGTTCAAACGCTCCGTAATATTGTTTACATATTCATCCGGGAAGAGCAATTCAAAGTCGGTGTCGATTTGTAAATCTTTGACATATTCCTTCGTTTCTGCATCGTTTTCTTCTTGGTACAGTTCTTTGAATTCGTTCTCTTTCAACTCTTCAATAGCCTCATTCATGATTTTTTGGTAAGTTTCAAAACCAATTTCATTGATGAATCCACTTTGCTCACCACCTAATAAATCCCCAGCGCCACGAATCTCCAAGTCTTTCATCGCGATATTAAAACCACTGCCCAATTCACTGAATTGCTCCAACGCATGAATACGTTTACGGGCATCATCCGTCATCGCAGAATACGGCGGTGTAATGAAATAACAAAACGCTTTTTTGTTGCTTCGTCCCACCCTTCCGCGCATTTGATGCAAATCGGATAACCCAAAGTTATTCGCATTATTAATGAAAATAGTATTCGCATTGGGCACGTCCAATCCACTTTCAATAATGGAAGTCGCTACCAATACATCAAACTCACCATTCATAAAGGCCAACATCAATTCTTCCAATTTCTTGCCGTCCATTTGTCCATGGCCAATCCCAATACGGGCGTCAGGAACCAAACGCTGAATCATTCCCGCTACTTCTTTAATGTTTTCAATACGGTTGTGGATGAAAAACACCTGACCATTACGCTGAATTTCATAGGATACCGCATCGCGAATTAAATCTTCATGAAACCGTACCACCTGCGTTTCTATCGGATAGCGGTTCGGTGGTGGTGTCGTAATTACTGATAAATCCCGTGCTGCCATTAACGAGAATTGTAATGTACGGGGTATCGGTGTAGCTGTTAAGGTTAACGTGTCTACAGTATGGGAAATCGTTTTGAGTTTGTCTTTGACATTTACCCCAAACTTTTGCTCTTCGTCAATAATCAACAAACCTAAATCTTTGAATTTTACATCTTTGTTGACCAATTGATGCGTGCCGATGATAATGTCAACACGACCTTCCTCAAGCAGTTTCAAGGTTTCGTTCTTTTGTTTGGTCGTGCGGAAACGGTTCAAATAATGAATCGTAACCGGTAATTCTTTCAATCGCTCGGAAAATGTACGGAAATGTTGGTACGCCAAAATGGTTGTTGGCACCAAAACCGCCACTTGTTTGCCATTATCTACCGCCTTGAAGGCTGCACGAATCGCGACTTCTGTTTTTCCAAAACCTACATCTCCACAGACCAAACGGTCCATCGGTCGATCATTTTCCATATCGACTTTCACTTCTTGGGTGGCCTTGTATTGATCGGGTGTATCTTCGTAGATGAACGAACTCTCTAATTCTTTTTGTAAATAACTATCGGGTGCACAGGCAAAACCCTTTTCAGTTCGGCGTTTTGCATACAACTGGATTAAGTTGAAGGCTATATGTTTGACTCGTGCTTTGGTCTTTTGTTTTAAAACCTTCCAAGCATTGGAACCCAATTTGTAAATCTTGGGAGGTGTGCCGTCTTTGCCATTGTATTTCGAAATCTTGTGTAGCGAATGAATACTCACATACACGATATCATTATCCGCATACACGAGTTTAATCGCTTCTTGGGTTTTTCCTTCTACTTGAATCTTTTGTAATCCGCCAAACTTACCAATCCCGTGATCGATGTGGGTAACGTAGTCCCCAACCGTCAACGAGGTGAGTTCTTTTAGTGTAATCGTTTGTTTTTTGGAATACCCATTCTTTAAATTGAAGCGATGGTACCGTTCAAAGATTTGGTGGTCGGTATAACAAGCAATTTGGTTCTCTTCGTCCACAAATCCTTGATACAAGGGAAACACAATGGTGTTGTATTGTTTGCGAACACTCTCGTGGTTTTGTTCGTCAATGTCTTCAAAAATATCATGAAAACGATTCGCCTGATTGTCATTGGAACAAAACAAATAATTCTTGTACCCGTTGAAATGATTCTCCCCCAAATTATTCAACAACAAATCAAACTGTTTATTGAACGACGGTTGCGGTTGCATCAAGAACGGAACCGTTTTATCACTGGCATAGTACGGCTGATTACTTAATTCGACTACCGAAAACCGTTCGGCACGCTTTAAGAAAAAGGCCTGATTGATGAACAATTCTTCTGGAGAAACATGGCGAATGCCCGATTCCAATTTGCCAAATGCCTCAGTTGCTTTGGCGAATAATTTGTCCAATTGCTGTCCGAGAACTTCCGTGTGCTGCAAGAACAACACCGTAGAATCGTCGATATAATCTAGAAAACTTTCACGGTTTTCCTCAAAAAATTTATTCTCTACATTCGGGATAATGGAAATCTTTTTCAATTTCTCAATGGACAATTGCGTTTCCACATCAAAACTACGAATGGAATCCACTTCGTTACCAAAAAACTCAATGCGGTAGGGATTGTCATTTGAAAACGAAAACACATCAACAATACCACCGCGTACGGAAAATTCACCCGGTTCCGTGACAAAGTCTACCCGTTTGAAGTTGTATTCAAACAAGACTTCATTAATAAAGTCAATACTGGTTTTATCATTGACCGAAATCTTTAAAGTGTTTTTATCCAGCTCCTTTTTGGTTACCACTTTTTCAAAAAGTGCTTCCGCATAGGAAACGATAATAGCGGGTTTTTTACGCGAATTGATGCGGTTTAATACCTCGGCGCGCAATAGGATATTCGCATTGTCGGTTTCTTCTATCTGATAAGGGCGACGGTACGAACCCGGATAAAACAATACATCTTGATCATTGATCAATTGCTCCAAGTCGTTGAGGTAATAAGCGGCTTCTTCTTTGTCATTAAAAAGCAGTAAAAATGGGCGATCTGCCTTTTCAAATACGGCTTGAATCACAAAGGAAAGGGCAGACCCTACCAACCCACGAGCGTTTATTTTGACGTCGCGGTTTTCAAGTGATTGGGCAATAAGTTGGACTTTTGGTGCATTTTGATACACCGAAAGTAGCGATGGCTTACTCAAAACTTAGTGATTTATAGGCGTATTAGGAATCGCACGTGTGGTGTCTTTCATCTTTTCAAAATCAGGCTCTCCTTCTTCACGTGGAATCAAACTGCGTTGCACAATTTCCTCCAACTGCAATTGTAAATATTCTATTTCGGTATTGACTTCACTCACCAATTTCACCACTTTGTCGTCGGGGATTTGGTTGAGGTGAATAAACAGATCCATGCTTTTTAATTTGGTGTTGATCACCATAATACGAGCGCGCACTTGAGGCTTATTGAATTCTTGTGGGACACCCAGCAATAATTCATTGGATTTGGCCACCAATAGCGTTGCCTTTTTTTGGAAGGCACTCAATGTACTCTTAGGCTTTTGGTTGATTTCCCTAAGAAAATTCCGCCATTCATTCCAAGTGCCAATTCGCGCCATGGTTTGCGGATCCATAGGAGCAATATCAAATTCCCAACCGCGATTAATCGTGTTGAAAATGGCTTCTTTCTTTTTTGCTTCTTTTTGTTGTTCAATTAATAAGGTCGAATTGTCGTTTTGACAACCGATCCAAAGTAGCGAACAAAAGAATACCCAACGTAGTTTCATGGCGTGCGTTTATGCCTTGCAAAAATAAGAAACTAGTTTGGAGAAATTGAGTTAAACATTTGGTAAGTTTATGCAATCTTCATTTTAAGTAGCTTAGTTAAAAGTTGATTTCCAATAAAAAAAGGAACCCCGAATTGCTTCAAGGCACCTTTTCTTCCTTTGGGTTTAGAGTGCAACTTATGGGAGGTATGATAATCCGCGGCGTGTTTTCCAGAGGAAATATTTCTCCAATAAAATTTTAGAGAAGTCATACAACACATTCGGAATCATCAAAGCAATGGTTCGGGGTTTGAATAAATGGTTGGAAAAAATAATGACTTCTTTTTTACCACAATCCATGATACAAACACCGGGGATTTTACCCCACGCTTTTTCTTTTAATTTTTGTACTCCACGGCTCACGCGAAGTATATTTTCTGCGACAATTTTACCGGTTTCATCAGAAGGATAGCCTGTTTTGGGAGAGGCAAAAGGAACTTTAGCAGGTGTAAATGGGAGTTTGACATCAACCGCGATGCCTGCCGCCCATACATTAGGAATTTCACGATGGCGGTAATCATCCCCCACCGGAATATAACCGTTGGGTGTTGCCAAAAGACTTGGTGAATTTGTCACAAAGTCAACACCAATAAATGGTGGCATTAACATTGTAAATCGGGATGCTATAACCGTTCCATCCGTGAGGATCACTTGATCTGCTTTGACTTCGCTTATGCCCACTTGCGTGTGGAAATGAATGTTAAACATCTTCATAAACCCTTTCAACATGCTTTCGGCTAAAGGCATGCCATCAATACCAAAGTGCCCTAAATAATCTTCGGGAGTCACCCAGTGTAAGTCGACTTTCTTGCGGATATTTTGCTCGCGCAACCATTTCTCCATATTAAATAAAAACTCATAAGCTGCACCCATACAGCCCGCATTCTGTGTTGCGCCAATCACTACAGGCCCTGGATTCATTTTGAATTCTTCTAAGGCTTTACGGGTTTTCATCGCTCCATTAGGTGTGCCAATATAATGCGCGTATTCCGCTACTCCAGGTGCAATGTCGTATTTTACTTTTGGTCCGGTTGCAACCACCAAATGATCGTAGGCAAAATCGCCATGATCGGTAACTACCACTTGTTTTTGGGTGTCAACCGTAAGCGCTTCAGCTTGTACAAACTCTACGCCTTTGCGTTGTAATATGGTATCTTTTCGAAAAGAAATATCTTTAATATCTCTGCGTTTAAAGGGCACCCAAATCAGTGACGGAATGAAAAGAAATAAAGGTGATTTGTCAATTAAAACCACACGATGTTCATTTTTCCCTTTGCGTTTTAATTCCAATGCGGCAGTCATTCCTGCAAAACTTCCACCGACGATTACTGTTGTTTTCATAACCCAATGATTTTATACTGTAAAGGTACACTTACAAAATGGCGTGGTAAGTGACTTGTGTTACATAGCTAGTGGGTTATGAGTCGTTAGACTTTAGACGTTGGTCGTTAGCTAATGAGTCAATGAGGCAATGTGTCAATGTGCCAATGAGGCAATGAGTCAATGTGCCAATGAGGCAATGTGTCAATGAGTCAATGTGCCAATGAGTCAATGTGTCAACCTGCCTGCCGGCAGGCAGGTGTGTCAATGTGTCAATGAGTCCTAATCACATTTATCTTTTTTGTATCTTTCTAAAGTCTAAAGTCTAAAGTCTAAAGTCCAAAGTCTAGTCACTAGTCACTAATCACTAGTCACTAATCACTAATTACCAATCACTAATCACCAATCACTAAACATGAAACACCTCTTCCTTTTCCTCACCACCATTGCCTTTGCGCAAACTCCAAAAGAATCGATTAATCAACTGCTGGATGATTGGCACAAAGCCGCAGCTACGGCCAATTACAATGCGTATTTCAATGCAATGGACGACGAATCAATTTTTATCGGTACCGATGCCACTGAAAACTGGAACAAAGAAGCCTTTCAAGCATTTGCTAAACCCTATTTTGATCGTGGGAAGGCGTGGAATTTTACCGCCTTAGAACGCCATATCTTTTTTTCAGCCGATGGGAAAATGGCGTGGTTTGATGAACTGTTAAATACACAAATGAAGATCTGTCGTGGTAGTGGAGTATTGATTTTGACTTCGAAAGGATGGAAAATAAAACACTATGTGCTCTCCATGACGATTCCCAACGATACTACAGATGCGGTCATCAAAGTGAAAGCTCCCATAGAAGATGCTTTGATTACCCAACTTTCTAAAAAATAAGAGTTCCTTCGGGAACTTTTTTTTATTCGGATAAAACCGACTTTTACTTTTCTCCGTATATAGTGTTGTAAACAAAAACTGAACAAACATGAAACGGAAAAAATTAAAAGTGATTATAGGTTCGCTGCTCGGCACCTTTTTGCTCCTATTTATAATTCTAGTAGCTCATATTGCTACTGCCAAACCTATTGAGAATGCCCATATCCAAATTAGTCGTATCGATTTCGATCAACCCTTAGATACGACTATGGCTTCTCAAATCAAAGATCAATTGCATGCCATACCCGGTGTGAAAAGCGACATTATTGTAAAAAATAATGTAGTGGTCTATTTCCATGACAATACGGTGGCCAATTCCCAACAAGTTTTCGATCAATTAATGACGAAAGGTGATTACAAAGCAAAACGTTTTGTAGTGCCCGCAGCTTTGGCCAATGCACAAGTGTGTCCCGTAATCAAAAAAGACAGTTGGAGCTACCGCTTCTCGTCTTTCGTTCAAAGAATCTTTAATTAACATAAAAATAAATTGCTATGAAATTTTTGAAACAAACCTCCCTCGTTGCTGTATTGATTGCAGCTGCTTTTGCCACTTCATGTAGTAAAGATGATGACAACAGCACACCCGCGAAACCTTCTATTTATGCGCGTTTAGGCGGAACCACTATGGTAGCTGATCCCGATAATCCAGGTCAAATGATCGAACAAGGACGTTTGAGCTACCGCAAAGTAGTGAACTCAACTGTAGGTTTAATTGTAGCCGATATCCAAGCAGGTGCTTCGGGTAATTTAGGAGCGCATTTTACACCGGTATTAACGGAAGTTGGTGCGGGTAACACCACGAACTTGGCGATCTTGGTTGACAATTTAACCGACTTCTTCTCTTTCAATACGGGAGGTACCAATCCAGTGAACACGTATAATGGATTGAACATGGTCGATGCACACAACCCAGCTACGAATCCACGTATGGGAGTGAAATCAACCAATGCCAATTATGACAAATTTGTAGGGTATGTAGGCGCTGCAGCACAGCAAAATGGTGTAGCGGCAAATACCGAACTATACACCGATATCGTTGCGGTATTGGAATCGTTACGAGCGCCTATTGTTCAACAATAGTAGTTTTTGTTTAGAGTGAAAAGGCCTCCCTAGGGAGGCCTTTTTTATGGGTTTTATTTGCGTAAATTCTCCAACATCACTTGGGTCATCGCACTCATATCGTACTGGTGTGCCCAACCCCAATCGGAACGCGCACTCGAGTCGTCAATGGAGGCTGGCCATGAATCGGCAATCTTTTGACGGAAGTCCGGATTATACGTAATCGTGAAATCAGGGATATGCTTGGTGATTTCTGCTGCGATTTCGGCAGGGGTGAAACTGATACCGGCTAGATTATAAGAGGAACGAATCTTAATCGCAACCGCGTCGGCTTGCATGATTTCAATGGTGGCGCGGATAGCATCTTCCATATACATCATGGGTAGTTTGGAGTCGTCACGTAAGAAACATTCGTACTTCCCGTCCTCCAAGGCTTTGTGGTAAATGTCTACCGCATAATCGGTAGTGCCACCGCCCGGTTCAGAAGTCCAGCTAATCAAGCCGGGGTAACGGATACTGCGCACGTCCACTCCATATTGGTGGTGGTAATATTCGCACCAACGTTCGCCCGTTTGTTTTGAAATGCCGTACACCGTAGTGGGTTCCATAATGGTGTATTGTGGCGTGTTTTCGCGCGGTGTTGTTGGTCCGAAAACCGCAATACTGGAAGGCCAAAAGATTTTTTTAATCTTCCCGGCTTTGGCTAAATTCAATACGTGAAACAAGGAGTTCATATTTAAATCCCAAGCAAAGGCCGGATTCTTTTCTGCCGTAGCCGAAAGCAAAGCCGCCATCAAATACACGTCTGTAATTTGGTACTTCTCAATTAAATGTTCGATTTGGTTATAGTCCAATGCGTTGACTACTTCGAAAAGTCCCGTATTCACAATGTCGTTATTGAGCTTACGGATGTCCGAAGCCACCACATTGTCTACGCCGTATTGCGCACGCAATTGTGTCGTTAATTCGGTGCCTATCTGTCCACAGGCGCCAATGATTAAAATTTTAGTGGTCATTTAGTGGTTTGTTTGTAGGACAAAGATAGGTGATTTTAAGTTTCAGGTTTCAGGTTTAAAGTTTCAAGTTTAGACGGTAGACTTTAGACATTAGTCGTTAGAAAGAAATGAATAGGAATAGAAGGGTTTTAAATTAACATGTCAACAGTAAGATTCATTTTCAAATCCTCACATTGCCTCATTGGCACATCGGCACATCGACACATCGACACATTGCCTCATTGCCACATTGCCACATTAAACTTTCTCCCCGTGCTGGGATAAGTCCAAGCCCAGTTGTTCCGATTCTTGGCTGACGCGAATGGGGATGAGGAAGTTGGTGAGTTTGAACAACAGAAAGGCACCGCCAAAGGTAAAGGCAGACACCAAGACGAGTGCGATCATGTGGTGGGCAAATACGGACCAACCGCCGTAGAGTAGGCTAGCGTTTTCCCCCTGCGCGAAAAGGGCGGTGAGAATCATTCCCATAATTCCGCCCACTCCGTGACAGGCAAACACATCTAGGGTATCGTCAATTTGTTTTAAGCGTTTCCAGTAGACCATGGTGTTGGACACCAAAGCGGTTATGAATCCGAAGAAGATACTTTGCGGAACGGTCACATATCCCGCGGAGGGGGTAATGGCTACGAGTCCGACCACCGCACCAATACACGCTCCAAGTGCTGAAACTTTGCGTCCGTTGAGGCGGTCAAAGAACACCCAGGTGAGCATGGCTGCGGCCGAGGCAATAGTGGTGGTGGCAAAGGCGAGTGCGGCCGTGGCGTTGGCGGCGAGTGCTGACCCTGCATTGAATCCAAACCAACCAAACCATAGGAGTCCGGTGCCGAGCAGTACAAACGGAATGTTGGTGGGAATATGTTCGCTCTGTTGTCGTTTACCGAGTACGATTACCCCTGCCAGTGCGGCAAACCCGGCGCTCATGTGAACGACGGTGCCGCCGGCAAAATCCTTCACACCGAAATAGCCGCCGAGAAGGCCGTGAGGGTGCCAAATCATGTGGCATAACGGTGCGTAGATCAATAGGGTAAACAAACCAATAAATAATAAAAACGAAATAAAACGAATCCGTTCGGCCAAGGCTCCTGTGATGATCGCTGGCGTGATGACGGCAAACTTCATTTGGAACAAGGCGTAGAGGATAAAGGGGAGTGTACTTCCCAATTGTTTATGGGGTAAAAGGGATACTTGATCAAAAAAGGCAAAGTCGGTAGGATTCCCAAACAGGCCATAGTGCTTGCCGTCTAGGGTGATTCCGATGGGGTCGCCAAAGGAAAGACTGAACCCAACTACTACCCAGATCAAACTGATCACGCCCAAGCAGATAAAACTTTTGAGCATGGTAGAAATCACATTTTTCTTCCCGACCATCCCTCCGTAGAAGAAGGAAAGTCCGGGTGTCATGAGCAGTACTAGGCATGAGGACGTCAAGATCCACGCGATATCGGCGGTATGGAGGTTTTCTGCCGTACCAAAAACCGACCCGCTAGTGGGTTCGCTATGCGGCCAAACCAATCCGGTGATGGCTACTGCCATGATGATGACGAATGCGGATATCCAACGTTTTTCTAATCCCATACCCTTGTGTTGTGTAGGGTAAAATTACAAAACCATTACTTTTTTAAGTAAAATGTAATGAAAAATTAGGGGGTGTACTATCACTTTTATGAGTTTGATAAAAAAGAAGGTGTTTTTTTATGGGGTTGAAAATTCGAAAACGATTTTTTTGGTTTAGTTATTAGTGACTAGTGATTGGTGATTAGTGATTAGTGACTAGTGATTGGTGACTAGTGATTGGTGATTAGTGATTAGTGACTAGTGATGGTTACTAGTGACTAGTGGCTGGTGTATAGTTCTGGAGCCTAGGAAAGCAGCTTCGTAGGGGTTTTCTTCCGTTTTCGTTCGGATTTCGTTCGGTACAGCACGGATAAAGGATAGGGAGCGCAGCAGTAGAGCAGGCTTTAAGCAAAGGGAACAAGGAGTTTACCAAGGCTTTCCCCTGAATTTAGAACGATACATTCACGATACAACTACGGTATATCCACGGTATATCCACGGTATACTACGCACCATGACTGCACGATGACTGGGAGAAAACCCGAGTTTCATGGTACGAATAAACGAGGTTGGTTGCTCATTAAGGGTGATGGTGTAGCGGGTGTTTTTGGGAAAAAGAAAGGGATATCAAGTAGTGATTTCTTGGAAATGAATAAAATTAACCTAAAAATGAAGTAAAGATTAGTTATTCATTATTAGATTTTTCGGGATAAGTTTGATTAAAATAATTTTCAAAAGCTTTCCCAAGAAGTTTTTTGTCTAGTTCCATTAGCTCTTTTCTAACATCCCAGTCTTTGATGTACTCTTCATCATTTTCGCAGATTTCTTCGCCATCTAGTTTTCTGGTTAAGATGTCACTTAGTAGAATATTATCACAATGGTAATAATTGGGATAAAATTTTTCTATAAATCTCCAATAATTAAACTCTAATTCTACAGGTGTTTCTTTGGTTTGAATCTCTTTGATAATTTCAAATTCTGCCCATCCATTAGATTCTGATAAGCCCTTATAGAATGCATTTCTTTCACCTAAGGTTTCAAATTCAAATCTCTTTTTATGGATTAAATTTTCATAGTCAGTAAACTCTTCACCACGACGGTGTTTTTCCACCTCGTTCTTTCCAAATATGATTTCGATTATATAACCCATAAGCAGAATAATATTGCCAAAAATAACAAAAAACCGGACTATACTCCGTTGTTTTAAAGTCTACATTTTTCAAATTTTGTTAACATGGATATTAAGCAACGATTTGGAATAAAGATTAAAGAATTGCGAAAACAAAAAGGATTATCGCAAGAAAAGTTAGCCAACTTGGCTGAGATTGATAGAACCTATTTGCCAACAATTGAAAAAGGTGAAAGAAATGTTTCAATTGAAGTAGTTGAAAAATTAGCAAAAGCACTAGATGTAAAAGTAAAAGATTTATTTGATGAGTAGGGCTTATTATAATGCTAGTATTGATGATTTTCTAAATGAAGATAATAATTCTATTTATGGGAGAATTTCGGGTAATTATGATTTAAATAAATTAACCATACAACAATCTAATGCTTGGAAAAGTCAAATCGAAATCTTAAAAAGAAACATATCCTCCTTTTCTGGTGAAATTTATTTTGAATTCACTATACCCAGAATGGGAAAGAGAGTTGATAATATTTTAATCATTGACAACTGCATTTTTGTTTTAGAGTTTAAGATTGGGTCTGATATTTATGAGAAATATGCGAAAGAGCAAGCTTTTGATTATGGTTTAGATTTGAATAATTTTCATGAAGGAAGTCATAATCAAAATTTAATACCCGTGCTAATTGCAGACAAAGCGCCTTCTGTTATTAATAATTATAATAAGAGTATTGATCGTTTATATCAAACAATTTGCGCCAATTCAAACAATCTCAAAGAAGTAATTGATTATACAATTCAGCATTTACAATCTGATGAAAAGATAGATGCTAAGTTATGGGAACAATCTATCTACAAACCAACACCAACAATCATTGAAGCAGCTACAGCTCTTTATAAAAAGCATAATGTAGCAGAGATTTCTAGAAGTGATTCAGGTGCGGAAAACCTATCGGTGACTTCAAATTGTATTTCTGATATAATTGATTTTTCAAAAGATAATAATAAAAAATCAATCTGCTTTATCACAGGTGTTCCTGGTGCTGGAAAAACATTAGCAGGTTTAAATATCGCTAATTTACGTTCAAATTATGAAGAAGAAGAGCATGCTGTTTTTCTGTCGGGTAATGGACCTTTGGTAGATGTTTTGAGAGAGGCATTAGCAAGAGATAAAGTAAAGAATGCAAAAGAATTTGGAGAGACTTTGTCAAAAGAAAGTGCTAAATCACAAGTGAAATCATTTATACAGAACATTCATCACTTTAGAGATTCATCTTTAAAAGACGATAAGGCTCCAATTGAAAAGGTTACAATTTTTGATGAAGCTCAAAGAGCTTGGACCAGAGAACAAGCCTCAAGTTTTATGAGAAGAAACAAAGGAAATTCAGAGTTCAATAAATCAGAGCCTGAGTTTCTTATTGAGGTTATGGATAGACACAAGGATTGGTGTACAATAGTGTGTTTGATTGGAGGAGGTCAAGAGATTAATACTGGTGAAGCAGGATTAGAAGAATGGATTAGGCCTTTTGAAAATAATTTTAAGGATTGGAATATTTATTATTCATCAAAAATAATTGATGATCACAACTACATACAAGATGAAAATGCTATTCAAATCTTGAAGAATAGAAATGCAGAGAAAAAAGACGAATTGCATTTATCAGTTTCTTTAAGGTCATTTAGAAGCGCACAATTATCTAATTTTATACAGCAAATTATAAGTAATGATCTTTCAAATGCCAAGTATATTTACAACGAATATATAGCAAAAGATTATCCAATCAGAATTACACGTGATTTAGAAAAAGCAAGAAAATGGCTAAATCAACAAGCAAGAGGAAATGAAAGAACAGGGATTGTAGCTTCGTCAGGCGCAATAAGATTACGACCTTTTGGCTTGAATGTAAAGGCTAAGATTGATGCTCCTATTTGGTTTCTAAATGATAAAGAAGATATACGATCATCTTTTTTCTTAGAGGAAGTCGCTACAGAATTTGATATTCAAGGCTTAGAATTGGATTGGACATGTGTAGCTTGGGATGGAGATTTTTATCATCACAAAAATCAATGGAATTATAAGAAGTTTACTGGGACTACTTGGAAAAATAATAGCAATCCAGAAAGAATTAAATATTTGATTAATTCATATAGGGTATTGTTGACAAGAGCTAGACAAGGAATGATAATTTATGTTCCTTGTGGTAATAATGATGATTTTACAAGACCTTCTACAATTTATGACGGAACTTTTAATTTCCTTAAATCAATAGGTATAAAAGAGATCTAAATTTCTTAATCAAAAAAATCCCCCACATCACTGCAGGGGATTTTTTTAGTTTTCAGTCTCAGTTTTCAGTTTTCAGTCTTTCACGACTTGCGACTGTTGACTTATGACTTCTACTACCAAATCTTCACGCGTTTCTCGGGCGCCAAGTAAAGTGAGTCGCCGGGTTTTACGTTGAAGGCTTCGTAGAATTCGGGAATGTTGCGCACCACACCGTTGATACGGAACTTGGCCGGTGAGTGTGGGTCGGCTGCAATCTGTGAACGAATGGCTTCAGGACGGGATTTGTCTAACCAAACTTGTCCCCAGCCTAAGAATACGCGTTGGATGCCTGTAAAGCCATCTAACTTCGGTGCTTCTTTGCCTTCTAAGCTCATTTTGTACGCTTTGATCGCGATACTCAATCCGCCTAAGTCACCAATGTTTTCACCTAAAGTATATTGACCGTTTACAAATAATTTTGGTAACGCTTCAAAGCTGTTGTATTGTGCGACTAAAGCACCTGTTTTCTTTTTGAACGCGGCTAAGTCGGCTGCCGTCCACCAGTTGCGTAATTTACCGTCACCGTCAAAGGTACTTCCTTCGTCGTCAAAACCATGTCCGATTTCGTGACCAATTACGGCACCAATGCCTCCGTAGTTTACGGCATCATCTGCATTCATATCAAAGAAAGGCGGTTGTAAAATAGCTGCTGGAAATACAATCTCGTTCAACGAAGGGTTGTAGTATGCGTTTACCGTTTGTGGCGTCATTCCCCATTCTGTACGGTCTACTGGCTTGCCTAATTTGTCCAAATTACGTTGGTATTCATACGCGGCACTGCGTTGCATATTGCCGAATAAATCATTTTTTGCAATGGTCAACGAGGAATAATCGCGCCATTTGTCAGGGTAGCCAATCTTGATTAAGAACTTGTCTACTTTTTTCAAGGCTTCTTTTTTTGTAGCCTCACTCATCCAATCTAATTTTTGAATGCTTTCTGCATACGCTTTCAATAGGTTTTTCACCATCACGGTCATGCGTTCTTTGGCTTCGGGAGAGAAATGTTTTTCTACATATAATTTTCCAATCATTTCACCCAATCCACCGCTTACGGTTTGTACCGCACGTTTCCAGTCGTCGCGTTGTTTTTCGGTACCGTTTAATACTTTACCGTAGAACTCGAAGTTTTGGTTGTCCAATTCAGTTGTTAAATAACCTGCAGCACCATCCAATACCGACCATTTTAAATACGTTTTCCAAGTATTAATTGGGGTTGCTTTGATCAAAGCATCCAAACTTTTCATATAAGAAGGTTGGGCTATGATCACAATCTTTTCTTTACCCATACCCGCTTTGTCCAAATAGGTTTTAAGGTCAAAGTTGGGCATCATCGTTTTTAATGCCGCCATAGACATCGGGTTGTTTAGTTTTTTCGAATCACGGTTGTCTTCTTTACGAACGTGAATGTTGGCAAGGGCACTTTCAAGACCTACAATTGTTGCTGCGTCGGCTTTGGCATTTGGAAATTTTGCAATCGTCAACATCTTTTCAATATGTTGGGCGTATGCCGTACGTATCGAAGCCATTTCAGGTGCTGGCGACAAATAGTAATCGCGATCGGGTAATCCCAAACCGCTTTGCCATGCCATGACTACATTTTTAGTTGGGTCAATGTAATCGGTGTTTACAAAAAAGGCAAACGGAGCACGTGTCCCTTCACGATTTGCTGTACCTAGGTAGGCAGCCAATTGTTCAGTAGTGGTAAGGGCATCGATTTTTGCAAATTCAGGTTGTAGCGGACTCAATCCTTTTGCATCACGGCCTTTTCGGTCCATGAAGGAAGCGTAAAAATCCCCGATTTTCTGTTCTTCAGAACCTTCAGCACTTTTGCTTTTAGCAGCTGCTTGAATAATTTCTTTGACATCTTTCTCAGATTTATCCAGTAACATATCAAAAGCACCAAAAGCGGCTTTATCGGCTGGGATTTTTGTTTTTCGGGTCCAATTCCCGTTGACATAAGCGTCAAAATTATCACCAGGTTTCACCAACGTATCCATGTTGGCTTTTGTAATTCCAGAGTGTAAGGGTTCGCTTTTTTGGCAAGAAGTTACTAAAGCCGCCAATGCTAAAACCGGTAATGTGAGTTTTTTCATATCGAAGTTATTTTAGTCGGATTGATTGAATAAGTAGGTTTTTTGGGGAAAATGTTACAGGGAGCTGCTGAGTTTCTCAGAGGCTGAGCTGCTGAGTGATCTGTAAAATAAATGAACGGTTTGGAACTACCCGATAGTGGCGAAAAAGCGAGCAGCATATGCTCGTAAAGATAGAGTTTACACATGAAATCCAAACGTAAAGCTAAAAAAAACAAACTATTACAGGTCGATGCTGTTAATGTCTGCCCATTATTCTACCGTAGTTATTTCTTCAGCTTTTTTATTCCAAAGTGTTATTCTTTGTTGTGTACTAGTGGTAATAATTTTGTTACCCTTTTTATTCCAAGCGACTCCCCATAAATAGTCTTTTGAGTTTCCAACTAAAATGAGGTTTCCTTCTTTGTCCCAAATTCTCAAAACATCACTTGCTGAAGCTAATCGACTTCCGTCAGGATTCCATGATAAGTTTCTGTATTCGCCTATACTAATATCAATTGTTTTTAGAAGTTCACCATGTTCATTCCAATATTGAAGTAATGATTTATCTTTATCATCTCCATAGTCGCCAGTTACAAAGAATTCTCCTGATTTGTGCCAGGCTATGCTTAATAACAGCACTTCTTCAGGTCTGTGTTTTATTGACTTTATTAGGTTTCCTTCACTATCAAAAAAACGAATTTGATCAGTAACTGTAGTAAGCATATTTTTTTTTGGATGCCAAGCGACGGCAGTAATTCCTTTGGTTGAGTTGGTTTGATTTACAAACTTTCTAATTAACTCACCTTTTATGTCATAGATTAATATTTGCCCATCATTGTCTGCAACAGCTAAATATTCACCGGTAAAATTCCAATCCAGTCCTCTTGCTCCGTCTGGAGAAATTTCGTTTAGTTCAATTTTTTCGTTGGTATCCAAATTAATTAAGAACGATTTTTCACTTGATACTTGTGTTACAACGGCAATTATATTTTTTGTAGGATGCCACTTCACACGAGTAATTGTATTTTTAACTGGAAATGTTTTATATAGTTGTAAATTTGAGTGGTATATAAATAAAGAATCTATGTTTCCACCAATTGCGATAAGTTTTCCATTTGGACTCCAATCTGTTGACCAAAGAATCTCTTTTTTATTTTGAGCAATTATCGGATTACAGCAAACAATAATCAGGAAATATAGAACGGTCAATAGTTTTATTCGATTGTTCATTATGCTAAAGTTTTTCTTGGGTTGACTCTAACTAACTGCTGAGAAGCTGAGTCGCTAAGCTACTGAGCTACTGCGACTGTGACTGCGACTTTTCTCACCCCTTCGTCGAATCCCGTTCAATGATTTGGGTTTCAAGGCGCACGGTCTTGGGTTCCATGAAACGGTTTTCTTTACGGGCGTTCATTTCTTCCAACAATAAATTGAAGGCAGCGACACCCATATCATAACTCGGCTGTTCGACTGTACTTAATGACGGGGAAATCACTTGCGACATGAACCAGTTGCTGAATCCGATGACTTTAATTTGTTGGGGAACTTTAATGTTGTTTTCGTTAAAATAGGCCAACACGCCCACGGCAACTAAATCGGTGATGCAAAAGATGCCGTCTACATCGGGATGTTCGTTGATGATTTGTGCGGCAAATTCTTTTCCTTCTTCAAAAGACACGCGGCTACAGGTGTAGACTAGAGACGGGTCAAATGGAATATCGTGTTTCTCCAATCCTTTTTTATAGCCTAAAAAGCGGTCGATGGCATTCTGTGGATTCACGGGTCCGCGAATGTGTGCGATTTTCTTACAGCCTTTGGCAACCAAGTGTGCGGTGGCTTCGAGGGCTGCTTTTTGGTCGTCGATAATGACTTTGGAGCTGTTGAGTAATTTGGAGATTTTATCAAATTGTACAAAAGGAACGCCCCGGCGCAGCAATTCTTTGAGGTGTTCGTCGTCATTGGATTCATTGGATAAAGACATCACGATGCCGTCTACCCGTTTGTTGAGCAGGAGTTCCACCTGACTCTTTTCCATGACTACGGATTCATTGGATTGTTGGATAATAACGAGGTAGCCGTTCTTTTCGGCTTCGGCCACAATACCGTCAATGACACTGGAGAAAAAGTGGTGAACTAACTCCGGAATGATGACGCCAATGGTTTTCGACTCTTTGGTACGAAGGTTCACCGCAAATGAATTGGGCGTATATTGCAACTGATGGGCAAGGTCATGTACGGCCTTGCGGGTTTTGTCGCTAACATCGGGATAATTCTTTAAGGCTTTGGAAACGGTGGTGATGGAAATCCCCAAGGTTTCAGCGATTTGCTTGAGTGTGGCTTCTTTCATTGTAACAAATATGGTGAAAAAAATCGATTTCGGAAATCGAAAACGTTTTCGGTAATTTCGAAAACGTTTTCGATACGAATTTCTTAATATTCTGTTAACCAAAAAATTAATTTCGAAATTATAATCAACTCAAATTATTAATCAATTAAAAACTGAAAGATGAAAAAAATTACTAATCTTTTGCAAAAATCGCTGTTTCTGGCTATGCTATTGCTGGTATCGCAAGCTTTTGCTCAAAGTGGTGTTTTGTCCGGGAAAGTTACCGATGCGAAAGGTAATGCGGTGGTTGGGGCCAACGTAGCTGCCGGTTCAAAATCGACAACAACCAATGAAAGTGGTGCGTACAGCATTGCTGGATTGGCAGAGGGAACCACTGCTGTAACCGTATCCTTTATTGGTTACAAAACCGTTAAAAAAGAAGTATCGGTAAAAGGGAACACCACTGCCGATTTTCAAATGGAAGATGAGTCCAAAAACTTGGATGAGGTAGTAGTAACAGGGGTAGTTCGTCAACGTACGAAATTACAATCGAGTGTTTCGGTGAGTTCGGTAAATACCGCTCAAATCGATCAAGCGGCTCCTCGTTCTACGGCAGAGATTTTCCGTTCGATTGCGGGTATTAAAGCAGAGCCTACTGGAGGTGAAGGTAATGCCAACATTACAGTTCGTGGTATTCCGATTGCTTCTGGAGGAGCTAAATTCTTGCAATTGCATGAAGATGGTTTACCAGTAATGCAATTTGGTGACGTAGCTTTTGGTAATGCGGATATTTTTGTTCGTAATGACCAAACTTTAGCGCGTGTTGAAGCAATCCGTGGAGGTTCGGCTTCTACTTTAGCGAGTAATTCACCAGCGGGTATCATCAACTTTATTTCAAAAGATGGTAAAAAAGAAGGCGGAACATTAATGCAACAAGTAGGATTGGATTTCGGTCAAACTCGTACCGATTTCGAATACGGTTCGCCACTATCTGAAACATTACGTTTCCACGTGGGTGGTTTCTACCGTCAAGGAGAAGGACCACGTAACGCTGGGTATACTGCCAATTTAGGAGGTCAGTTCAAAGCGAATTTAACCAAAGAATTTAAAAACGGATACGTTCGTTTGTATGTAAAATATTTGAATGACAAATCGATTGGTTATTTGCCAATGCCGGTTAAAGTATCGGGAACCAACGCTAGTCCGAACTGGAGTTCAGTGGGTGGATTTGACATTTTACACGATACACCACACAGTGCTTATATGTTGGATAACCTAACAATTGGTGCAGATGGTGAGCGTAGAAGAAGCAATATGGCAGATGGTATGCACCCAATCAATACTTCATTTGGTGCTGAAATGTCATTTGACTTAGGAGATGATTGGAAAGTGGAAAACCGTTTCCGTCAGAACTACATCAAAGGTCGTTTTGAATCTTTATTCCCAGCTGAAATTTCAACAGGAGGTGCTTTAGCGAGTGCATTTGGTGTGGCGAATTTAACGTATGCAAACGGTCCATCGGCTGGTGGAAATTTCAACAACAGCTCTTTGGCTATGCGTATTCACACGTTTGATACAGAAATCAACAACTTCAACAACTTCACAAACGACATGAAATTGTCTAAAAAATTCGGTGATGTTGATGTGACTTTTGGTTACTATAGAGCGTTCCAAAACATCAGCATGTCTTGGTTATGGAACTCGTATTTAATGGAAGTAAAAGGCGATAACGCTGCGTTATTAAATGCAGGTTCGGCAACTTCAAACGGTTTATATGCATACGGTGTGCCACTTTGGGGTAACTGTTGTACGCGTAACTATGATGCGAACTATGATATCACTGCTCCTTATGCAGCGGTTCAATGGAAAGCTAATGAAAAATTAACAGTTGATGCGAGTGTACGTTTTGATTCAGGTAAAGCAAGAGGAACGTATGCAGGTGCTACACAAGCGGCTAACTTAGACGTAAACAACAACGGTGTAATTGATGGTCCAGAAGTGAGTGTTTCTGTAGTGGATAATGCCAACCGCAAACCAATCAACTACGATTATGATTATACTTCATACTCCTTAGGTTTGAACTATTTGTTGAATGATAGTCAGTCATTATTTGGTCGTTACAGCCGTGGTGGTAGAGCCAATGCAGACCGTTTATTATTTGGTCCAAACGTATTAAATTCAGGTGCTGCCATCAATGGATTAAGCGCGGATATGGTTGACCAAGCAGAGATTGGATACAAACGTAAAGGAGAAAACCATACGTTTTATGCTACGGCATTCTATTCTAAAGTATCTGAACAAAACTGGGATTTCGGTGGAGGTTCAGGAGGTATCCGTCAAATCCAACGTGAATACAATGCGATGGGTCTTGAGTTAGAAGGAAGCTACCGTGTTGGAAACTTCAACCTTATGGGTAACGTTACGTATACGAAAGCAAAAATTGCTTCAGATGCGTTAAACCCATCGGTAGAAGGAAATCGTCCACGTCGTCAAGCAGACTTCATCTATAACATCGTACCAACGTACAAATTTGGTGGTAAAAAACAACACAATGTAGGTTTCTCTGTTATTGGAACAACGAAAGCTTACGCACAAGATAATAATCAGTTAGTTATGCCTGGTTATGCTTACGTAAACCCATTCTTAAGTTTTGAATTGACTAAAGGTCTTTCCGCTACTTTGAATGTAAACAACGTTTTTGATACGATCGGTATCACAGAAGTTGAAGAAGGAAGCATCACCGAAAATCAAGACAATATCTTACGTGCTCGTTCAATTAACGGTAGAACAACAACGTTAACTATAGCGTATCGTTTCTAAGATATTTTTCATGTTTATTTTGTTAGCAATTCCTGCGTCAGAAGATGGCGCGGGAATTGTTTTTACGTAAATTGGTATTTTAAAATTCACGATTATGCGCATTCTATTTCTTGTATTGAGTTGTTTTTTGTTTAGCGGATCCGTTTCGGCTCAAAACCCTACACCGGCAGCGACCACACAGCCCGCTAAAGAAAAAGTAATCATCATATACGGAAGTGTAGATTGTCATTATTGTATCGATACCAAAGCTTATCTGGACAAGCGCAATATTGCGTATGTTTTTTATGATATCGACAAGGATACTGTGGCGCTTCGCGAAATGTTGGCGAAGTTAAAACAAGCGGGTATGCCTACTTACGGGCTATCCATTCCTGTTATCGATAAGTATGGGGAGTTGTTTATGAATAACCTACCCTTTGAAGAGTTCCTCAAAAAACTGGACTAATCCATGAATTTGAAACCCAATCTTAGTTTCTGGCAAATTCTCAACATGAATGTCGGGTTCTTCGGCATACAATATAGTTTTGGATTGCAACAAAGTGCTGTCAATCCTATTTATGATTTCTTAGGCGCTAGTCCCGATGAAATTCCGTTGTTGAATTTGGCTGGCCCTGTAACGGGCTTATTGGTTCAGCCCATCATTGGTGCATTGAGCGACAAAACATGGCACCCGCGTTGGGGACGTCGTAAGCCTTATTTTTTAATTGGGGCCTTACTTTGTAGTTTGGCTTTACTGGCTTTCCCATTCAGCAGTTCGCTCTGGATGGCAGCGGGATTGCTTTGGATTTTAGATGCAGGAAATAATATGGCGATGGAGCCGTATCGTGCATTTGTAGCGGATAAATTGAATGATGATCAGCGTCCACTTGGATTCCAAATGCAAAGTTTCTTCACAGGATTTGGACAAACCTTAGCGAATTTATCGCTCTTTATTTTTCCAATGATTATCGTTGGGAAAACGGGTTCGTTACCTACATGGGTATTTGCTTCGTTCTTTTTGGGAGCTATTTGTTCGGTGGGTTCGATTTGGTGGAGCATGCGCACTACCCAAGAGATTCCGCCTAGCCCTGAAGAATTGGAGCACATGCAAGCGCAAAAAGGAGGAGTGCTCGAACCTTTGAAGGAGATCTTTTCAGCCATTGCGGCGATGCCTAAGATTTTATGGCAATTGGCTTTGGTGTATTTGTTCCAATGGTATGCGTTGTTTTGTTATTGGCAAAATTCGTCTAAAAGTATCGCTTTATCTATTTGGAATGCGACACCACAATCCAATCCAGAGGCTTATGAACAAGCGGTGAGTTGGACTGGTTTAGTCAACGGGTGGTACAATATTGTGACGTTTTTAGTGGCATTTGCCTTAGTTGGTTTTGCTAAAAAATACAGTCCGCGCATTACCCATGCGATTTGTTTGACAACGGCTGCTCTCGGATTCTTATTTTTCCCTCACATTCACGATAAGTCCTTGTTGTTTTTTGCGATTACCGGATTTGGTATCGGCTGGGCCAGTATGATGGGAATCCCGTATTTGATTGTGGTTGCTGAAATACCCAAAGAACGCTACGGCGTGTATATGGGTATCATCAATATGATGATTGTGGTGCCTATGATTATTCAAAATCTTACTTTCGGATATATCATGAAACATTTCTTGCACAATGATGCCCGTTTAGCGATTACGCTTGCAGGGATATTATTGCTGTGCAGTGCTTTGTTAACCCTACGTATGAAACCCAAAACGATTTCAGAAAGTGCCTAATATTGTTTATCAAAAAGCGCTTGAATTATTACATCAAGCTGCCGCACCACAAGGATTTTTAGCTTCAGTGCAACCCATAACCAATTACAATCGGGTGTGGGCACGCGACGGAGTGATTTGTGGATTAGCGGCGCTCACTTCGGGAGATGAGCAACTCATTCAAACGTTTCGTTCCACTTTAGAAACGTTAGCGCTACACCAGCACGAAACAGGAACAATACCGTCCAATGTGGCTTTTGGTGCTGCCGGAACTTCAGAAGTAAGTTATGGTGGTTTAGCAGGTCGTGTCGATGCGGTGACCTGGTTTATCATTGGGGTGACTCAATATACCTATGTTACGGGAGATACTTCTTTTTATCAAAAAATGGAGCCTGCGGTACACAAAGCGTTGGCCTTACTTCAAAACTGGGAATTCAACAACCGTCATTTGATGTATGTGCCGTTATCTGGCAATTGGGCCGATGAATACATTACCGACGGCTATGTGTTATACGATCAATTGTTGCGTATTTGGGCGTTACGCGGCGTGCAGTATTGTGCGCCTACAGCCAGTAATGCTGCAAAAACTGAAGCGATTGAAGCGCAGGTGTTATTCAATTTTACACGAAATTCAGGACAAGAACATTACCATGAACGCGCTTATCAAGAAGTGACATGGAACCGGTATATGCCGTGTTCGTTTAATCCTGCAGGATATAAAAACCGTTTTGATGCGTTTGCGAATGCTTTATCCTTGTTGTTAAACTTGGGTACGCCAACGTTTCAAGCGGCACAAATGGAATACATGATGGAATTGGCAGGACAGCAGCCCCTCGGACTCGTTCCTGCGTTTTGGCCACCTGTATTTCCAGGAGAAGAAGATTGGCAGTTGTTAAAAAATAATTGCAAATATGAGTTTCGTAACCATCCGCATGAATTCCACAATGGAGGGTCATGGCCCATGGTGAATGGTTTCTGCGGGATTGCTTTGGTACAACGCGGGAAAGTCACAGAAGCCGATCAACTACGGGAGCAATTGGACGATGCTAATGCCTTGGAAGATTTTGCTTTTTACGAAAATTTCAATACCCAAACTATGGCGCCCAATGGTGTGCCACAGTGTACTTGGAGTGCCGCTGGATCGGTGATGTTGCATAGTTATTTACACTCACAAAAACCCTTATTATTTTAATTCGAATCATGGAATCAAAAACCATAGATATACTTTGTATGGGAGAGTTGCTAATCGATATGATTGGCCATGAAGTAAACACTTCCATAAATCAAACCAAAGACTACCATCGTTTTTTGGGAGGATCTCCAACCAATGTAGCGGTTAATGCCGCACGCTTAGGCTTACAGTCGGTTTTGGTCGCTTCCTGTGGTCAAGATGGTTTTGGCGATTACGCCATGCGTAAATTAAAAGCCAATCAAGTGATAACCTCACAAATTAAACGCTTAGAACAGTTACCGACTTCTGTTATTTTTGTATCAAAGTCGACCGAAACCCCTGATTTTATTCCGTATCGTCAAGCCGATTGTGAAATTGGTGTGGAGCAACTTCCAGATTCTGTTTTGGCGCAAGCAAAGATCTTTCACACTACTTGTTTTGCCTTAAGTAAGCAACCCGCACGGGATACGATATTGGATCGTGCGCGTCAAGCGAATGCCCTTGGGTTACAGCTGAGTATAGATTTGAATTTTTCAGAGCGTATTTGGCCGAATCGCGAAGAAGCGAAAGCGGTGATACAAGACTATTTGTCCAATAATCCCTTGGTAAAAGTGAGTGAAGATGATTGCTATCGTTTGTTTGCTGAGGTCAAATCAGAAGATTATATTTTTGAATATTTCCACAACTTTGGTGCCCAAACCGTTTGCTTAACCAAAGGCAAAAAAGGAGTGGTGCTTTCAGATACGCAAGAGGGTTTGATTACGCAAAAAGCGATGGAATTAAACGATATTAAAGATACAACTGGGGCAGGGGATGCCTTTTGGACTGGGTTTTTGTATGCCGGTTTGCAAGGTTATACCTTGACTGACCGCATTTCAATTGCTCAAAAGTTGGCAGCTATCAAGTTGCAAAATGTAGGGCGTTTGCCTGAAAACATCGACATACGATCGTTGTTACATGTACATTAAATAAACAGGTCTTTTGATAAGAGAAGGCGTTTCCGAAAGGGAGCGTCTTTTTTTTATTCATTATCCAAAAAAGAGAAGATGAAAACGCTGGATTTACTGTAGCTTTATTTTATTTTTTGGGTAAAGCGCAAACGGGAATACCGGGGTTCTTTTTGTGTTTTACAATCAATTCGCACAAGTCTTTGGTAAAGGCGACACCACCAAATTTGTCAATGTGATTTCCGTCGTAGGTTTTGTACTTGTTGTTTTTCAATAAGTTGAAATAAGCTACCTGTGTGGTTGAGGCTACTTTTTCAATGGCGGTGTCAAATTCAGGCCAAAAATTGGATTCAATTTGCTGTAATTTTTCATCTACAGGCATACGCACAAGGACTACGGTACCGTGATGCTGTAGGAATTCAATCATTTTTTTCAATTCATTTACCCGGTGATCGCATTTTTTCCATCGTTGGGCAAAACCGTTATAAATTTTGTATTGGTTTTGTTTCCAACCTACAAATGTGTTGCTGTCTTTAGGAAGGTTGCGTTCTTCCATCCAGCCGTCGGAATGTAGCTCAGAATTTTGTTTAAAAAGGGCACGAATATGGAGGTAATTGAAGTTTTTAACCACATATTCAAAATTCGGGTTTACATCCACAAAATGCATATTGTGCGGTGGATGTTCGGCTTCCATATATTCACCTTCGGCGAAGTTGTCTTTTTCACGTTGGGCCAATACCCATGGATTCACATTAATGATGAACAAACCGTTTTTGGTATCGGGGTCCATTTTGCGTTTTACACTTTCTGTATAAGCTGGACCGTAAGCCGCTTGGGTGATGGTAAAACTATAATTGAACATGGGTAATTCAAAACCTTCTCCTTTGAGTGCTGCATCAACAATTCGGGGTTGGATGCCTTGAAAACTTCGGGAGTCACCAAGAATAAAAGAATGTTGCTTGGGGGTGGTGAATTTTAGATAAAAATAATCGATATAGCCCCCGTATTTTACCAATATCAGGCCAGTCACCACTAGGGCGATACTACTGAAAAGGCTTAAACGAATTAAGAATTTTTTCATTAGAACTGGAAATAGATAAAGGTGTCGGAGCTTACACCAAAGATTAGTAGCATTAAAAACACAAACAGATACAGCAACCAACGCGCCCAACGGTACTTGATGTAACTAATTTCAAACCCATGTGATTTATGGCGATGAATCCATTCTATTGCCATAACTAGTGCAATAAATCCAAAAGGAGCTAAGCTGACTTCAGGTTTGAAACCCCTTGAAAAGTCAAACATTTTTGCCAAATAATGAAGGGCTTCTGTTACGTTTATCGATCGGAAAAACACCCAAGCGACAACAGTGATTCCAAATGTAAGGGCCATTTGTAAAAGCTCTTTGATAGAAGGAAAAAAGGAATGTTGGGCAACCGTGTCAGTATTGGTTCGGTTGAGTTTAAATACCACTAAGGGTATAAAACACAAGGCATTAATTCCTCCCCAAATGATGAACGTCCAATTGGCGCCATGCCAGAGACCGCTCACTAAGAATATAATCAACACATTGCGAATCTGCTTGTAAAGTCCGCCCTTGCTTCCGCCAAGGGGAATGTATAAGTAATCCCGAAACCAACTGGAAAGAGAGATGTGCCAGCGTCGCCAAAATTCGGCGATATCTCTTGAAAAGTAAGGGAATGCAAAGTTTTTCAGCAATTCAAATCCCAATAAACGTGCGGTTCCCAGAGCGATATTAGAATAGCCAGCAAAATCACCATAAATCTGGAAGGCAAAGAACAGCGCTCCTATCCATAAACTTCCCGCATTGTAATGGTTGGGGTTGTTAAATACTTCATTGACCACCATAGCGCAGTTGTCAGCGACAACGACTTTCATAAATAATCCCCACAGAATTTGGCGTAAACCATCGGCTGCTTTGAATGGGTCAAAGTTACGTTCTTGTTTTATTTGTGGAAGTAAATGGGTTGCCCGTTCAATAGGTCCTGCAACCAATAAAGGGAAAAAGCTCACAAAGACACTGTAGTCAACAAAGTCTTTTTCGGCTTTAATGCGGTTGTAGAAAATATCGATGACATAGCTCAAACCATGAAACGTGTAAAAAGAAATCCCAACAGGTAAGATGACGTTGAGTGTAGCGGCATGGCCTTGGATTCCGAAAAGGGCGAGGAAATCTATAAACGAACTCACAAAGAAGTTGTAGTATTTGAAAACCCCTAAAAAACCTAAGTTAATAAGTATACTGAGCCAAAACCAGAAACGCTTTTTTCCTAATGTCCCTGACTTCTCCATTTGAAGTCCGGTATAGAAATCCAAAAGGGTTGAGAATATAAGAAGAAACAGGAATTTATAATTCCAACAAGCGTAAAAGAAATAACTAGCAACCAGTAATAAGATGTTCTGTGCTTTCAGCTTTTTCTGGGTAAAAAACCAGTACAGTATAAAGACTGTAGGGAAAAAATACAGAAAACTGAACGAGTTGAAAATCATGAATGGTTGGTTTTGGTAAGCCCGATACAAACCTACAAAAAAATACTTTTTTTATGGCAGTTTATTCGTTTCTTTCCATTGAAAGGCTGAAGATTTTTCAATAGAAAATGCCATTAAAATTAAAAAAACCACCGGTTAGGGTGGTTGATTTGAATTTGTATTATTCGTAGCGATACACGGCATAGCCCCAGGCGGGTAATGCCATCGTTTTTGCGGATAGTGTGCCTGCTTTTTTGGTAAACACTTCGGTTGCTTTTCCGTGCAGTTTAGCGTCGGTTAATTGCAGGGATTGTGGTGTTTTGGAAAAGTTGAGCAACACTAGAATTTTTTCGCCGTCCTTTTCACGGGTATAGGCATAAACGGCTTTTGGATCGCCCGTTTTTACTTTTGCGAATGCGGCGTTGGTGGCAAGAGCTTTACAGTTTTTACGTAAATCTTGTAAGGTGGTGTAAAAAGCAGCTCGTTTTAATTCTTTGAAGGACATGGGGTCTTTATCAAAAAACTTGAGCGCGCGCAATACAGGTTCTTCTTGTCCACTGTACACTAAGGGCAGACCGTTTTGCATGGTTTGCGTAAACACAACAAAAGGGGCATGAACTTCTTTGGGGAACGTACCGAAGTCGGCATGGTTCCAACTATTTTCATCGTGGTTGCTGGTAAAATAGAGTTGGATGGTGTTTTTTGGATACATTCGGGCATTCTCAGCGACGATACTATCGAGTCCGAAAGCGGGTCGGTCACCTTTGGCAACTTTCTCCATCATTTTAAACATATGCCAACTGTAAACGGCATCAAATCCACTTTTAGGGAGGTAGGTGCTATCGCCTTCAGCAAGGAAGAACATGTTTTTCATCTTCTTCAATTCGGGGATGGATTTCTTCCAGAATCCAGCGGGAACATTCCAAGCCACATCACAACGGAAGCCATCAATATCGGTTTCTTTTACCCAATATTTCATAGCATTGATCATGCTGTCTTGCATTACAGGGTTTTTAAAATTCAACTGACGTACATCGGCCCAGTCAAAGGCAACGGCTGCTTTTCCGTCTTTGCCTTGTACATAAAAATCGGGATGATTTTTAAGCCAAGCATGATCGGCACCGGTATGGTTGGGCACCCAATCGATGATAACCTTCATGCCGCGATCGTGTATGGCTTTGACGATATTTTTAAAATCTTCTAGAGTACCAAACTCCGGATTGATTTTACAGTAATCTGAAACGGCATAGTAGCTGCCGAGCGAACCTTTGCGGTCCACTTTACTGATGGGGTTGATGGGCATAAACCAAATGGTTTGCACACCCATTTTTTGGAGTCGGTCGAGGTGTTTGGCGAAAGCATTCAAGGTGCCTTCGGGGGTATATTGTCGGATGTTGACTTCATAGATATTGCCTTGCAGGATCCAAGTAGGATGACCGTCGGTGCGTTCGGGTAGTTCCGTTTCCGATTGATGTTGTTGGCAACACAATAGACTAAGAGCGAGAAGTGCCCCAACAAAAGGGAAGTAGATTTTTTTCATTCCAAATAATTTTGAAGTCCTAAGATAGGGAATTTTGGGGAATAGTGAATAGTGAATAGTGAATAGTGAATAGTGAATAGTTTAGTTTAAATTTTACATTTTAATATTTGGAATTTGTTTAGAATTTCGAAATTAGTGTTTCGGATTTAGAATTTAGGATTTCGGATTTATATTACGGGGTGTAGTTCATCGGCAGAACGCTCGGATGGGGTCCGAGAGGTAGCAAGTTCAATTCTTGTCACCCCGACTTATGACTATAAAAGAATTACAAGCCAGAGTTGCCAAGTTTCAGGAAGACCGAGATTGGCGACAGTTTCATACTATAGATAAGTA
>JBDKGM010000017.1:0-53573 GCA_039798185.1 Bacteroidota bacterium
ACACCCCAATCTTCATTTTTCTTTATGTCTTTGTGTCTTAGTGGTTGAAAAGCTTCTGAGCCACAAAGTCACTAAGTCACTAAGTTTTTCTTATTAATTGAAATGATGTACAAGATCTACATCTTTTTAACCTTTTCGAAGCGCAGCACCTTAAATCCCTTAAAAGCTTTGCGAACTTTGCGAATCCTTTGCCTCTTTGCGGTTCAGTAAAAAACCTTGTGTTTCAAATAGTCAATATGTAGCACAGACTGCGACTGCGACTTTCCACTAAGCACTTACTTCAATTTATACCCCCTGAAAACTGCCACTGCGACTGTGACTGAGACTGCGACTGCGACTGCGACTTTCCACGATGCACTTACTTCAATTTACACCCCTGAAAACTGTGACTGCGACTGCGACTTTAAACTTTAAACAAACCCTTGCCCATGCTTCAGATTTTCGTTTTCTTTGTAACACAAAAAAATAAAACCGAGTTATGGAAACCGAAAAGTGGATCGAACTGGCCCTATATGCCGTACCCGCTGTCATCACAGGAGGTGTCGCTTATTTGATGATGCAGAAATTTGTGAATTTAGACGAAAACCGTCGGAAGTTTCAATTGCTTCGGGACAACCAAAAACAAGCTTTGCCCATTCGCCTGCAAGCCTATGAGCGTATGGCCTTGTTTCTCGAACGTATTAATCCCGTCAAACTCATGATTCGCGTAGCGCCTTTCAATGCCGATAAAGCGGATTATATGAACCTGTTGATCCAGAATATCGAACAAGAATACGAGCACAACGTGACCCAACAAATCTACATCTCTGATGAAGCTTGGGTTATGGTCATCAATGCCAAAAACGCCATCATCCAAAACCTGCGTAACGTTGCCGCCGATACCGAAATCGTAGACGCCGACCAATACCGCATGAAAGTCCTCAGCGCGCTATTCGAAACCGAGTCCGCCTCCCAATTGGCGTTGGAGTTTCTGAAAAGCGAGATCAAAGACTTCATTTGATTATTTTAAATTCTGAATTCTAAATTCTAAATTCTGAATTCTAAATTCTAAATTCTAAATTTAAATGGGTTGTAGCACACAAGCTTAGCGGCTCAGCAACTCAGCAACTCAGTAGCTATAATAAGAAATGCTCGAACAATATATCAACCAATTGAATGAAGCCCAGCGGGCGCCTGTATTGCAAAAAGACGGGCCGATGATGGTGATTGCCGGTGCCGGTTCTGGGAAGACACGCGTACTCACCATGCGTATTGCCTACCTGATGAGTCAAGGCGTGGATGCATTCAATATTTTGTCGCTGACCTTTACCAACAAAGCTGCCCGCGAAATGAAAACGCGTATCGCTGCGATTGTGGGAAGTAATGAGGCTAAAAACCTGTGGATGGGAACCTTTCACTCCGTATTTGCTAAAATCCTACGGATAGAGGCCGATAAGTTGGGCTACCCTTCCAATTTTACGATTTACGATACCCAAGACTCGGTGCGCCTCATCTCCGCCATTGTCAAGGAAATGCAGTTGGATAAAGACATCTACAAACCCAAACAGATCATCGGACGCATATCATCGTATAAGAACTCCTTGATTACCGTAAAAGCCTATTTCAATAATCCCGAACTCCAAGAAGCCGATGCCATGAGCAAACGCCCACGGATGGGGGAGATCTACCAAGCCTATGTGGACCGTTGCTTTAAAGCAGGGGCTATGGACTTTGATGATTTATTATTAAAAACCAACGAACTCTTAAACCTTTATCCCGATGTGTTGGCGAAATACCAAGACCGTTTTCGCTACATCATGGTGGATGAGTACCAAGATACCAACCACTCGCAGTACTTGATTGTTCGCGCTTTATCCGACCGCTACCAAAACATCTGTGTGGTGGGGGATGACGCCCAAAGTATCTATGCGTTTCGCGGGGCCAATATCAACAACATCCTCAATTTTCAAAAGGATTACGATAATGTACAAACCTTCCGTTTGGAACAAAACTACCGTTCGACCAAGAACATCGTAGAAGCCGCCAACACCATCATTGAGAAGAACAAAACCAAGTTGGACAAGGTCGTTTGGACCGCCAACGAGTTGGGTCCCAAAGTAAAAGTCCACCGCAGTCTCACCGATGGCGAAGAAGGACGGTATGTAGCCGGAGAGATCTTCGAACTCAAGATGCGCAACCAACTCACCAATGGTAAGTTTGCGATTTTATATAGAACCAATGCCCAATCCCGTGCGATGGAGGATGCCTTGCGCAAGCGCGATATTCCGTACCGTATTTATGGCGGCTTGTCGTTTTACCAACGTAAAGAGATTAAAGATGTGTTGTGCTATTTGCGTCTGATTATCAACCCCAAAGATGAAGAAGCTTTGGTGCGCGTAATCAACTATCCCCACCGGGGAATCGGGGATACCACCGTAGAGAAATTAACCATTGCGGCCAACCATTACAAGCGTTCCATTTTTGAAGTGATGGAACATATTGACAAGATTGATTTGAAATTGAATTCGGGTACGAAGAACAAGATTCACGATTTTGTCAACATGATCAAGAGTTTCCAGATTATCAATGAAAACCAAGATGCGTTTTATGTCACCGAACATGTGACCAAGAAAACGGGCTTGATTCAGGAATTGAAAAAAGACGGAACCCCAGAAGGCGTGGCTCGTGTAGAGAACATTGAGGAGTTAATGAACGGGATCAAGGACTTCACCGAAGGACAGAAAGAAATCGACGGTGCCCGTGGTGCCTTGACGGAGTTCTTGGAAGATGTTGCCTTGGCTACCGACCTCGATAAAGATACCGGCGATGATGACCGTGTGGCTTTAATGACCATTCACTTGGCCAAAGGATTGGAATTCCCCTATGTGTTTATCGTAGGGATGGAAGAAGATTTGTTTCCGAGTGCGCTGAGTTTAAATACCCGCAGCGAGTTGGAGGAAGAGCGTCGCTTGTTTTATGTGGCCTTAACCCGTGCCGAACACCAGGCTTACCTTACCTATGCCCAGTCACGATACCGTTGGGGGAAACTCACCGATGCTGAACCGTCACGCTTTATTGAAGAAATTGATGCCCAATATTTAGAATACGTCAATCCGGCAGAAACCAGTGGCTACCGCTACAAGCCCATGATTGATATGGATATCTTTGGAGATGTCGATAAATCCAAATTACGCACCAACAAACCCGTATCGGGTACGCCACCGCGTCGCTTTGATGACGATGCACCACCGGCCTCTGCGAATATCCGTCGTTTAAAACCCGTGAATACAGCTTCTAGTCCGAGCGCGCCCTACAGTCCGGGCGACTCCAAATTAGCCATCGGCAACATCGTCATGCACGAGCGCTTTGGTAAAGGAGAGATCTTGAATTTAGAAGGCGTGGGAGGTGACCGTAAAGCCGAGATTAAATTTGATGTGGGAGGAATTAAAAAACTCTTGCTACGTTTTGCCAAACTCGATATTATTGGCTAACTTTAATAGCGTTTAAAAAGCACACGAGTATGGCACAGTTTGTCAAATTATACAACGACAATCCCAACGAATCGGCCGTTAAGAAAGTGGTGGATGTATTGCGTAACGGCGGCATTATCATTTATCCTACGGATACTGTTTACGGTTTGGGTTGCGACATTACCAATACCAAAGCCTTGGAACGGGTCGCGAAACTGAAAGGCATTAAGTTGGAGAAAGCCAATTTATCCTTCATTTGTTACGATTTGAGTCATATCTCCGACTATGTCAAGCAAATTGACACCTCCATTTTTAAGTTGTTAAAACGCACCTTACCGGGTCCGTATACTTATATCCTTCCGGGGAACAATGATTTGCCTAAGGTATTTAAAAACAAAAAAACCGTAGGGATTCGTGTACCCGATAACAACATCATCCGTGCGATAGTCAACGAATTGGGGAATCCCATTATATCCACTTCCATCCATGATGAGGATGAAGTATTGGAATATGCTACCGATCCTGAGTTGATCTTTGAGAAATGGCAGAACCTCGTGGATTTGGTTATTGATGGGGGATATGGCGATAATGTGCCTTCTACGGTAATTGATTTATCTGGAGCAGAACCGGTCGTCATCCGGGAAGGAAAAGGCGACATCGATATCTTTTAAACATAAAAAAAACGTCCTGAATTACTCAGGACGTTTTTGTATACAGTGGTGAAAACCTTATTTACTCATGGTTTTCATTTCTTTTTCAATCATATCATAGAATTGATCGATCTTAGGTAAAATCACGATACGCGTTCTACGGTTGGTCGCACGGTTCTCTGCGGTTTTGTTATCTACCAACGGAATGTATTCGCTACGACCTGCAGCAATAATCTGCTTCGGATTCACACCCAAGTCTTTGGTCAACACACGAACAATAGCAGTAGCGCGTTTCACACTCAAATCCCAGTTGTCCAATAAAATGGCGTTACCTGTAAACGGAACGTTATCGGTATGACCTTCCACCATACATTCAAAGTCCGGTTTGTCGTTGATAACCTTGGCTACTTTTTCCAAAACAATTTTTGCTTTGTCTGTAACTACATAGCTCCCGCTTTTGAATAACATTTTATCGGAGATATTGATGAACACCACACCTTTATCCACGCTGATGTTGACATCCTGGTCATCCAATCCCACGTTTTTCTTTAAACTCGTTACCAAAGCAAGCGTCACCGAGTCTTTTTTGGTAATGGCATCCTGTAGGCGATTGATTTTAAGGTCTTTTTCCTTTAAGCTTTCTAGCGAACGCTCTAAGTTTTCAGCTCCTTTAGTGGTCAACACTGTCAATTCTTTGGAGCTATTGATTAGGTCACTATTGTTTTTCTTTAAATATTCATTTTGTTGCGACAAGGCCTCCTTTTCAGTCAAACACAAATTCAACTTCATGGTGGTTGAATTCAAAAGGTCTTGACATTCCTTGTTTTTTTGCTCTAATTCAGCAATCTTTTTCTTGGCTCCGCACGAGGCTAAACTCAACGCTGCGAAAGAAATTAAAAGGGCTTTTTTCATGATGTTTCTATTTTTCGTTACAAAAATACAATATGTTAACAGGTAAATAAAAGTAAAAAGGTTAAGAATTGTTAATTAGCGCTCGAAATGGGTTTGCTTACGAACAAAATAATTCCATACGATACTCTTGACGGTAAAGTAGTCCTTGCGCTGTGAAGTGCTGCGTTTTCTCATGGTAGGGGCGATTTGTCCATAGAACGAAAAGTGCGCTTTCAATATTGCTAGCGTATGCCTTAAATTTCCCTTAAAAAGAAATTGAATGCCTGCAATGCCATCCAAACACAATCGGAGGAAGATAATCGAGAACCGTTGACCTTTGGGTAGATTCTTCAACAATAGCAACAGGGAATTTCTAAAATTCAAGAAGGTCTTGCGCGGTGTTCCGGTTTTTAAAGTAGCTCCACCCACATGGTATACCGTGGCGTCGGGGAGGTAATAGCAGTCGTAGCCAGCATTGAAGTTGCGCCAACACAAGTCAATCTCTTCTTGATGCGCAAAGAAATCGCCATCAAGTCCGCCCAATTCCCAATACACCGCCTTACGAATAAAAAAGCATGCGCCTGTCGCCCAGAAGATTTTAGCGGGTGAATTGTATTGTCCGTGATCGTCTTCCAAGGTGTCAAATACCCGTCCACGGCAATAAGGAAAGCCGTATTGGTCAATAAATCCGCCCGCAGCCCCTGCATATTCAAAATAAGATTTGTTTTTGAAATCCATTAATTTGGGTTGGGCAATAGCCGTATTGGGATGGGTCGCAAAATGTTCAATAAAGGGATCAAGCCAACCTTCGGTCACTTCGATATCTGAATTTACCAATGCGTATATGGGTTCGTTCACGGCTTTTAAGGCTTCATTATATCCTTTAGCAAAACCAAAATTACCCGTGTTTTGTATAATGGTAATTTCAGGATACTGCGCTTGCACAAAAGCCACTGAGTCATCCGTTGAGGCGTTATCGGCCAAATACAGCTGTGCTTTGGCAGAATGCGCTACTACAGAAGGCAGGAATTGCTCAAGCAAGGATTTGCCATTCCAGTTAAGAATAACAACCGCTATGGTTTTTTGGGAAGTATCAGCCATTGAGTTCGGGTAAATCAGTTAGAAAAACATAGGTTTGTTGGTCAAAATCCATTTGACAAAAATAGTGTTGGAGTCCGTTGGTCACCATCAAATACTCCGCTTGGAGTTCGAGATTGTACCGTGCAATTTGATCAAATACCGTTTGGGTGATTTTCACTTCGGGTGCTTTGCATTCAACTAGGAGTTTGATACCACCATTTTGTTGAAATACAACGATATCATACCGTTTGGTTAAACCATTTTGTTGAATAGACTTTTCGACATTGAGAAAGGATTTGGACGCCTTTTTATAGTCCATCAAGAACTTAACCGTATGTTGCCGTACCCATTCTTCGGGAGTGAGTACCACAAATTTTTTCCGGATTTCGTCAAAGATTGCCGTTTTATTTTCACTATTTTTGAAGCGAAAGGAAAAGCGCGGAAAATTGAGTTCTTGCATGGTGCAAAAATAGGCAATTTTTAACAGTTTCCAATTCGGAATACACTATGGATGAAGCGGTAAAAATCATCAACGATATTAAGGCTGGAAATCTCAAACCCATTTACTTTTTGATGGGAGAAGAGCCCTATTATATTGACATTATTACTTCGTATTTAGAAGAAAATATATTGACAGACGACGAAAAAGGGTTCAATCAAATGGTGCTCTACGGTCGCGATACCACAATTGAAGATATTGTAGGCAATGCCAAACGCTATCCGATGATGGCCGAGCGTCAGGTAGTGATTGTAAAAGAGGCACAAGAACTATCCCGCACCATTGAGAAATTAGAATCGTATGCTGAAAACCCGCAACCTACAACCGTGTTGGTCTTAGCCTACAAATACAAAACCTTAGACAAACGCAAGAAAGTCACCAAAGCCCTTGAAAAAACAGGTTTGGTTTTTGAGAGTAAAAAACTCTATGAAAGTCAAGTACCCACTTGGATTACCCGTGTCATCAAAGGCAAGGGGATGGCTATCGATCCCAAAGCGGCAGCAATGTTGGTGGAGTTCTTAGGTAACGATTTGAGTCGCATCAGCAATGAATTGGACAAACTTAAAATCATATTCCCACAAGGGCATACGGTAACTCCTAAGGATATCGAAGTGAATATCGGGATCAGTAAGGATTTCAATAATTTTGAATTGCGTGCCGCTTTGGGAGAGCGCAATCAATTGAAAGCTTACCGAATCGCAGAATACTTTTCCCAAAACCCAAAAGACAATCCGTTGGTAGTGACTACGGCACAAGTCTTTTCGTTTTTTACCCAAGTCTTGCAATACCACGGACTGAAAGATAAGAGTCAGGCCAATGTAGCTAAAGCCTTGCGGGTCAATCCCTATTTTGTCAAAGACTTTGAACTGGCTGCACGCAATTATCCCATGAAGAAAGTATCGGCTATCGTCACCAAGCTTCGCGATGTGGATGTGAAGAGTAAGGGTGTAGGGGCGAATAATATGTCCCAAAGTGACCTGTTGAAAGAACTATTGGTAACCGTGTTCAATTAATGCCTTCGTTGGTTTACTATAGGGTGTTGTTTGCATTGGTCCAAATGGGAGCTTTGAACAGCCATTACGGGACCCTTCCTTTTTATGTGTTTGTATTTTGGTTGGCCTTTGAGGGGTTAAACGCCCATGCGACCTATGCCAATCTGCCCTTCACGAAGTATACCAATAGTGCCTTCATGCTACTCCCTGTGAGTGTTGTTTTAATACGCAATCATTGGGTACCATATTATTTAGAAGGGATATTGTGGTACAATATATTTGAACATTTGCTTTTTGCCTTTACCATGTGTTTGTATTTGGACTGTTTGTTCTTGTGTTGGAAGCGCAGTATACCTACCACGCGTTGGGTTTTACTGCTGTTCAACGGCATTGGTGTGGTGAATGAGTGCTTTCAAAATGGGTATGGCAACGAACCCGTATTTCAGTTTTCGGCAGAGGATTTGAAAGATTTGGGCGTGAATTTGGCAGGCAGTATTTTATTTTTTGCAGTAAAACAAATTCTGAAAAGAATCAAAAAATAGCGATTGATTTACGATATTTGCAATCCAAATTACGTTAACTCTAAAACATAGCGATGAATAAAAATACAGTATTGGCTTGGGCCACCACCATCATGATTGTCATGGGGTTGTTATTGATTGGTCTTGGTGCTTTTCGTTATAACGATGTTGCCGGTTGGGGATTTGGCGCTGTAGGCGTAGGATTCTTAGCCAACGCCTGGGTGTTTAGTTCACTGAAAGGAAGAGTGTAATATTATTTTGAATTGGATTATTTTAAATTCTAAATTCTAAATTCTAAATTCTAAATTCTAAATTCTAAATTCTAAAGTCTAAAATCTAGTCACTAGTCACTAATCACTAGTCACTCTAAAATCTAAACTCTAAATTCTAAAATCTAAAATCTAAACTCAAAACTCGTATGTCAGACGATAAGAAAGTTATATTTTCCATGTCACGGGTAAACAAGGTTTACTCAAGTACAAACAAACAAGTATTAAAAGATATCTATTTGAGCTTCTTTTACGGGGCTAAGATTGGTATTCTCGGTTTAAACGGTTCGGGTAAATCGACCTTATTAAAAATCATTGCTGGAGTAGAGAAAAACTACCAAGGGGATGTGGTGTTTGCACCGGGATATACCGTAGGCTATTTAGAGCAAGAACCCCAATTGGATGAAACCAAAACGGTAATCGAAGTGGTGCGTGAAGGTGTTGCTGAGATTGTAGCGGTATTGGATGAGTTCAATAAAATCAACGATATGTTTGGTTTGCCTGAGGTGTATGAAGATGCCGATAAAATGCAAAAGTTGATGGACCGTCAAGCCGAACTACAAGACAAGATTGATGCAGTAGGCGCTTGGGAACTAGACACCAAACTAGAAATAGCAATGGATGCCTTGCGCACTCCCGAAGCGGATACACCGATTAGTGTATTGTCAGGTGGTGAGAAACGTCGTGTAGCCTTATGTCGTTTACTCTTGCAACAACCGGATGTTTTGTTATTGGATGAGCCGACCAACCACTTGGATGCTGAGTCCGTATTATGGTTAGAGCAACACTTACAGCAATATGCGGGAACGGTAATTGCCGTAACGCACGACCGTTATTTCTTGGATAATGTAGCGGGATGGATATTGGAATTGGACCGTGGAGAAGGTATTCCATGGAAAGGAAACTATTCCTCTTGGTTGGATCAAAAAGGAAAACGATTGGATCAAGAAGAAAAAGTAGCCTCCAAACGTCGCAAGACCTTAGAGCGTGAGTTGGACTGGGTTCGTCAAGGAGCCAAAGGACGTCAAACCAAGCAAAAAGCGCGTTTGCAGAACTACGACAAATTATTGAATGAAGACCAAAAAGCATTGGAAGAGAAATTGGAAATCTACATTCCAAACGGTCCACGATTGGGTACGAATGTGATCAATGCGAACCATGTTTCCAAAGCTTTTGGTGATAAAATATTGTATGAAGATTTGAACTTTACCTTGCCACAAGCGGGTATTGTAGGGATCATTGGACCGAATGGTGCGGGTAAATCGACGATTTTCAAAATGATTATGGGCGAACAGCAACCGGATGGTGGTGAGTTTGTAACGGGCGATACAGTAAAAATTGCCTATGTGGATCAGACGCATTCCAACATCGATCCGAATAAATCAATTTGGGAAAACTTTTGTGACGGTCAAGAATTGATTATGATGGGTGGCCGTCAGGTGAATTCAAGAGCCTACTTATCCCGTTTTAATTTTGGAGGAAGTGATCAAAACAAAAAGGTAAATACATTATCTGGAGGTGAGCGTAACCGTTTGCATTTGGCCATGACCTTGAAAGAGGAAGGAAACGTACTACTTTTGGATGAGCCTACGAATGATTTGGATATTAATACACTTCGTGCCTTAGAAGAAGGTTTGGAGAATTTCGCAGGTTGTGCGGTAATCATTTCCCACGACCGTTGGTTCTTAGACCGTGTGTGTACGCACATTCTCGCGTTTGAAGGCGATTCACAAGTGTATTTCTTTGAAGGAGGATTCTCAGAATACGAAGAAAACAGAAGAAAGCGTTTGGGAACTGAAATAACCCCCACACGAATTAAATACAAAAAGTTAATTAGAAATTAAATATCTTTGAAGAGTCCCAATGCATGTTGGGACTCTTTTTTTAGATTAAAGTGAAATTAAGAACATTGTTTTGCGGGTTGTTTTTTCTAGGGTCATTATTGACTTTGGCACAGCCTGCGTTGAAATCGGCAGAGCAATCATTAAAAGAAGCGGGAACTGCTTTTTACAATTTAGATGGCGAAAAATCGTTGCGCTTATCTCAAAAAGCGTTGGATCAAGCGCATGATTTAAATAATGATGTGTTAATGTCCAAAGCCTATAATCTAATTGGGTTAAATATAGAAGAGTTTTATAATCCTAATAAAGCGCTTAAATATTATCTAAAAGCACTTGAGCACGCTAAATTATCACAGAATGATTCGGTTAAAATTTGGGTCAACAATAACCTAGGGAATTGGTATTCCTATCGAAAAAATGATTTCCAAAAAAGTATTCCGTATTATAAAGAGGGATTACTTCATGCAGAAAAAATCAATGACTGGGTTGAAGTAATGTATGCCAAATTAAGTATCGCAGGAGCGTATATTGGCGCCAATCATTTAAAAGAAGGATACGCGTTTTTGAAGTCTACGGAGGCAGATGTTAATCGTTCTGAAGATGATGAACCTAAATTACATTTTCATTCATTATGCGGTACCTATTTCAGCCATTTAGGTCAGAACGCACAAGCAGAGTTTCATTTTAAAAAAGCCATACAATTAGGCGAAAAGAAAAAGAACAATTTATTGGATGCTTATTTGATTGAAGTTTATAATGATTTATCCAATCACTATAAGAAAATCGGTTCGTTTGAAGAGGCATTGAATTACTTAACGCTGCACAAAGATTTAAAAGAAAAAGTCTATAACGAAGAGCAAACCAAGAAAGTAAAATTGGCAGGGAGTCAGATTGAAATTGACGAATACCAACGGGAGATCGATAAAATCGAAGGCGAGAAAACCAAACAGAGTCAGGACCTAAAAGAATCCAAACTCATTGTTCTTTTGTTTGTAATCATCTTATTTATTCTATTGTTGTTGCTTTTCTCATTGTATAAGAACAATGCCTTCCGTGAAAAAACATTCTTGGAATTAAAAGAAGCCAATGCAGAATTACAACGGGCTAAAGAACGCGCTGAAGAAGCGTCACAGCTGAAAACCCAATTTGTTTCTACGATTAGCCACGAGTTACGAACTCCTTTGTATGGTGTGGTTGGGATTACCAATATTATTTTGGACGAACACAAAGAATTGGCCAACAGTCCGCACCTCAATTCGCTTAAATTCTCAGCCCGCTATTTGTTGTCTTTAGTTAATGATTTATTGCAAATCAATAAAATTGAAGAAAACAAGATTACGCTGGAGCACATGATATTCAATATTCCAGATGAAATCAGTACCATCGTGGATTCGTTGCAATTTATTGCGATAAAAAATAACAATCAATTGCAAACGGAATTGGATCCAGCGATTCCAGAGTTCTTAATTGGAGATAAACTACGTCTTTCGCAAGTCTTCATGAATTTGGTTAGTAATGCCTTAAAATTTACCAAAGACGGTGTGGTTAAAGTAACGGCCAAGCTCGACCGTATTGAAGATACCAAATACTACATTCATTTTGCAGTAGCCGATACTGGAGTGGGAATCGCTCCCGAAGATCAACAAAAAATCTTTGAAAAATTTGTACAGATCGAACGTAAAGAAGGCGATTATCAAGGTACAGGACTTGGTTTGTCGATTGTACAGCGTTTGGTCGAACTCTTTGGCAGTCAGATCGAATTACAAAGTGAAGTAGGGAAAGGCACTACATTTTCCTTTACTATGGGCTTTGAAGCTGATGAGAGTAAGCGCAATGAAATATTGTATAACATTGATGTGGATTTGTCAACGGTTCAAGTCTACCGCATCTTGGTGGTTGAGGATAATAAAATCAACCAAGTGGTGACCAAGAAAATTTTGGAAACCAACCATTTCAAGTGTACCATTTTAGATGATGGGTATGCCGCTATCGACGCATTGGAGAATGAACATTATGACATCGTCTTAATGGATATTAACATGCCGATTATCAATGGATTTGAAACCACCAAATTGATTCGTAAAAAAGGAATTCAGACACCCGTTATTGCACTTACGGCGTTTGACAAACAAGAAATTACAGAACAAGCGATATCAGTAGGGATTAATGATATTATCATCAAACCCTTCGAACCTTCTAAATTGTTTCAGGTAATCAGTAATTTAATCGAAAAGTAATTATTTCTTTTTGTTGCGGTTACCGAAGAATTTCTTTCCACCACTGCCTTTTTTCTTGTTACGAAAATCTTTCTTTTGTGGGGTTCCGTCGGCTTTTACAGGCGCTTCTTTACTGTTTTCGTCTTTCCAAGTGAACTCGTGGTTTTCCGCCACTTTAATTTTCAAACGAATGAGTTTTTCAATGTCTTGCCAATAGGTCCACTCGTCTTTTCCGCAAAGTGAAATCGCCAGTCCGGCATTGCCTGCACGTCCGGTGCGACCAATACGGTGCACATAGGTATCCGGTATATTCGGAATATCAAAGTTGATTACAAAAGGTAAACTTTCAATATCGATACCCCGTGCTGCAATATCTGTGGCGGCCAACAATTGAATTTCTTTGGTTTTAAAATGATCCAAAGCACGTTGACGCGCCGACTGGGATTTATCCCCGTGAATGGCTTCTGCAGTAAAGTTATTTTTCTTTAAAAACTTCACCACATTATCGGCACCGTGTTTGGTTCGGGTAAAAATTAAAACTTGTTCCCCTGTATGCTCGTTTAATATTTGAAGCAACAGTTTGCGTTTTTCTTCCTTTTCAACTTTGTAAACCAATTGTTTGATTTTCTCAGCAGTTGAAGCGACAGGTGTAACGGTAACGTATTTGGGTTGGGTAAGAAAAGCTTCTGCCAACTCGCGAATAGGTAAGGGCATGGTAGCCGAAAACAATAGCGTTTGGCGGTTATCAGGGGTTAATTTGATAATTTTCTTCACGTCATTGATAAAGCCCATGTCCAACATTAAATCGGCTTCATCCAAAACCAAATGATGCAAATGATCCAGATTGATATGACCTTGCTTGTGTAAATCCAGCAAACGACCGGGTGTAGCAATTAACACGTCAACGCCGCGTTTGAGTTGGTCCACTTGAGGAACTTGATTCACCCCTCCATAAATCACAGTAGAAACAATATTGGTGTAACGACCGTACGTTTGGAAACTTTCTTGAATTTGGATAGCCAACTCACGGGTAGGAGTAATCACTAAAGCGCGTATGCTTTTACGCTTTTTAGCCGAACCTACGATAGGGTGAATTTGGTGAATAATTGGAATAGCAAAAGCAGCTGTTTTTCCGGTACCGGTTTGGGCACAGCCTACTAGATCGGATCCTTCTAAGAGAATGGGAATCGCTTGTTCTTGAATAGGGGTTGGGGCTTCATATCCTTCTTCAGCTAGCGCTTGTTGTATATTGCGTATAAGTTTAAGGTCGTTAAAGGTCATAATCGAAATCACCATTTGATAGGCAAATGGGTTGCAAAGATAACCTCTTTTTAGTCTAAACTGTTTTTTGCTTTGATAAAATCCGTTAAAAGGTAACCGATAAGTTTTCCAACCATGTGGTTATTGGTTTCGGTATCTAAGGCGGGAGCCCCTTCGCAGATATGGAGATAAGCCGCATTGGAATGTTTACCGAAGAAATAGATGAATTGGCGAACTTCTTCAACTGAAAACCCGCTGGGAGTCATAGCGCTACTCGGTACTAAAGGAAGCGCATCCATATCGATTTCAATTCCGTAGGGATCCGCTTTTATAAAATCATAAGCGATTTGCATTTCGAGACGAAATTCTTTTTCTCCGCGCACTTTGATAGCGTCGTAGGTATTGTATTGGATTTTATCTTTAAGGGATTTGAGTTGGTCCAATACATTTTTGGAAGTATAGCTTTCATGTAAGCCGAAAATAAAATACTTCTTTAAAAAACCTTCTTCAAAAGCATAGGAAAAGCCATTACCGCTGTGTCGTCCTTCCATAATTCTGAAATCCGAGTGGGCATCCAGGTTGATGGCATTGATTGGTTTTCCTTTGGCAAGTGCGGTTCCTTTAATGTTTCCGTAAGCATTATTATGGCCTCCGCCAATGATTAGAGGAGTTTTGCCGCATTTTACAATCGTACTGATGATGTGAGAAACTTCTTTATCGATTTTGGAAACAATTTCACCAAACTTCTTCCGATCGGGGGTGCTGTTGAACTGTAAACCTTCGGCTTCTTCGTTGAAAGTAGTCGTGTCCAAAGTACCTAAAACGATTAGGTTTGATCCTTTGCAGAAGCGATTGTGTTGGATGTTGGCAATGCTTTTAATCGCGCTATCCCATGCTGTGGCAGCCCCTGCACGTCCGTTGTTTGCCCGAACACCAATGTCTTCTGGAATCCCAAACAATACAAATTTTGCTTCAGAATTTTTAAGAAAATTTACTACATTTTCTCCTTCTGGAATTAGAATCATTTTTTCACCAAACTTAACTTCGCCGCTGCGATGATTAGTTACTTTAGATAATTCCGACTGGGTATAACGAATCAGGTGTTCCATAAAAAAAGTTAACAGTCAAAAATAATATAATTCCTAAAACTTACGTTATAGAAGTTATAATTATTAAATTTGCTTAAATACAAACACTTTTGTTATGGAAAATCAAAAAAACAATTCTTCTCTCAAGGCAATTATATTAGTCTTGGCCTTGTTGTTGTTAGGTAGTTTATTCTATATTTTTAAATTAACTACAGATACACAAACTTTAGAAACTAAAGTAACTGCGGTTACCACTGAAAAAGACAACATTTTAAAAGATCTTCAGGAATTAAAAGCGACGTATGACGCGGCTATTGCAGAAAACACTTCCATGTCGGATGAATTGATTGCAGAACGCGAGAAAGTAGTACAATTAATGGCGCAATTGGAAAAATCCAAAGGGGATGCCAATGCATTACGAAAGTACAAAGAACAATACAAGTCACTTGAAGTTAAAATGAAATCGTTGATGCAAGAAGTGGACGTATTAAAAGGTGAGAATCAAAAACTGAACAAGAATCTGGACAGTACAAATGTTGTATTGCAAGATTCGAAAAATTACAATCAAGTTTTAGTAGGTCAAAATGAAGAGCTAACTAAAACGGTAGAAAAAGCCTCCAAACTATCGATTCTTAATTTAAAAACCGCTGCGTTCAAACAACGTAGTTCAGGAAAACAAATTGAAACCGACAAAGCAAGTCGTGCCGACATTTTGAAAATCAGCTTTACCATTGCGGAAAACGCGGTAGCAAAATCAGGTGACAAAGTGTATTATGTTCAAGTAATTGACGCTAAAAACAATGTATTAGGAGACAAAGAAACCGCTACATTTGGTTCACAATCGTTAACCTACAGTTTCCAAGCGAAAGTGAAATATGAAAATAAGACTGTAAATGTTTCACAAGATTTACCTGGAAAGAACTTTGAAAAAGGATCGTACTTTGTAAATATCTTTGACAAAGGAGAATTGGTTTCTAAAACAAGTTTTACCTTACGTTAATTCGTTTACAAAACAAAAAATAAAAAGTCTGGTAGTACACCAGACTTTTTTTATGCAATTACTTTTCCGTTTAAGAGAACCGTGGCGATGCGATTGGAACCAAAAGCATAGGGGAGTTCATAAAAACTTGGAATAGGTTCTGTAATTAAAAGATTGGCTTTTTTACCGCGTGTAATACTTCCGTGGGTGTCTGAAATCCCCATGGCATAGGCACCGTTTAAAGTTGCCGCATTGATGGCTTCTTCGGGTGTCATTTTCATTTTGATGCAAGCCGTAGCAACTACAAAATTCATATTGCCCGAAGGTGTAGTACCCGGATTAAAGTCAGTAGCAAGTGCTAAAGGGAGTCCGGCCGCCAACATTCTACGTGCGGGGGTATAGGGAATACTAATAAAATAAGAACAAGAGGGAAGGGCTACTGGCATAGTTTCGGAATCTTTCAAGATTTCAATGTCTGCATCGGTCACAATTTCTAAATGATCAACAGATAATGCGCCGTGTTGAACACAGGCCGCGATACCTTCAATAGCGGTAAATTGGTTCACGTGGATTTTGGGTACAAGACCGTATTGTTTCCCGGCTTCCATTAAACGAATGGTTTCATCCACAGAAAAATAGCCTGTTTCACAAAACACATCCAAATAATCAGCGAGCTGTTCTGCGGCAATTTTCGGAAGCATTTCCTGGATAATCAAATTCAAATAGCCTTCGTGATTTTCTTTATATTCGGGAGGAAATGCATGTGCACCTAGAAAAGTAGCTTTGATGGTAATGGGGTAATTTTCACGCAAACGTTGAATAACGCGCAACATTTTCAATTCCCCTTCAACGGTCAATCCATAGCCTGATTTAATTTCTACGGCACCAGTACCTTGACGAATAACTTCTTCCAAGCGAACTTTGGACTCTTCATACAATTGTGCCTCTGACGTTTCATTCAATCGTTTTGCTGAATTCAAAATTCCGCCACCCCGATTCGCAATTTCCTCATAAGTGAGTCCGTTGATACGATCTACAAATTCCTGCACCCGATTACCGGCATAAACAATATGCGTATGACTGTCCACCCAGGAAGGCAGCACGGTTCGTCCAGTTGCATCTATGAGGTGATCGGGAGTGATAGTCGGACATTGATCCATGGGACCAAAATCGATAATTAGATCGTCTTTAATCAGTAAAAAAGCATTGGATAGGGAAGGAAGTTCGGCCATTTCAGCTCCGGATACTTTAGAAATACCGGGCTCACGGACTTGCAACAATTCCTTGATATGGGTAATTAGGGTAAGCATTGCGTATAATTTTCGTAAAAATACAGTTTAAAAGGAATAATTTCTAACTTTAGTCCAAATTCGAATACCGTGCGAAAGATTAAATATAAAAAGGGACGAAAAGTTCAGCCAACGCTTTTAGAGTATACCGGTACGCATAAACACACGAAGACAGAAACCCAGTTGTTTGTGTACGACCATGAAGAACTCACGGAATGTGAAGATTTTGAAGTTGACGCATTGGCGAGTAATGTGAATTGGAATCGCATTAATTGGCTCAATGTACACGGTTTGAATTCGGTGGAAACAATACAAAAGATTGGTGCTTTTTTGAATGTGGACAATTTTATGATGGCCGATATTTTGAATACGACCAAACGCACCAAGTTGGATGAATACCACGAAGTTTTATTTTTTAGTATTAAATCGTTGTTGCCGGTCGAACATTCTGATAATATTGCGGCGGAGCAGATTAGTTTTTTATTGAAAAAAAATATGCTGGTTTCCTTTCAGGAAAAGCGTTCGGATTTCTTTACCCATTTACGGGAACGGTTGCGAACGCATTCGGGAATAGTGCGTGAAAAAGGAGCGGATTATCTGTTGTTTTTGATGTTGGATGCTGTGATGGAAAATTTCTTTATTACTATTGAAAATGAAGAAGATAAAGTAGAAGAACTCATAAATCAGTCGAAATTAAATTCGAACCCTAGAATTTTAGAACAAATTGAAAAACATCGGGATAATTACAACTTTTTAAAGCGTTCGATTATTCCGTTGCGGGATTCCTTATATGCTATAAAATCGATTAAGGATGATAATGTCTTTAATTCAATTGAAGTCCAAAACTATACGTTTTTTGAACGATTGCATCAAAAGTCCTTGGAGTTATTGGAGCAAATCGATTACGATATGACAACATTGGAAAGTGCATCCAATTATTATTTTGCCCTTCAAAGTCATAAAATGAATGAGGTGATGAAGACCTTAACGGTGGTTTCAGTATTTTTTATGCCCTTGACATTTATCGTGGGAGTTTACGGTATGAATTTCGATCATATGCCCGAATTGCATTGGAAGTATGGTTATTTTATCATCTTAGGAGTAATGCTTGTTTTGCTCTTGGCTATGATTTATTATTTCAAAAAGAAGAAGTGGTATTAATGTTTATAACACCGTTAATAAATCTTTCTAAAGTATTGGTCAAATCGATTAATTGCAGTACTTTTGGGGAGAATTCACAAATTATTCGCGAAAAACAATGTTTGAATTTCAACAGTACCTAGGTTTTCTACTTTTCTTAATGATTTTCACAGCTGGTTTCTGGTTGATGATTTTCTTAGTACACTTTGTATTTTACTGGGTGTTCGGTGCAACTAAAGAGTTGTTACAAGAAAGAAAAGAGAAAAAAGCATTAGAGCAAGCGTAGTAAGCGCTGTTTTAATAAAAAAGTCCCGATAATTCGGGACTTTTTTTTGTTTACTATAGAACGATTATCCGGGATAATCTCCACCACCATCATTGTCTTCATTACGTTTCGGACGGTTTTGTTCTTTATCATTTTTCGTTTTGTTGAAACGGTAAGTAAACGACAATGTAATTTGTCGCACACGCCATTGCATCATCGTATTGGAATCAACTTGTCCAGGGATATAGGTCTCAAAACGACGTTTACGCGAGTTGAATACATCATTCACATTTAAAGCTAAGGTTGCTTTGTCTTTAAGTACGTCTTTACTAAATCCGAGGTTCATACCGAATACACCTAAATTCTTACCTTGAGCAGTATTTTGAGGTCCATTGTAATTGGCATTTGTTTGCCAGTCAATTTTACCTGGAAGGGTAATTTTTGACGTAATACGTGAAGACCAAGTGGTTGCTACATTCGCAAAATCAGTAACTTTCTCAACTCCCGAAGAAGGCAACACATAGGTGTATTTACCCACAGTTTCAACACGGAAGAAATTAAAGTTGGTATTTAACTTCCACCATTTGTAAGGCGTGTAGTTGAACGTAAATTCAAATCCTGCGCGGTATTCTTTGGCTAAGTTGACAGGAGTGGTAATAATAACGGGGGTAGAACCTACAAATTCACCACTTTCTCTACGTACATATTGCACATTATCAACGGTACGATTAAAGTACATTGAGGTATTAAACGTCAATTTAGTCCATTTTTTCAAAAAGCCTAAGTCAATAGCATCCGTTTTTGAAGGATTTAAATCAGGGTTTCCTTGAAAAATATTGATATTACTGGAATAACTACTGAACGGGTTGATTTCTCTTCCTCTTGGGCGGTTGATACGCTTGCTGTAATTTAAAGCGATATTAGCCGTTTCATTCAGCTCATAAGCTACGGTTGCAGAAGGGAAGAAGTTATCATAGTTTTTGGTTTTGTAAATCTGACTTGTTTGTTGATCTACAATAATGTTTGAATTTTCATAACGCATTCCGGCAAGGAAAGAGAATTTTTTCACTTTCGTTCCTAATTGCGTATACATCGCATTTACATTTTCTTTATAATTCAAAACATTTGAAAAATAAGTATCTAAAACGCCATTGGTAAACACGGAATAATCGGTCAATAGATCTAAGAAATTACCACGGTATCCAGCTTCAAACTGACTGTCTTTGTTTTTACCAAAAGGCAATACATAATCCGATTGAAGTAAAATACGGTTTTGACGTTGAATGTTGTAGGTGTCATTAATAGCAATCGGACTGTTTTGGGTATCCGCATTGGTAATGGTTGCATCATTGTCATCTTTATTTTTAGACACTGAAAAGTCAACCGTTAATTTATGTCCATCTGTTTTGAATTTATGTAATAGATTCGACGCAAATTCTACATTTTCACTTTTGGTTGCTTCGTTATTATCACGAAATACGGTTTTGGTATAGGTGCCGAATTGATCCAAATTAATTTGGTCTACGTTTTCTTCTGTTGTTCCACTATTTCTACGGTAGTTAACGGAATTAGTCCACGTTGTATTTTTAGTTAGATACCAATCAAATCCGAAGTTTCCATTGTATCCTTTGCTGTAACGGTCGGAATCCCGACTTTCATTAATGTAATTGCGAGTTGAATTATCGGCATTCAAATAACGACTATTCATTTGTGAACGCCCGGGATTGTTACGGTAATTATATCCTTGGTTGGTAAAGAAATTAAATTCTTCCGATTTCAAGTTTAAGGTAGCGCTTAGTCCATGGTTGTCCGGATTACCGGTTGTACCCATAAGCGTACCATTAACCCCGTTATTTTTACCTTTTTTCAAAAGAATATTCAAGATACCTCCACCTCCTTCTGCATCATAGCGCGCTGATGGGTTGGTAACTACTTCCACTTTATCGATAGCATCAGCGGGTATCATACGCAATGCATCTGAAATATTGATGGCATTGGAAGGACGACCGTCAATTAAAATCTTGACATTATCATTACCTCGAAGACTAATTGTACCATCGGAATCAACGGCTACAGATGGGATGTTATCCAAGACATCACTTACGGTTCCGCCTTTAACCATAAGGTCTTGTCCAACGTTATATACCTTTTTATCCAATTTAATTTCGACCGAAGTTTTTTCTTTACGAATAACAACTTCATCGAGTTTAGTGGCTTCATCTTCTAATGCGATGGTGCCTAAATTTGTGTCGGCTTGAAAGGTTTTGTTTTTTAATTCTAAGGGTTTGAAAGAAAGGAATTCTACATTAACATTGTAGCTTCCTGCGGGTGCATCGATTGCAAATTCCCCAATAACATCCGTAAGTCCGCCGGTAACCACTTTGTTTGTAGCAGTACTGATTAAGCGCACCTCAGTGTATTCGAGGGGTTGGTTGTTGGATTTGGCAATAACTTTACCGGTAATTTTTACTTTTTTACCTCCACCTCCTGGAGTTCCTGAACGAGGTTGTGCCCAAGCGGACAATGAAGTAAAAACAATGAGTGTGAATACGAATTTGAAAATTTTCATGTAACGATTATTTTGCTTTCCTGTTTGGAATGCAAAAATAAACGAACGTTTAACCGTACTTTCACAAAGTTATGTTAATCTTCCCTCTTTGATTTTACTTCAATTTGTTAATGTTTTCAAGTGGTCGAGCGATAACGGCTTGATTTCCTTTCACAACAATTGGACGCTCAATTAATATTGGATGTTCCAACATAGCTTCAATTAATTCATCGTCGGTCAGGGTTTTCCCTTTGTAATTGGAAATCCAAAGTGATTCTTTCACTCGAATTAATTCTGAGGGATGGCAATTGAGTTGCTTGATTAATTGCGTTAATTCAGCTTTCGTAAACGGTTGTTCTAAATACTTAACTATTTTAATGGATTCATTGCTATTTTCGAAATGCGCTAAACATTCACGGGATTTTCCACATCGTGGATTGTGATAAATTGTAATCATAGTTAGGTGTTTATTTCGCGAAAATAAGTAAATTGGTACAATAAATTATAGCAATGGATAAACTCTTTGGTGTCACAAAAAAGGTTGAATTTGGATGGTATATTCTTGGATCGATTTTAATCCTATTCGGTACGTTTATCGGTCAGATTCCTTTTGGTATTGCGGCTGTTGTTGCCACTATGAAAAAAGGAAATGGGATGCCACCAGATACCGTAGCGTTAATGAAAGCATTGGATTTAAACTTGTCCCTGTTTTTACTTCTACTATCCTTTGCGGTAGCCTTTGGCGTGTTTTATCTGGTCGTTCGATTTATCCATAAACAGACACTCACTGCTATTACAACTTCCCGAGCAAAAGTCGATTGGAAGCGAATTTTTTTCTCATTTGGTGTTTGGGGACTCGTGACGATTGCAACTACTGTGATTTCATTCTACAGTGCGGAAAGTACAATGGTTTGGAATTTTAACGGACCTAAGTTTGCGCTTCTCGTTGTGATAGGGTTACTGATGATTCCCATACAAACTTCTGTTGAAGAATATATATTCCGAGGGTATTTAATGCAAGGGTTTGCTCAATTATATCCCCGTCGTTGGTTTCCCTTGTTTTGGACTTCTTTGATTTTTGGACTCTTGCATATTGCCAACCCAGAAATTGAAGAAATGGGCTATATCGTTTTGCTGTATTACATTGGCACCGGACTATTTTTGGGGATAATGACCTTAATGGATAATGGAATGGAATTGGCATTGGGATTTCATGCGGCAAATAATCTGTTTACGGCATTACTTGTTACATCTGATTGGTCGGCCTTTCAAACGTATGCCCTTTTTAAAGAAACCGACAAGCCACAAGTTGGGTTTGAGTTATTCATTCCATTGCTTGTCTTTTTTCCCTTGCTTTTATTTATTTTTTCAAAAAAATACCATTGGACCGATTGGAAATTGCGTCTAATGGGACCTGTAACTATTCCAACAACTATTAATACTACTACCCATGAATCCGACGTATCTTAATGTGCACAACCAATTTAAATTAAATGGCTTTCATCTTGACAAAGATGATTTGTGTCGCGTTGCCTATAGTTTTATCAAAGAAGGAGAAGATTTTGAAAAGCCAGTAGGAGAGTTTTTATTGGATTGGTTTGATGACAAATCCTATATTGAAATGTTGACTTCGGGTTCGACAGGCACTCCAAAAACCATACGCGTTGACAAGCAAGCAATGGTCAATTCGGCTATGGCTACGGGTGACTTTTTCGATTTAAAACCGGGTGATCGTGCGTTACAATGTTTACCGGTGAAATATGTGGCGGGCAAAATGATGCTCATTCGTTCCATTATATTAGGATTGGATTTGGATTATGTAGCACCCACCTCACATCCTATGGAGCGTTTGGACGATTACTACGATTTTGTAGCGATGGTGCCTTTACAAGCAAAGAATTCCATTTCTAAATTGCATTTAGTAAAAAAATTAATTGTAGGTGGTGCGCGTATTAATGCGGCTCTTGAAAAAGAATTGATGCAGTTATCGAAAACCTTGGTTTATGAAACGTATGGAATGACTGAAACCATTACCCATATTGCGGCGAAACGAGTAGGAGATAAGGAATTTACGGTTTTACCTCATGTTACGTTATCCTATGATGAACGCCAGTGCTTGGTGATTCATGCACCCCATATTATTGCTGAAGAAACGGTAGTTACCAATGATTTGGTCGAATTAATCAATGAAAACCAATTTCATTTTATTGGACGAATTGATAATGTGATCAATAGCGGCGGGGTGAAAATTATTCCCGAACAAGTTGAGCAAAAACTGGATGGAAAAATCAATCGCCGCTATTTTATTGCCTCAAAAGAAGATAATGAATTAGGTGAAAAAGTGGTATTGGTTGTAGAAGGCGAAGCGTTTACAATAGATGAGACCATTTATAAATTGTTAGATAAATACGAACGCCCAAAAGAAGTGCTTTTTATTCCACAATTTAAAGAAACGGAAAATGGGAAAGTTTTGCGAAAAGCAACATTAGAAAATTAAAAAAAGGGAGTCATTATCGACTCCCTTTTTATTTATTGGATACTTTGATATAGAATTTTTTACGATCGACAGCAACCTCATTCAACGACTTGATTTTATGATGGGTTGTGGTCCAATCGTTGGTTGGGGTTAGCAGAACTTCTTTACCATTGATTGAGATGTAAATCGGCATGTGGAAGTTGGGCGCATCAGTGTCCCATCGAACTTCTAATTTTTTCCCTTTTCGTCTTAACTGTAATTCAGGAATACGGGTATGGTTTAAATATTGCTCAAATACAGCGGACCAATCGGCGTTTGTTTCTTGATTAAAAAAAGCAATTACGGCTTGGGTATCGATAATTTTGTGGCGAAATTTAGCAGTATAATCTGCTAACCATTTCCACCATAAAGTATCATCATGTAAGGCATGACGAAGTGTGTTTAACAACAAGGCACCTTTGGGATACATATCGCCAGATCCTTCAGCATTCACAACGAAATCTCCGATAATTGGACGGTCATTGGTTACATTTTTTTGCAATCCTTGGCCGTAAATAAGTGATTTCTCATATCCAAATTGACATTCGACATAAACCATTTCACTGTATTGTGTAAATCCTTCATGAATCCACATGTCGGCAATATCTCGTGAGGTGATGCTATTTCCAAACCATTCATGACCACTTTCATGAATAATGATAAAATCAAATAACAAGCCTACACCTGTCCCTGATAAATCACTCCCTAGATAGCCCTTAAAATATTTATTTCCATAAGCAACTGCACTTTGGTGTTCCATACCTAAGTAAGGCGTTTCCACTAATTTATAGCCATCTTCTTTAAATGGATAAGGTCCAAATTTCGATTGAAAACAATCCAACATGGGTTTTACTTCACTAAACTGTTTTTCGGCTTTGGTACGGTTATAATCCAAAACATAAAAGTCCAAATCCAAATCCTGAAGTTGATCCGACCAATGGATGTAATGTCCGATATTGACTGTAATATCATAGGAATTAATCGGATTGACAACCTCCCAATCCCAGCGGGTATAGCCGTTATTTAAAGGAATTGACCCTTTGAAACGTCCATTGGAAACATTCATCAGACCGTTGGGAACGGCCACTTTAATTGCAATTCCAGTATCCGGTTCATCACTTTGACCGTCTTTAATTGGCATCCATAAACTGGCACCTGTTCCTTGTACTGCAACGGCTATCCAAGGACGATTTTCTTTATCTGTGGTAAACACAAAACCACCATCCCAAGGAGCTCTTTTAGCAATTAGAGGATTTCCAGAATAAAAGAACTGAACTTCATGGCTGGTTTCAGCTTCTAGCGTAGCAGGGAAATCCACAAAAACAGCATTAAATTCGCGTGTATAATTGAGTTTTTTATGATTGTAAATAATGGAATCGACATTCATATTGGCAAATAAATCCAACTGAATACGTTGTGTGGATTTTAGAACATCAAAATTTATGGTATTACTCCCCGAAATGTATTTTTTATCTGGATTTATAGCGATGTCTAGTGTATAATGTTTTACATCAAAACACGTTCGCTCATTTGAAAATCCACCCATTAGTGAATCTTTACGCGAATAACTTGCTTTTTCTTGTGCTTGAAGCATAGAAAAAGTAGCTAGAGTAAATACAACAAAAGCAATTTTTTTGGTCTTATTTAATGACGCGGAAAGAACCATCAGTAATACTTAAATTAATATTTGGATCATTGTTTTTCTGAAATTGTCCTGAAAATGTCCCTTCAATACGTTCTGCATTATTTATTTGAACATCTTTGAGTATTGATGATTTTGCATGATATAAATTTCCAAGGTATTTAACCGAAATGGAATCAATTGCCGTTACTCCTGTATTAGAGGTACTCACGAAAATATTACATTGGTCATTGCTGTCGATTATTCCATAAAAATTGAATAAATCAGAACTAAAAATAGTATTACTTACCTGAGTAAATGTTCGCTCATTGGTATTTACTCGCATGTAGATGTAGGGTTGATTTGAAAGGTCTTGTTGGGTAGGTGCATCCATACCCTCTACACAAGAAAAGAATAAAAATGATAAACTTAGAATCACTAGTTTTTTCATGGATAAAGATTTTTTGGTAAATATACTAATTTAGGTTTCAAAAGTAACCGGGTAATTTAATTCAACGTATTCCTTGGTATATGGATGTAAAAATTTCAAATAGGTTGCATGAAGACACAATCGCTTTCCTTTTTTTCCATACAAATCATCACCGATAATGGGAGTATTCAGACCGAGTTGATGGGCTGCATGCACACGTAGTTGGTGGGTTCGTCCAGTGATTGGTTTAAACGAGACTAAAGTTGTATGATTAATAGTTTCAAGTTTCTGCCATTCTGTAACTGCGCGTTTGCCATATTGATAACAAACTATCTGGTTGGGACGGTTGTCTAAATCTACGCGTAATGGAAGTTCAATTGTACCTTCATTAGTTTCCAAAATACCCGCTAATAAAGCCAAGTACCGTTTTTCCACTTTTCGTTTAATGAACTGAAATTGAAGTTTTTTATAGGTGTTTTCATCTTTGGCACACAAAAGTATTCCAGATGTAGCCATGTCTAAACGATGTACAATCAGCGGTCCACTTGCTTCTGGATACATGGATTGAATACGCGTAAATACGGAATCTGTAATGTTTTTCCCTGGTGTAGACAGTAAATCTGTTGGTTTGTTAACAGCAACAATCCATTCGTCTTCAAAAATAATTTCTAAATTTTTATGTTCCCCAAGATTTACTAAAAACGGATTGTCCTCTAAGGGAATTCCTTCCAGCATATGACCTAAAATAGGTTCACATTTTCCGGTACAGGCGGGATAAAACTGGCCGTGTTTGCGCACTTCTGATTTGGGTGATTGTCCCCACCAAAATTCAGCCATCGCAATGGGTTTCAATTGGTGTTCAAAAGCATATTGCAATAATTTAGGTGCGGCACATTCTCCAGCGCCAGCAGGAGGATTGCCTTGGAAAAGGGTTTGCAGACTTTTAGTTATTCCATTTTGATTTAAAAAGGTATATTCTGAAAACAGTTGTTGTTGCAAGGCAGCAGATCGTGATCGACGCTCTTCTTTTAACGAATTGATTTGTTGCTCGAATTCAGCCAATGCCTTAGTGCAAGCTTCAATTTTTGCTTTCCCATCCCATTGTAACTGCCGTAAACGAATGCTTTCGAGCTGACTCTCTTGAATCAACTTTAGGTTTTGTTCCTCGGTTAAATTGGGATGATTTTCCCGAAAAAGGGATCGTTCTTTTTTGTTGGATTTAATAGACTTTTTATACGTTTCTACGGCTTCTTTAACTTCTAATGTTGCTTTAGATACGGCTTCACGTAAGTTAGTGTAATTAGCTGACTTTTCGAGTTTTTCTATTTTTGAATTTAATTCATTTAAAATGATTTCTTCCGATTTAAAATACCCATTATCCTCCAGCATATCATACACCGTAGGAACAAATTTTGGCCAATGATTTTGATCGGCCAATTTACCAGAAAATGCCCATAAATATCCCAGTTCGCCAACTTCATTTTGCACCACCAACACACCAAACATTTTACCAATCACCATCCCTGACTGACTGCTATCAAGACCGAAATTGTGATTAAAATCGGATTGATTGCTTAAATATTCCTGAAGTAATCGGGCCGCTTCAATACTCAACGGATGGGGTTCATAAAAAAAGGGAAATGTAAACCGTTCCGGAAAAGGGTATTCGGAAAAAGGGGATGAAAAGGGTTGAAATAATTGAGGTGTTTTAGTTTTCAAAATTGGAAAATCTTTCGCAATGCAAAGATGAACAATTTTGAAATACCATAACCAAGTAGGAGTAGTAGGATATAGAAAAATCCATTCGGGTCATCATGATATCCGTCAAAGAATAGGTCGTAAAACGGATTTAAAAAGGAGAATCTTCTTTCATCGCAAAACTCATTTTCTTCAAAAAGAAAATTTGACATAAAAACACAAAAAGGGACACCCACAAGGAGTGCCCCAAAGATTTCGAGGATTCGAATTTGTATTTTTTGCATTAGACTTGAATAACGCCTAAATTAAATTTCTTTTCAATAGGAGCGTGGTTGGCGGCTTCAATACCCATAGAAATCCATGTTCGGGTATCTAATGGGTCAATGATTCCATCGGTCCATAAACGTGCGGCAGCATAATACGGAGAAACTTGTGCGTCGTAGCGTGCTTTTATTTTGTCAAACAATTCTTGTTCTTTTTCCGCATCGACAACTTCACCTTTGGCTTTGAGTGAAGCGGCTTCTATTTGCATCAATACTTTGGCGGCCTGCGCACCACCCATAACCGCTAATTCAGCACTAGGCCAGGCTGCAATTAATCGCGGGTCATAGGCTTTTCCACACATCGCATAATTTCCAGCGCCATAGGAATTCCCTATGACAATAGTAAACTTAGGAACGACTGAATTAGAAACGGCATTCACCATTTTGGCACCGTCTTTAATGATTCCGCCATGTTCACTTTTGGAACCGACCATAAATCCGGTTACGTCTTGAAGGAAAACCAATGGAATTTTCTTTTGGTTACAGTTGGCAATAAAACGGGTGGCTTTATCAGCACTATCCGAATAAATGACACCACCAAATTGTAATTCCCCTTTTTTGGTTTTGGAGACCGTACGTTGGTTGGCCACAATTCCAACCGCCCAGCCGTCAATTCGTGCATAACAAGTGATAATGGACTGGCCATAACCGGCTTTGTATTCATCCACTTCAGAATTATCGACCATGCGTTTGATAATTTCCATCATATCGTATTGATCAGAACGCGATTTAGGTAAAATACCATAAATATCGGAAGGTTCTAGTGCTGGTTTTTCCGATTTTACACGGTTGAATCCGGCTTTTTCATAATCACCAATTTTACCTACAACCGAACGTATGCGGTTGAGTGCGTCTTTATCATCTTTGGCTTTATAATCGGTAACTCCCGAAATTTCACAGTGCGTTGTGGCACCACCCAAGGTTTCATTATCTATATTTTCGCCAATTGCGGCTTTTACTAAATAACTTCCTGCTAAGAAAATACTTCCGGTTTTATCAACGATAAGGGCTTCGTCACTCATAATGGGTAAATAGGCGCCACCGGCTACACAACTGCCCATTACAGCTGCAATTTGGGTAATTCCCATACTGCTCATGATGGCATTATTGCGGAATATGCGTCCGAAATGTTCTTTATCGGGAAAGATTTCATCTTGCATGGGAAGATACACACCTGCAGAGTCTACCAAATAGATAATGGGTAATCGATTTTCAATTGCGATTTCTTGAGCACGTAAGTTTTTCTTTCCAGTGATAGGAAACCAGGCACCTGCTTTTACAGTAGCATCATTGGCCACTACGATGCATTGTTTTCCTTCAATATATCCGATTTTTACCACTACACCACCGGATGGACAACCACCATGTTCGGCATACATTCCATCTCCGGCAAAAGCTCCAATTTCAATTGATTTACTATCTTTGTCGAGTAAATAATCAATGCGTTCACGGGCTGTCATTTTACCTTCAGCGTGTAATTTTTCAATACGCTTTTCGCCGCCACCTAATTTGACTTTAGCAAATTTTTGTTTGAGGTCAGACAATAAAAGTTTGTTATGATCTTCGTTTTTATTGAAGTTTAAGTCCATAGGGCAGTCATTTCGTTTTTGGTGTCGCTAAAGTACGAAAACGTTTTCATAACCGCCAAATCGGGTTGATTTGTAATATTAAATTAATGTAAAAAAATAACGGCGAATTGTTTATTTGTTAATATTAGCTTAACATACGAAAATTACTTTTGCGGGGTAAATTTTAGAAAAAATGACCTTAAACAGTGTATTTCAGTTTTTTGTCCCAAAAGATAAAAAATTCTTTCCTCTTTTTGAAAAAGCTTCAGAGCATTTAACTTTAATGGCAGGTACGTTGCATGATGCAGTCAATGCACCGAAAAGTGAACGAGAGGAATTGTTCAAAAAAGTGGAAGAATTAGAAGCAATCATTGAAGATATTGCCCACAAAACGCATCTCGAGTTAAGCCGTAATTTCATAACTCCATTTGACCGCGAAGATATTCACTCATTAATTAAAGCCATTGATAATGTAGCAGACAATATGCACGGTGCGGCCAGTCGTATTCGTTTATATCAGGTTGAAAAAATTACAAAATCGATTCGTAAATTGACTGAGATCAACTTAGAAGCTTGTCAATTGATACAAGAAGGAATCAAAGAATTAAAAGATTTGAAAAATCCTAAGGCGATTAAAGATACGTGTAAAAAAATCAACAAATTAGAAAGTAAGGCTGATGCAGTTTTTGACAAAGCAGTGGCTGATATTTTTGAAAATGAAACGGATGCTAAAAACATTATCAAGTATAAAGAAGTTTTATCCTCTTTAGAAATGGCATCGGATAAATGTAAAAGTGTTTCCAATGTGATGGAGCAGATTTCTGTGAAACATTCTTAATAGCGTTTTCATGGAGTTTACATTACTAATTATTATTATCATATTAGCGTTGGGCTTTGACTACATCAATGGATTCCATGATGCAGCCAATTCCATTGCAACGATTGTTGCAACTAAAGTATTGACACCATTCCAAGCCGTTTTATGGGCAGCTTTCTTTAATTTCTTGGCCTATTGGGTTTTTGGATTTGGTGTAGCCGATACGGTAGCCAAAACAGCAAAAACCGATAGCTTGGATTTGACCGTTATTTTAGCAGGTATCATTGCGGCAATCATTTGGAATCTTATTACTTGGTGGAAAGGTATTCCATCTTCATCTTCACATACCTTAATTGGTGGTTTTGCAGGAGCAGCCATTGCACATGGTTTTTCAGGAAAAGTAACGGATATCGAACATGCAGGCTGGAATATTGTGTCATGGTATAAAGCACCTAAAGAAGGAGATCTATTGCCAAGTGGCGTATTAATTATCATCTCGTTTATTGTTCTGGCTCCTTTGATTGGAATGATCATTTCGTATTGTATTTCTTTGTGGATGATGTATTCTTCCCGAAAAGCATTAGGTCCTAAGATTTTTACATTAGTAATGATGGCTTTAGTTTTTTGGTTTTTAAGTTCGGTCATGAAAGGGTATGATGAAATTGAAACCAAATCCGAAAGCCACTTTTGGTCTGTAGTAACTGAACCTCATAATATCAAATGGCTATTAGTCGCAATTATATTTTACAGTTTAGCTATTTTCAATTTAGTATTTAGTCGATTTTCAGCATCCAAAGCAGAATCCATTTTAAAACGTATGCAGTTATTGTCTTCAGCCTCATTCAGTTTAGGTCATGGTGGTAATGATTCGCAAAAAGTAATGGGTATTATTGCGGCGGCTGTAGCGGTTTATTTAAATACAACACATCAAGATGTATTATCAATGCCTGAATGGCTTCAAGTGGTTTTACCAAATGAAGAAAAAGGTATTAAAAGTCAAATGCCCGAATGGATTCCATTAGCTTGTTATACAGTTATCGGATTAGGAACATTAAGTGGTGGATGGAAAATCGTGAAAACGATGGGTTCCAAAATTACCAAAGTAAATGCATTTGAAGGTGTTGTAGCTGAATCAGCGGGTGCCTTAACTCTATTCTCAACAGAACATTTCAAAATACCCGTTTCTACGACACATACAATTACCGGTTCTATTATAGGAGTTGGAGTAACAAAACGTGTATCTGCTGTTCGTTGGGGAGTTACGATTAATTTGCTATGGGCCTGGATTTTAACAATCCCAGTCTCTGCATTAATGGCTGCTTTGACCTATTATCTCATCAATTGTTTTATCTAAACATAACGTTATAAAAGTCGGTTTTTAACCGACTTTTTTTTATATTTTCTTTTGACGATTTTTCAAATTATTGAGCAAATTGTTACTTTTAGCATTCCCTTTTTCAAAAGTTATGAAACTAAAATCAGTTATACTTTTAGTCTTATTTTTATCAAGTACAGTCGGTATTAGTCAGGTGGTTCTTGAGAAGAATAAAAAGAATAATGACATTGAATTATCCACATTGCCTTACTATAGTTACGGAAGAGGATTGGGTTTAACAGCCCCTGATAGCCTCTTCCAACTTAATATTCGGTTCAGAATTCAAAATCGGGCAACGTACATAGATAATGAGGGAGAAAAAGCAGGTTACGATTGGCAAATTCGTCGCTTGCGTCTTCGTTTTGATGGTTTTATTGGGAATCCAAAATTTTTATATGCAATTCAACTTTCCTTTGCACCAGGGGATACTGGGCCTATTTCTGAGGGGGAAAATTACAATATAATTCGTGATGCAGTCGTGATGTATCGTCCTAATGCTCATTGGAATTTTAGTTTTGGTCAAACCAAATTACCCGGTAATCGGCAACGTGTTAATTCCTCTGGTGGACTCCAACTTACAGATCGTTCCATAAATAATGCGCGATTTAATATCGATCGTGATTTTGGTTTTCAAATTCATAACTTGAATGAATATAAAGACAAATTTTCTTTTAATTTTAAAGCGGCAGTATCTACAGGAGAAGGCCGTAATACAACAAAAGGACCTGATTCCGGTCTAGCATTGACGGGTAAGATTGAGTTAATGCCATTCGGGACATTTACTAAAGACGGAACCAATTTTGAAGGTGATTTAATGCGTGAAAAGAAACCCAAGCTCTTGTTTTCTGGGGCCTTTCAACAAAATAATCAAGCGCAACGAACCCAAGGTCAATTGGGTGATGATTTATATGAACATCGTACAATGAAATCAGTTTTATTGGACGGAATGTTTAAATACAAAGGATTCGCTGCAATGGCTAGTTATATGTCGCGTACCACAAATAATAGTGCGATTACTTATAATCCACTTGATGCAACACAAATGAATTACGTTTTTGTAGGAAGTGGTTTTGATTATCAAATGAGTTATTTGACTTCAGCTAATTATGAAATTATCGCACGATATTCGTTACAAAAAGTTGGAAAAGATATCGTCAATGTTGCACCTGATAGCAAGGAGTACACGATAGGATTCACCAAGTATATTTGGGAACATGCATTCAAATTACAAACGGAGTTTAGTTATGATTCCTTGAATTATGGTAATGGAAGTGAAAAAGAAAATTGGTATTTCCGTTTTCAAATAGAGATGGGAATTTAATAAATACCATTTTATAAACGATATAAATCCGTATAACTTTGTTTAGTTTACGGATTTTTTAACAGCTGTTCGTTTCGAAAAAGGCTACTTTTATAAAAACAACTTTATGAAAGCAAAATCTATACTTTATTCAGCATTACTCATAAGTAGTCTTGCGTTGGCTCAACTAAAACCTGTAGAATACAGTGATCAATCACAAAATTTAAGTGGATTTTCGGGTACTCCCAAAAAAGCGTTAGCGGGAAAACCCGGGATTTTAATTCTACCCGCTTGGATGGGAATTGATGATCATGCCAAAGAATCTGCTGAACAATTACAAAATATGGGCTACTATACTTTTGTAGCGGATATTTATGGTGTCGATCAACGTCCGAAAGATTATAAAGAAGCCGGACAAAAAGCAGGATATTATAAAAAGAATATTTTGGAATATCAAAAGCGTATTCAATTGGCGTACGATCAACTTATCCGACTTGGTGCTTCCAAAGATAAGATTGTTGTGATGGGCTATTGCTTTGGCGGAACGGGAGCATTAGAAGCTGCACGTATGAATTTGCCTATCGCAGCTGCTGTTTCTTTTCATGGTGGTTTGGGGCATGATGCTTCGCGAACTATTGCTCCAATTAAGGCTCGAGTGTTAGTGTTGCATGGCGCTGATGATCCGTATGTACCCAAAGAAGAAGTTGCATCCTTTCAAGATGAAATGCGTCAAGCGAAAGCCGATTGGGAAATGATTTATTATGCCAATGCAGTGCATTCTTTTACCGATAAAGGGGCTGGAACCGATAATTCAAAAGGTGCTGCCTACAATGAAAAAGCCGACCAACGTTCTTGGGAGGCATTTAAGCAATTACTAAACGATTTATTTCAATAAAAAAAGCGGTCATCAGACCGCTTTTTTTATTCTTCTTCTTTTTGTCCCATCATCATCAAATAGGCTTTCAAAAAGGAATCGATTTCTCCATTCATAACCGCATCTACATCACTGGTTTCATGTCCGGTACGAACATCTTTAACCAATTTATACGGATGCATTACATAGTTTCGTATTTGAGAACCCCATTCAATTTTCATTTTACCCGCTTCAATATCCGCGCGTTGCTCCATGCGTTTTTTTAACTCAATTTCATACAATTGTGAGCGTAACATTTGCATCGCACGATCACGGTTATCATGTTGGGAACGCGTCTCCGAACATTGAATTTGAATTCCGGTAGGTTTGTGCAATAATTGAACTTTCGTTTCAACTTTATTTACATTTTGTCCACCGGCTCCACTCGAACGTGCTGTGGTGATTTCAATATCTGCCGGACTAATTTCGATTTCAATCGTGTCATCCACTAAGGGATAGACATACACCGAAGCGAATGAAGTATGTCGTTTGGCATTACTATCAAATGGAGAAATACGCACTAATCGGTGTACACCATTTTCACCCTTCAAATACCCAAAGGCAAAATCCCCTTCGAATTCAAGTGTCACGGTTTTGATTCCGGCCACATCACCTTCTTGAAAGTTCAGTTCCTTGATTTTATAGCCTTGCTTTTCGCCCCACATTAAATACATACGCATTAACATAGAAGCCCAATCACAACTTTCTGTTCCACCAGCACCAGCAGTGATTTGTAGCACCGCACTCATGCTGTCTCCTTCGTCTGATAGCATATTACGGAACTCTAAATCATCGATTTGTTGAAAAGCGAGCGCATACGTTTGATCCAATTCTTCTTCAGTAGCGTCTCCGTCTCTGAAAAATTCATAGGTAATTTGCAATTCCTCGCACAAGTTATTCGCTTTATTAAAATCTTCCACCCATTTCTTTTTGGATCTCAGGTTTTTAACGATAACTTCCGCCTGTTTGGCATTGTTCCAAAAGTCAGGTGCAAAGGTTTTTTCTTCCTCGTTGGTAATTTCGATCAATTTTGCATCGATGTCAAAGATACCTCCTCAACGCACCAAGACGTTCTACAATACCTTTGATTTGTTCGGTATTTGTCATAAATTAATGTAGTTTTGTAGCCGCAAAAGTAAAGCATCTCGCACAGATATGGAAATAAATTTAGTCAGTGATACCGTTACCAAGCCTAGTAATGAAATGTTACAGTTTATGTTTCGTGCCAAAGTAGGGGATGACGTCTATAAGCAAGACCCAACTGTTAACGAATTGGAAGAGGCGGTTGCCCATTTATTTGGAATGGAAGCTGCTTTGTTTTTTCCGAGTGGTACGATGGCCAATCAAACAGCTATCAAGTTGCATACCCAACCGGGTGAACAAGTAATTTGTGATAAGTATGCGCACATCTATCATTATGAAGGAGGTGGAGCATCATTCAATAGTGGCGTTTCTTGTTCGCTAGTAGATGGAACACGTGGACTAATTACTGCGGAACAAGTACGAGCGCATATCAATGATCCAGAGTTTTATCATGCACCCAAAACAGCGTTGGTAAGTTTGGAAAACACAACCAACAAAGGAGGAGGTGCTTGTTATGATATACTTGAAATGAAGCGTATTAAGCAAGTTTGCATGGAGCATAACTTAAAATACCATTTGGACGGTGCACGTTTATGGAATGCCATGGTAGCGAAAAAGCAACATCCCAAACAGTTTGGGGAATTGTTTGATACCATTTCTGTTTGTTTGTCCAAAGGATTGGGTGCTCCAGTCGGTTCTTTATTATTGGGATCGAAAGAGGATATGAAACGTGCCTTGCGTATCCGAAAGATTTTTGGTGGAGGTATGCGACAAGCGGGATATTTGGCTGCGGCTGGAATGTATGCGTTGCAAAATAATATCTTACGTTTGGAAGAGGATCACAAACGCGCACAAGAATTAGGTGCACTTTTGGCATCATTACCTTGGGTTGAAAAAGTAGAACCGATTGAAACCAATATCATTATTTTTTCTGTTCGCAATACCCTAGAAGAAAAATGGGTGATTGAAAAATTAAAACAGAAAAACATTCATATTAGTTCGATGGGCCAAGGCAAATTGCGCATGGTGACACATTTGGACTACAAACAAGTGATGCATAGTTATGTCTTAGAACATTTGGCGAAATTGGTGTTTTAACCCCTTTCGCCAAATTGTTTATTTGAATAGATCCATACCTGGAATAGAGGGCATTCCTTCTTTTGCGACAGCACCTAATTCAGTTTCATTGACTTGAGTTGCTTTTGCAATCGCTTTATTCAGCACAGTTACCAGATAATCTTCTAGCATTTCTTTATCGCTCAATAGGGCATCGTTAATTTGAATGGAACGAATGACACGATTGGCAGTAAGTGTAACTTTCAACTGACCGTCATTGCTTTTTTCATCAATTAATACTGTGTCCAAACGTTTCTTAGTAGCTTCCATTTTGGCTTGGGTTTCTTTGATTTTACCCATCATACCCATTAAATCTCCAAACATATCGTTATTTTTTTGTGGGGCAAAAATAGCTATTTCGTTGTTAAATTTTTAGTTGAAAAATAAAACCTTTGGTTGGATATTTCCCTTTGAGCTCCGTTATATTTGTAGGGTATAAAATCAACCTATGAATCCAATGCAACCGCCAAAAGCAAAGAAAATTCCACATACTTTAGAAATCCACAATCATGTTCGTATCGACGATTATTTTTGGTTGAACGATCGTGAAAATCCGGAGGTGATTGAGTATTTAAATCAAGAAAACGCCTACTATCAAGCGATGACAGCCCATACATTGGATTTTCAAAAGGATTTATTTACTGAAATGAAAAGTAGAATCAAGGAAGACGACAGTTCGGTTCCTTATTTTTACAACGGCTATTTTTATATTACTCGGTATGAATCGGGCAAAGATTATCCTATTTACGCGCGAAAAAAAGGTTCGTTAGAATCAGCTGAAGAGTTGTTATTTGATTGTAATGTGATGGCTGAGGGGCATTCGTATTTCCAACTTTCAGGTATGAGTATCAGTGAGGATAACGAATGGATTTCATTTGGTGTGGATACGGTTTCGCGTCGGCAATATGTGATTCAAATAAAAAATTTAAAAACGGGTGAAATTTTACCCTATACAATCAAAAATACAACGGCTGGCGGAACTTGGTCAGCCGATGGTAAGTATTTGTTTTACTGTAGAAAAGACGCTAAAACCCTCCGTGCAGATACGATTTACCGCCATGAAGTAGGAACGGATCCGAGCTTGGATGTAAAAGTATATTTTGAAAAAGACGATACGTTTGATGTTTCGGTTTACAAATCGAAATCCAAAAAATACATCATGATAACTTCGGAAAGCACCCTAACTTCAGAATATCAATATGTATTAGCAAGTGATCCGACAGCACCATTTAAAGTCTTTCAAAAACGTACACGTGAATTGGAATATTCGGTTTCTCATTACGGAGATCATTTCTACATTGTCACTAATAAAGATAAGGCTACCAACTTCAAATTAATGAAGACGGAAGAAGGGAAGACGGAAAAAGAACATTGGGTTGATGTTTTGCCCCATCGTGAAGAAGTGCTTCTTGAAGGAATAGACATTTTCAAAGACTTTTTGGTTGTTTCTGAACGTGCAGACGGGTTGAACAAAATCCGAATTCAGCGATGGGATGGGAGTGCGGAGTATTATTTGCCTTTTCCTTCAGAAACGTATATGGCCTATACGACAACTAATTTAGATTTTGATACGCCAATTTTACGTTATGCCTACCAGTCTCTTGCTACCCCTGCTTCGGTAATTGATTTTAATATGGTTACTCAAGAACGGAAAGTGTTAAAAGAACAAGAAGTTTTGGGCGGTCAATTTGATAAAAATAATTATATCGAAGAACGCATTTGGGCTATAGCCCGCGACGGAGTGAAAGTTCCCATTTCATTGGTTTACCACAAATCATGCAAAAAAGATGGATCGCATCCGTTGTTACAATATGCTTACGGGTCGTATGGTGTGAATATCGAACCGTATTTCTCTTCCACACGGTTAAGTTTGTTGGACCGCGGATTCATTTATGCGATTGCTCATATTCGTGGCGGAGAAGATTTAGGGCGAAAATGGTACGAAGATGGTAAAATGTTGAAGAAAATGAACACTTTTACCGACTTTATTGACTGTTCCCGTTATTTGATTCAAGAAGGATATACGTCGCCAGCCCATTTGTATGCTGAGGGTGGATCGGCTGGCGGACTTTTAATGGGGGCTGTTATTAATATGAATCCAGAATTATACCACGGTGTGATTGCACAAGTTCCCTTTGTGGATGTAGTCACTACCATGTTGGATGATACCATCCCTTTAACCACAGGGGAATATGATGAATGGGGGAATCCTAATGAAAAAGAATATTACGAGTATATGTTGTCGTATTCACCTTATGATAATGTAAAAACACAATCTTATCCACATATGTATGTTTCAACAGGTTTACATGATTCACAAGTTCAATATTGGGAACCTGCCAAGTGGGTCGCTAAATTGCGGGAATTGAAAACGGATTCCAATCTATTGTTTTTAGATACCAATATGGATGCCGGACATGGCGGTGCTTCTGGGCGTTTTGAAGCCTTGAAAGAGGTGGCAAAAGAGTTTGCTTTTTTATTTGATTTGGAAAAAATTAAAAGCTAGTTTAAAATAATTTATTAAATTTGCATGGTTTGGGGGATATCCAATTCGTGCAACGAACCCCCGACGCTAATTTATTTTTTATGAAAGAAGAAATAAAAGCCTACAATAACGTCCTTGAGTTGATTGGCAATACGCCGTTAGTTCGACTCAACCGGATAACCGAAAACCTTACAGGTAACTTCTTCGCAAAGGTTGAAGCTTTCAACCCGGGACACTCCACTAAAGATCGTATTGCTTTATTCATCATTGAAGAAGCGGAACGTCGTGGGATTTTAAAACCAGGCGATACCATTATCGAAACTACCTCTGGAAATACAGGATTTAGTTTGGCTATGGTAAGTATTATCAAAGGCTACGATTGTATTTTGGCAGTAAGTTCTAAATCGTCTAAAGATAAAATAGATATGTTGCGTACTATGGGCGCAAAAGTATACGTTTGTCCGGCACACGTTTCTGCAGATGATGATCGTTCGTACTATTCAGTAGCGAAGCGTTTACATGAAGAAACCAAAGGCTCGGTTTATATCAATCAATATTTTAATGATTTAAATGTTGATGCCCATTACAAAAGTACCGGACCTGAAATTTGGGAACAAACAGGAGGGAAAATTACCCATTTAATCGCTTGTAGTGGAACAGGAGGGACAATTTCTGGAACGGCACGGTTTTTAAAAGAGAAAAATCCAAATATCCGTATTTTAGGAGTAGATGCTTTTGGTTCTGTTTTGAAAAAATACCACGAAACCAAAGAATTTGATCCTGCAGAAATCTATCCTTACCGAATTGAAGGTTTAGGGAAAAACTTAATTCCAACGGCTACAGACTTCGAAGTGATTGATCAATTCATGAAAGTAAGTGATGAAGAAAGTGCACATACAGCTCGTGAAATTGCAAAACGTGAAGGGTTGTTTGTTGGTTATACTTCAGGAGCTGCTTTTCAAGCGGTAAAACAATTTGCTGAAGAAGGTGAATTTACGGCTGAAAGCAATGTGGTTATCATATTCCCAGACCATGGATCGCGCTACATGAGTAAAGTATTCAGTGATGATTGGATGAATGAACAAGGCTTTTTTGACAGTGTCAATGTAGAAGAAACTCAGAAAGTTGAGTTTATCAAATAATAAAGAGATTTTTTCTCCTTCAAAAACTTCAAATGCAATTCGTGTTTGAAGTTTTTTTTATTCACTAATTTCTAATTTATATCCCCGACTTCGTACGACTAAAAGGTTCGTATTGGGATCCAATTCGAGTTTCTTTCTAAGTTTGGAAATAAACATATCTAGGCTTCGTCCAACAATTACACCTTCATCTTCCCAAATTTCCTTTTGCAAACGATCACGAGCAATCACTTGATTAGGCGCAGTGGCAAAAATCAATAGTAATCGTGTTTCTGTTCCAGTTAAAGGAATAATTACATCCTCAATGTTTAATTGTTTCTGGATATAATCAAAAGTAAATTTTCCAAAAACAATAGGCTCGCCATTATAGTTTGCAGTTGAAGCGGATGTTGACTTTCTTTTAGTACCAAAATAGATAAACATAAAAATGGCCAACAATCCGATTCCTAAAAAGTAAAAAAGTCTATTGTAGGTGAAAATAGTATTTGATTGAAATTGTATCGTGAGGTAATAACACGCTTTCGGCTGTTTTCTTCCTAAGCAAGTTATAATATCATTTTGGGTGTTCTTTGCGATAGCAAATCCATATACAGGTGTGGTTTGTGCACATCGATATACGGTTACGATAAAATCTGTAAAGGGTTTGTTTTGATTTAAAACTTTTTTGGTGATTTTGACTAAATTTTCCGGTTGAAACGCAAATGGATGCTCGAAGTGCATTTCAAAAATTTCTGCAGTTGGATGTGATATTGGCAATACTCGCGATGTTTGATCACCTGATTCGAGAAGCAGTTCATGCCCAATTCGTCGCACAAGTAATTCTTTTTTCGCTTGATCAAAATCAGTTGAACACATCCAATAATAAACTGGAATTGCAGTAGCAAAAAGCAATACAAAAAGCCCCAAAAGGCGAAACGAAAGATGTTGTTTTGAAAAATAATACCGCTGCTTCATGGATTTACATTGCTCTTTACAAAGTTTACATTTTTATTTACATTTTCAAGTTGTTACTTAAAAAAATATCCTTGTACTTTCGTCTAATCAAAAATCAAGTTTACTATGAAAAGAATGAATTTTAAAGGGATTATGGTCTTAGCAATTGGTGTGGTTAGTTTATTTACAAATTGTGAACATAAAAAAGAGACTACGAAAGAATCCAAAGAGATTACTGCAAAAGAATCTGAACGCCAACGTAAAAAATGGGAAGCTTCCGAAGATGGCAAACGTTATATTGCCTGGGAAAATAGTCCGGAGGGAAAAAAAGTTCACGCCAGTCATGATTTAATTCGCAAGGAATTGAATCATTTTCAACCCTTAGATGCAATAGTTACATCGCTAACGTATATGCGCCCAAACACAAAAGGTGATAGTCCCAAATGGCTGTTGGTTCGAATTGCCAAAGAAACCTATATGTTACAATTTAATGCTCGTGATTTTAAAAAACTAAAATCGTTGAAAGTAGGAGATTCGATAACCATCAAAAGTCGGTACGGAAGTTATTCCAACAACCATCCCTATTTAATCTTATCGAGTGATTATATTGCCCATCATGAAAAAGTTCTTTTTCAATCCAAACCACCGAAGAACAAATGCTAAATAGGTGGTGATTGCTATGAGTAAAGTGAATTACTTCGATTTGACACGAATGATATCTTCTAAAACAGCGCGGGTTTCATAGTTGATTACCGTGAGTAGAATTGTGTCTTTTTTGGTGGTGTAGCCTTCAATAATATATTGTTTACCATTATTAGCGACTTTAATATTGCTTTTGTCAAAATCGACATCACCATATTGCAAAGTATTTTTGATATCGATAGTGTCAATCCAATCTTCGGCTAATTTACGCGAGGCTTCAAGACTATATTTTAGAGGTTTTGTTCGAATGTTATTTAATACACGTTCATTAGGGAAATAACTACAGCGGGCTCCTTTTTTGGTTAAAACAAATCCAACAAAAATAGCTCCTAGCAATACTCCAAAACTATAATAGGCAAGGCGTTGATAAAATTTCATATGATATTTTTAGCAAAAATAAGCATTTGTAAAGCTTCAATAAATTAAAAGACGATTAAATTAATATCGCTATCTGGTAAATTAAACCAATCGCCGATGGATTTATTAGTTAATATGCCATGGTAAAAGTATACACCATTTTTCAATCCTTTACTTAATCGCAAAGCATGTTCCATACCACCATCTTCGGCAATTTGTAAGAGGTAGGGCATGATGATATTGCTAATCGATAAAGAAGCTGTTTTGGAATAGCGTGAAGGAATATTAGGCACACAATAATGAATCACATCATTTTTAATGAAAGTAGGTTTCTCGTGTGTTGTGATTTCAGAGGTTTCAAAACATCCGCCGGTATCAATACTCACATCGACAATTACAGCCCCTTTTTTCATTAATTCCACCATGGTTTCTGTAATCACTACTGGACAACGATCTTTACCTCGCATGGCGCCAATTGCCACATCACATCGTCGCAAGGCTTTTTGCAAGGCTTTGGGTTCGATAGTCGATGTAAAAACGCGTTGACTTAAATTATTTTGTAAACGACGGAGTTTGGTAATAGAATTGTCAAAAACTTTGACATTGGCACCTAAACCTATGGCGGTTCGTGCTGCAAATTCGCCCACCGTTCCAGCACCGATGATCACTACATCAGTTGGAGGTACCCCGTTAATATTTCCAAACAACAATCCTTTTCCAAAGACATTATTGATCATTAGTTCGGCAGCAATTAAAATGGAGGCCGTTCCTGCAATTTCGCTTAACGATTTTACAGCTGGATACGAACCATCTTCATCTTTTATGTATTCAAAAGCTAAGGCTGTAACTTTTTTCTTGGCTAAAGCTTCAAAATATTCTTTTTTACGGGTTTTAATTTGCAATGCAGAGATTACAATGGTTCCCATTTGCATCATTTCGATTTCAGCCATGGTTGGCGGCTCTACTTTTAGAAGCATTGGGCAACTAAAAACCTTTTGGGGATCATTAGTGATTTCAGCACCGGCATCCCGGTATTCGTTATCGGTATAACTCGAACTCACTCCAGCACCAGCTTCAAGTAATACGCGGTGTCCGTGAGACGTCAATGAATTTACAGCGTCAGGCGTAAGACAAATACGGCGTTCCTGATAACTCGTTTCTTTAGGAATCCCTATAAACAATTCACTTTTATGGCGAGCAATTTCAAGTTTTTCTTCTTGTGGAATTAATTGTTCAGGACTGAAAGGCGTCAGTGGCATACCGTATTAATTTTATCTAAAAGTATAAAAAAACACTTAGACATGCAATGCTAGTTTTCTTTTTCCATCCGGTAGTATTTCAATCTGAATAACTGAATGCTGATCTGGAATAAGATTAGGGATGTTTTCAGCCCATTCAATAAAACACCAATGCCCGGAATACAGGTATTCATCAATACCCATATCCATCGCTTCGGTTTCTGATTTTAATCGGTACACATCAAAGTGGTAAACCAACTGGTTATCATTAGCTTCATATTCATTAACTAAAGCAAAGGTCGGACTACTCGTCATATCATTTACGCCCAATTCTTTGGCTAAAGATTTGATGAATGTTGTCTTTCCAGCACCCATTGCTCCGTTAAAAATAATTACTTTTTGCGGGTGCTCTTGCACTACTTTTTCAGCTACTTTTTGTATTTCTTCAAGTTCAAAAATAAATTCCATAGTATTTATCTAGGATTCAAAACAATAAAAGGTACAATCATTTCTTCGAGTGAAATTCCCCCATGTTGGTAAGTATTTCGATAATAACTCACATAATGATTGTAATTATTGACATACGCCAAAAATAAATCGTTTTTCGCAAAAATAAAGGAACTACTCATGTTTATCGTGGGAAGTCCAATTTTCTTTGGGTCTTTTACTACATAAACATCTTTGTCTTCGTAAGTTAAACTGCGTCCTGTTTTGTAACGCAAATTCAAACTCGTATTCTTGTCACCAATAACTTTCGTCGGATTTTTAACATTGATTGTTCCGTGGTCCGTGGTGAGAATTAATTTGAAGCCTAATTTTTGAGCTTGCTGAATAATCTCTATCAACGGAGAGTTTTTAAACCAACTTAGAGTGAGCGAACGATAGGCTTTATCATCAGAAGCTAATTCTTTCACCACATCCATATCCGTTTTGGCATGGGATAACATATCCACGAAATTATAAACAACAGTAACTAATTGATTGTCTTTCAATCCGCGGAAATTTTCTGCTAGTTTCTTACCCGATTGGAAATTGGTGATTTTAAAATAATCTTCTTTGATATTGAGTCCTAAGCGTTTTAAGTGTGCCGTTAGAAATTCTGCTTCAAAATTGTTTTTTCCTCCTTCATCAATATCATTTTTCCAATAGTTAGGGAATTGCTTTTCCATATCTATAGGAAGTAAACCTGAAAAAATTGCATTTCGAGCATATTGGGTAGCCGTGGGCAACATGGCATAATACGGAACTTCTTTTTCTACTTTGTAATAAGTATTCACAGAAGATTCCATCGCTTTCCATTGATCGTAGCGCATATTGTCAATCACAATAAACAATACGGGTTTGTCTTTTTTTACCAATTCAGGAACGACTAATTCACGAAATAACGTATGGGACAAAATCGGTTTGTCTGCTTTAGGATCAAACCAATCTTCATAATTACGTTCGATGAATTTTCCAAATTGAAAATTGGCTTCTTGCTTTTGCGATTCAAGGATGTTGATTAAATTAGAATCTTCGGTATGTTCCAACTCCATTTCCCAAAACAGTAGTTTTTTATACACCTCAATCCAATCTTCATAGGTATTGGCCATCCCCATATCCATGGCAATTTTCCGGAATTCCTTTTGATAATCTAAGGTTGTTTTTTCAGAAACCAAACGGGAATGATCCAAATTCTTTTTTAAGCTTAATAAAATTTGATTCGGATTTACCGGTTTGATCAAGTAATCAGCGATTTTAGAACCAATAGCCTCTTCCATGATAAATTCTTCCTCACTTTTTGTGATCATAATTATAGGTGTAGACTTCTTTTCTTTCATTTCTGCCAACACTTCCAAACCAGAAATTCCGGGCATATTTTCATCTAAAAAGACAATGTCAAAATTGTGTTCGTTGAATATATCAAGGGCATCACGACCATTGTTACAGGTTGTGACTTCGTAATTTTTTTTCTCTAAGAAAAGGATGTGAGGCTTCAACAAATCAATTTCATCATCCACCCAAAGTATCTTAATTGTATTCATATCTATTTTTTTTGCAATTTACTATAAGTTACAACGCTCTTTGAAATTACTTTATTATTTTTTTGAGAAAGGATTTTTATCATAATTCCTAATGGTATGTTGATTTAGAAAAAAGTGTGTTAAAATTAGAAATTGACAATTTTGCATGAGAATTGTCAGTATTTTTTCACTTTTTAATTCCTATTTTTGACAAAATAAATGCATAATTCAAAATATGACCCACATCTTAAATTTTAAAATCACTTTTAAATACATCCCATTAATTGTATTCGTTTCAATACTAGGAACTTATTTCGCCATTAATTTTTACCAGAATTCAAAAATTGAAGAAGAACAATCACTTTCAACTACTGAAAATTTTCAAGTAAAACGCTTAGGTGGCTATAAATTCATTAAGCCATTATTATTTGTAGACTCTAATTCGGAAGCTTCTGAGTTAGCTTCTGTTAAAAATTCTATTGAAGGAGTAATTACAGAATTTAAAAATAAAGGAGTGATTACTTCAGCATCGGTATATATCCGGGACTATGAACTGAATGGATGGACAACAATAAATCCGGATGAACAATACAAACCTGGTTCTCTTTTGAAAATTCCTGAATTGATTACCTTTTTGAAAATGAATGAAAAAAATCCAGGATTATTAGATAAAAAATATTTATTCAATCAAGAGTTAAAATCAGATAAGAAACCTGTATTTACAACAAAATCGATTCAATTAGGCCATGAATATACCGTTCGTGAGTTATTGAAATACATGATTGTTCATTCAGACAATAATGCAACTTTCATTTTAAATTCAATCATTGATGTTGAGATTTTTAAAAATGTATTTACTGATTTAGGTTTAAATGCACCGGATTGGAATGCCAGTGATTACCCAGTTAATGTACGCGATGTTTCAATTTTCATGCGTGCCTTATACAATGCTTCTTATTTGTCCATTGCAGATTCCGAATATGCGACTTCTTTACTCACACAATCCGATTTTAAATTAGGGGTTGCTGCAAGTTTGCCAAAAGGCGTTTCATTTTCTCATAAATTCGGAGAAGCGGGTGATGCTATCGAAAAACAATTACACGAAACTGCTATTGTGTATGTGGAGAACAGACCGTATTTGGTTACCATTATGACAAAAGGAAAAAGTTTTGACGAATTACCTGAAGTTATCAAACAAATTTCAGGAATGGTTTACCGAGAAATGGCTGCAGATACAACCGAATTTAGTAAATAAAAATTTTATAATTAAATAAAAAAGAGGCTGTCTCACACAAGACAGCCTCTTTTTATTTGTATAGGTTTTAAAAACTAATAATTACCATTTAATAATTCTCCACCAATTGTCGATTTGGCCTCAATTCCGAGTTTTTTCATCATTTCATAGGTGGTACAAACGGCTGCCGATGTTACTGGAATTCCACATTCCGCCTGAATTTGATCGATCGCTTCCAAAGAAGGCATTTGCACACAAGCCGAAGCCACCAACACATCGACGTCGGTCAAATCCAATTGCTTGTAGATTTCCAATAAATTCAACGGATTCTGAGCCGCTACTTCTAAATTGTCCGGAATCTCCAACGCAATACTTTCTTTCACTTTTATGCCTTGGTGTTCAATATAGTCCACCACTTTATCCGTCAACGGACGCATATATGGTGTAATAATCGAAATCTGTTTGGCACCCAAGACTTTGAGTCCGTTAATCAAAGCTCCCGCTGAAGTCACAATCGGAGTAGGGAAGCCATTGGCAATCGTTTCTTGATGTAAATTGACTTCCGAAACACAATGGTATCCGCGTCCCATACTCATAATCGCCACCAAACAAGCATAACCCATTACATCTACATGCGCGTCCGAAAGTTCGATCGCACATTTTAAACTCATCGCGTCCATCGCAGCCAACTCTTCTTGAGTGACTTTCTTCATGCGCATCCGACTGCTATGAAAAGTAAATCGTTCCGGTAAAATCGTTTGCCGCGCATTAAAAATTGCCGGAATCTCGGTTTCCATCGTCACATTCGACGACGGTACAATTTGTCCTATTCTATATTTTTTACTCATTATTTTATTTTGCTACTGTTAACTAATTACTGCCCACTGAAAACTGTTTACTGTATACTGTTTACTGTATACTGTTTACTGAAAGGGCAATGCCTTCGGCCCGGGCTCTTCGCGGTACGCGGTACCTTGCTTCGATCCCTATTGCAATCCGTTCTTAAATCTCCTTTATCGTATTAATGATCGTACCAATTCCTTCTACAGTAGCCTCAATAACATCGCCGTCATACAACCATTCTTGTGGATCACGACCCGCACCTACACCCGCTGGTGTGCCCGTAGCAATAATATCACCCGGTTCTATCGTGAAAACAGTACTTAAATCTTCAATTAAGTCATTTATGTTGAACAACAAGAATTTTGTATTGGAATTTTGTTTTTCAACTCCATTTACTTTTAAACTAAGATTCAAATTATGCGGATTCTCAATTTCATCTTTAGTAACTAAAATTGGTCCCATCGGTGCAAACGTATCTTGACCTTTGGAAACTATCCATTGACCTTCTCTTCGGCAATCACGTGCGGAAATATCATTGATTACTGTGTATCCAAACACATAATCTAATGCATCCGCTTTGGAAACATATTTTCCTGTTTTTCCAATAACCACAGCCAATTCAACTTCCCAGTCCAATTGTGAGGTCAGTTTGGTATTTTTGATGACCTCCGTTTTTGTTGCTGTCACTGTCGTCGGTGGTTTGGAGAAAATAATTGGTTTTTGTGGAAGTTTGCCAGTCGTATCTAAGGTACGAGCACTCTCCGCCACATGTTCGGAATAATTTAATCCAATTCCTATGATGTTTTTTCGAGGTCTCGGAATAGGTGCGAATAGGGTAACTGCTTCAAATGGCACTCCAATTTTGGTGATATATTCTTCAGGGGTTTCTGCAATTAAATCGTTGATTTCGTCGATAACTTCGATCCCCATATCAATCAAATCGAGCATATCATCGGGAAGAGGGAAATTGGCCACTTCGCCAAAATCTTCCATATCAATGACTAAATCGTTAAATAAAAATCCCAAACGCGCTTCGCTATCTTTATGGGAGTAAGTAAGTAATTTCATTTTTAGTATTTAAAAGCTCAAAAGAGCATTAATCATTAATTTTTTGATGTCCGTTGTTTTCAGTATACTCTCGATCTTGATACAATCCCAAGCCTTCAATTACGGGCAGATCATTAAAGTGAAACAAACACGCATCTTCCGTTTCTGAAGCATTATGATGTTCGTGCCAAGTCCAGGAAGGGACACAGAATATGTCGCGCTCTTTCCAATCAAATCGTTTACCATTGATAAGGGTGTAGCCGCTCCCTTTCGCACATTGGTACACAAATGAACCGGTGTGTTTATGGGCTTTTCCTTTAAATCCTTTTGGTAATAATTGCATCGAAGCACTCATCGTTTGCATCACATGGCCACCCGTCAATGGATTGCTGTAGCGTAGGTGTATTCCATCAAACGGATCAATCGGATTCACTTCTAACGCTTCTAATAAGGCGGGATACACTTTACTCCAAGAATATTTAAATAGGGGAGAATAGGGTTTATTCCATTGCACATCGGCCGGAATGAGTCCGACACCACTATAAGTTTTTGGTGAATAATTCAACGGAACGTCCAACGGTTGTTTGCCATCATACACCGCATAATCATTGGCTTCTAAGGCATTCACCAAGGGAATGTCCAAACCATCTTGCCAAATACAGGTTTGACCATCGGCTTCCACACCATGTTCGTGCCAAGTCGAATTGGGTGTAATTACAAAATCGTTGACTTCCAACATGATTTTATTACCATCTACCACGGTATACCCTTTACTACCTTCCATGATAAAACGTAAGGCTGAAGCACGATGGCGGTGTGCCGAAGTGGATTCACCGGGTCGTGTCACTTGAATTCCGGTGTAGAGCCAACCCACAGCAGCAGAAACGTCTTTACGTTTGTCATTCACTAAATAAACCACACGGCGACCCGCTTGTTCGGGTGTCACGAGTTCACTTGACTTAAGCACCAACGAACGTAAATCTTCATATTTCCATAGCATCGGAACGGAATTGGGCCGCGGCTCCCAAGGTTCGATATCATTAGCAACCGTCCATAAAGCACCGGCTCCCAATGTTTCTAATTCTTTATAATAGGCTTCGAGTTCAGGCGTATCACTCACGCGAGCTCTTCCATAGACATCATCGGAATAGTTTTGCTCTTCCATGGTTTTATTTTTTGGAGACCTAACAGGTTTTAAAAACCTGTTAGGTCTGAATTATTTATTCCTTTTCGGTTCCGTCCACAAAGGTAATCTTGCGGGTGGGTGCGACATTCACCCGTAAATCAAAAATATCAAAACGGTTGTAATGTCCTAAGATATCGTGCATTTGTTTGGGTTGGATGCATTTTGCCAAATCAATTTCAGCATAGACAATTCCTTCATCATCGATCAAAGGAGTCCCGATTACAGCTCCATTAGGTCCGATAAATCCGGAGAAAGCCGAACTTTTACGATCCAATAAAGCATCAATAGTGGGTACTTCGGCACGTAAAGCATCCTTAATTTCTGGAGAAATGGTTGAACACGATACTATAGTAAATAATTTTCCTTCGAAAGAATGGGCTGCAGCTCGAATCTTGATTGCTTCCGCCATATCGTAATCGGGGGGAGCAACGGGAAGGGAAATGTAATTGGCAATATGTACCAATTCGCCTTGAGACAAAAGTGTAAAACGCGCCAGAGTATTGGTGTTTTCGCCACAGGCTAATGTTCCCAAGGGACCCACTTCGGTATCATACACTTTCAACGAAGATCCATCACCTGAAGTCCAAGTTAATTTTTCGGCCCATGTGGGGACCAATTTACGGTGTTTTCCAATGATTTCACCTTGATTATCAATGATCAAATTGGTGTTGTAAATTTCGCCATAGCTCGCACCGCGTTCATTTATTCCAATGACGATGTGCATATTGTAATCGCGTGCTGCTTGGTACAACGGTTGCATTTCAGGGTCTTCAACGGCTACTGAATTTCGATAGAGTTGTTCATACCAAGCACTGCCTTGCACGGGCGTCATCACCCAATTCCAATAGGGATAGCCCGCTACAAAAACCTCGGGGAAAGCAATCAAAGTTGCACCATTTTCATGGGCCTCTTTAATAAAACGAATGGCTTTATCAATTGTTCCTGAAACATTTAGAAAAACGGGAGCCGTTTGTACCGTTGCGGCTTTAAATTTTTTAAAATTCATATTATACTTTAAATATAAAAATTAGCACTCCTGTTAAACCTAAAATTAACATTGCTAATCCATGATTTCGATCATTTTTTGAAAAAACATATACTTTTTCACCATTGGATAATTTTCGTTTACCCAATAATAAATACAATGCGATTCCAATTCCTGCAATTCCTCCAAAAATACAAAAAGTGTATCCCATAGCAAGTGTTAAAAGACTTGATTTTTCAGGTTGTTGCGATTGTAGAAGCTTTTGTTTTTGTTGTTGCTGAATAGTTTCTTGTGCCACTTCAATATGTTGATTGGAAAGTAATTCCTTTGCCAGTTTTACATCAGCTGGAAACCATTCATCATAGTTTTTTACTACTTCAGTTAATTCATCAATAGTAAATGTATAGAAAGGATGTGTGCTGTAGAAAGTACGCGTATCTATTGGAATTTTGTCTTCAATGAGTTGATTTGCTTTATCAAAATCGGTTTCCAGTAACATGATTAGAAACGCATTTTTGGAACTATCAATTGAAAAAGTTACGTCAAAATCTTTTGAAGTATCTTGTACTTTATACGAAATGGAATTTTCATTCAATAGGGCAATTACCGCATCTGCTTGCGAAAGATTAGGAAAGGACATGAATGTTTTATATTCCATAACTTTTATTGCAAATAAAGTTCAATCTTTGATTTCATCGTTTCATTAAAAGCTTCTGAACTGATGGTTTGGCGGTCTTCAGCGATTTTAACATTCACTAAGGTGACTTCGCCTTCTAGCACTGTTTTTTGTGCTGCATTTACGAATGTAAAACCACAAACCATAGATGAATTGCGCAATTCCTTTACCCATAAGTGCTTGGTGATGGTTTCGCCTAGACGCGCCGGACTCTTAAACTGAACTTTTAAATCGACTGTAGGGATGCCGTTGGTTTCATGCATTAAATGAAACGGGCGGTCGAGGGCTTCTTCAAACCAATCTTCGACTAAGGCATTGAGCATTTCTAGAAAACGCGGATAAAAAACAATCCCTGCATAGTCAATATGTTGAAAACGAATTTTCTCTTCTTTAGTAAAATAGTTCATGGATAGTACTTGTTTTAGCCCTGATTGAAGCGGCATCCTCGTAGCGAAGCGGAGAGATACAGCGGAAAGCAGGAAATAGCTCCAAAAAAAAGCTATTCAAAGATACATTAATCTTGGGTTTTTAATTTAAAACGTTGGATTTTTCCCGTTTCGGTTTTGGGTAATGTTTCAACAAAATGAATCACCCGCGGATATTTATAAGGCGCAGCTACTTCTTTGAACCAGTGCTGTATACGATTCTTCAGTACATCGGATGCTTTAGAAGGATCTTTTAGTACAATGTAGGCACAAACCAACATCCCGCGTTCCTCATCGGGTAGTCCGACCACAGCACACTCCGCAATAGCCTCATGTCCGATCAAGACACTTTCAACCTCGATGGCCGCAATATTATACCCCGAGGAAATAATCATATCATCACCACGCGCCACAAACCAGTAATAGCCGTCTTCATCTTTTCGAAAAACATCTCCAGTTATATTCCAACTATATTGTACATATTCGGCTTGTTTGTCAGGTCGGTTTAAATATTTACAACCCGTTATGCCGCGAACGGCTAGTCTTCCGGGAGTACCATCGGTGATATCGGTTCCGTGCGCATCTACAATTTTGGCCTCATAACCTGTGATAGGTATGCCTGTAGCGCCAGGTTTCATGTTGGATTCATTCGAAGAAATGAAAATATGTAGCATTTCTGTCGCGCCAATTCCATCAATAATTTTGAGTCCGGTGGCATCAAACCAATCTTGCCAAACTTTCAGGGGTAAGGTTTCGCCTGCAGACACACATTTGCGCAAACTTGAAATATCGTATTCCTGTACTTTACCAGTAATCACGCGCCAAGCAGTAGGTGCAGTAAAGCAAATGGTGATTTTATGTTCTTGAATCGCTTGTAATAATAAGTCGGGACTGGGTTTTTCAATTAAAAATGTGGAAGCGCCGTAATACAAGGGAAACAACACCAACCCTCCGAGTCCAAAAGTGAATCCGATAGGCGGACTTCCAATGAAAATATCAGCTGAAGTGGGTTGGAGTGAATAGGCAGGAAAGGCTTCACAAATGTTGAGAATATCTTTATGATAATGGGCGGTCATTTTGGGCAGTCCTGTGGTTCCGGAGGTAAATCCGATAAGGGCAACACTTTCAGAATGGGTAGGAAAGTTATCAAAAACAGGTTCGTATTTCGCCATTAAGTTTTCCAATTGCCCATTTCCAAAATAGCAAACGGATTGCAAATGATCGCTTTTCACTAAATGCATTTCTTCCTCTAAGTCGGCGGCACAGAAGGCATGTGAAATTTCGGCACAGTCAATAATAGTGGTTAATTCCTTGGAACGTAACAAGGGCATTGTAGCCACGACTACTCCGCCTGCTTTAAGAATGGCAAACCAGCAAGCGACCATCATTGGGGAATTGGCAGAACGAATCAACACTCTTTTTCCGGATTGGAGTCCGAGATCATTCACTAAAACCTGAGCGATTTGATTACTTTTTTCGTACAACTCTTGGTAAGTCCAAGTCGTTTCAAAAGTATGTAAGCAAGGTTGATTTCCTCTACCTTCGCGAATAGGTTGGTCCAATAAACGATCGACACAATTCAGTATTTCTGGTCGTTGAAACTGGGGTAAATCCAGAAAGGAATAGCCCGGTTGTGCCGAAAGTTCGGGCAAATGATCATGAGCAAACGTATCGGTGTAGTGTTTCATGACAGTTTATTTTTTATTACTTTTTGGTTTCAAAGCCCGTTTCATCGATTCCATTTGCTTGCGTTCAGCTGCTTGATAGGGGTACAAATGTGAGGTGCCCGCAAAATAAGAATCGGGAATATCGATGGGTCGGAAATTCTCATACGCTTGTGCATGACGTACAAAATATGGATCCAATAATAAAGGGCGACCCAATGCGACTAAATCAGCGCGTCCGTTGAGTAAAATGGTATTGATTTGATCGATATTTTGAATGTATCCCGTGGTAATCGTTGGGATTTGAACAGTATTGCGAATGGCATCTGAAAAAGGCGTTTGCCACATACGTCCGACCAATGGTTTTTGGTGACTCACCGTATTTCCTGTCGACACATTGATGATATCGGCCCCCGCTTTTTTAAAGACTTCGGCTATAGTGAAGACATCGCTTTCGGTAATGCCTCCTTCAGCCCAATCGCAAGCGGAAATGCGAACTGACATGGGTTTTTCTTTTGGGAAAACGGCACGCATGGCTTCAAAGACACGTAGCGGGAATTTCAAACGGTTTTCTATACTTCCGCCAAATTGATCCGTACGTTGATTCGTTAAGGGCGAAAGGAACGAAGCGAGCAAAAATCCATGATGGGCTTGAAGTTCGACAAGGTCAAATCCAGCTTGGTCGGCTTTTTGTGTTGCTTGTTCAAATTCCTCGGTAATCCTATCCATGTCTGCTACCGACAGGGCTTTGGGTGTTGACAATCCTTCTGCAAATGGTATAGCTGAAGCCGCAATCAATTCCCAAGGATTTTCCAACGGTTGATTGAGGCCTTCATTGGGGCGTTTAGTGGCTCCTTTCGGACCGGAATGTCCCAATTGAATTCCGATTTTTGAAGCGGTATTTTGATGGATGAAATCGG
>JBDKGM010000018.1:0-73175 GCA_039798185.1 Bacteroidota bacterium
GAAATGGGATAATTAGCCCCGATCGAAGCGGCATCCTGGACGAGGCTTTAGCCGAAGGACAGATACAGCGTAGAGCGGGAAGACACATCTACCAACAACCAAACGACCGCTCCAAAAAAAGAAAAAGAAAATTACACCTTAACACTATATAATATAGTATTACTCAAAACGAATAGTTTTGGAAGGGACAATTCGGGTTATGATGTAAGATGGCAATAAAAGTACTACCAAACAGATTACAATCGTGCCCAGATTCAATGCTAGGATATGCAATGGATTTATTGAAACAGGAGCAACGGTTACATAATAGCTTTCGGGATTGAGATGAATCACACCGAATATTTTTTGAATCATCAATAAAGTCAGCGCCACTCCATTCCCCCAAAGCAGTCCCCGAAAGATTAAATGGAACGCATTGTATAAAAAGATTTTTCGAATCGACCAGTTGGTTGCTCCCATCGATTTTAATATTCCAATCATTTGGGTACGTTCTAAAATCAAGACCAAGAGGGCCACCACCATATTAATGGTAGAAACAGCAATCATTACTAATAATATAATAAGGATGTTCGCATCAAATAACGCCAGCCAATCGAAGATATAATAGTATTTCTCGGTTATGGTTTCCGAATTCAATATGGAAGAGGTTTCGTCATAGACTTCTTCCCCTTTTTGGGCAATTTGATCAAAATCGGACACAAACACTTCGAAAGCTCCTACCTCATCGGGGCGCCAGTGATTGATACGTTGCACTTGACGGATATCACCTATAATATAAGAAGCATCAAACTCTTTGACTCCTGAGTTATAAATCCCTGAGATAATGAATCGGCGGGCTTTGGGCAATTTATTTTGACCTTGGCTAAAAAAGAACGTATTGAATTTACTTCCAACTTTCAATTGCAACCGATTGGCCAAATACTCTGAAATCAGCACTTCATTGGAATAGGGTCCGGTCATGGATGGAATTTTTCCAGCCACTAAAAATTCGGATAACGACTCCCATCGGTAATCTTTTCCTACTCCTTTATAAATAATTCCTTCAAATGAGGAAGCCGTTCGGATAATTCCCGCTTTGGCTGCCACGGCTTGCACATGATCAATTCCTTGAACATTTTTAAATCGCGGATAAAATTTTTGGTGAATGGAAATGGGTTCGGTACTCACATCCGATTCATTACCATTAAATCCAGAGATGATAATATGTCCGTTGAAAGCTGAGATTTTTTCACGGATCTTCTGTTGGAGTCCGACACCTGTAGCCACAGAAAGCAACATCATAAACATACCCAACGCAATGGCTATAATTGCAATTTTTATAATTGGCGCGGATATACTACTTTTATCCCTCTTGGAAGCCGTAAGGCGTTTTGCTATGAAAAATTCTAAATTCAATCGTATGTATAATTGGGTGTTCAAAAATACAGTTTTATTCTTGGTTTTGCTAATGGTTTCCTGCGGCGCTTCAGTGCATGAAAAAAAAGGAAATAAAAAGGAAAAAGAACAACTCCCAGAAAATGTACGAATCGAAATAAGTACAGGGGCACAAAACACAAACGCCTATCTACCACTGCTGAAAAACAAGAAAGTTGGACTTATAACCAATCCAACTGGAGTTTTACGAGTAGTTAATTTCAATGCAACCGCCGACCCGAAAGCCTCTACTATTTCAAATGAAACGGTATCTATTGTCGATTTTCTTTTAAACCAAAACATCAATATCCAAAAAATATTCGCTCCTGAACATGGCTTTCGAGGTACTGCCGATGCGGGTGAACATATAGTAGACGGCAAAGACACCAAAACGGGCTTGCCTATTATTTCGCTGTATGGCAATAACAAAAAACCAAAACCGGAGCAATTAGCAGGAATTGAGGTGATGGTTTTTGATTTACAAGATGTCGGTGCTCGTTTTTACACCTATATATCTTCCTTACATTATATCATGGAAGCTTGCGCGGAAAACCATATTCCGTTAGTTGTATTGGACCGACCCAATCCGAATGGAGGTATTGTGGACGGACCTGTTTTGGAAAAAGAACATACGAGTTTTGTGGGAATGCACCCCATTCCGGTGCTACACGGCATGACCATCGGTGAATATGCCCAAATGATTAATGGAGAAAAATGGCTGAAAGAAGGAAAGCAATGTGAACTTACAGTTATCCCCTGTTTGAATTATAAGCGCGAAATGCAATACAGCCTACCCGTTCGACCTTCGCCCAATTTACCCAACGACCAATCGATTAACTTGTATGCAAGTTTGTGTTTGTTTGAAGGCACGAATGTTAGTGTCGGACGTGGAACCGGTTTGCAGTTTCAAATTTACGGCTCTCCTTTTTTAAATAACATGCCGTTTGAATTTACACCCGAACCTAATTTTGGAGCCAAAGAACCCCTTCATAAAGGTCTGAAATGTTATGGTGAGAATCTATCAAAAATTGAGAAAGTGAACCGTTTGGAGTTAAAGTGGCTGCTTAAAGCCTATCAGGCAACCGAAGACAAGAGTAAATTTTTCAATGACTTTTTTACCAAATTGGCTGGCACCAAACTTCTCCGTCAACAAATTGAAGCTGGATTAACAGAAGAAGCAATTCGTGCGACATGGCAAAAAGACTTAACAGCCTTCAAAAAAATGCGTCAACCCTATTTATTATATTAGGCAAAACGCTGTTCTACCCATTGCTTTAGAAATCGGAACGAAAAGTATAAGCTGTAAAAAATACCCGAAAGCAAACCGAAAACGATAGCAGACATCAGTAAAATTTCCATACCCAATTGAAGTGGATTTGAACTGGGTGGATCCGAATCAATATAGGCTCCAAATAAGGTAAGGCACAACCCCACCGCGTAAATACCGAGGAGAATAAACAAATGGCGCATGAAATTAATGTGTTTTTATTCCAAACGCAAACGACAGAAAAATATTACTTAACCGGAATTCTTTTCTTCATTTCCTCGACAATATTGAAAGCTGCCGGACAGATGGATACGTTTTGCAACGTCAAATTTGCAATTTGATAAAACTTAGTTCGATCCGTATGTGGGTATTCGCGACACGCCTTGGGACGCACCTCATAAATCATACAATAATTTTCGGCATCTAAAAATGTACACGGCACACTTTTCAACACATAATCATTGTCTTCATCAATCCGCAAATACTGATCAATAAACTGCTGGGGTTTTTGACGAAAATGTTTGGCAATCCGTTCGATATCGGCTGAAGTAAATAATGGCCCTGTGGTTTTACAACAATTGGCGCATTGCAAACAATCCGTCTTTTTGAATTCACGTTCGTGTAACTCTTGCATTTGGTAATCCAAATCACGTGGTGGATTCTTTTTGAGCTTGTCAAAATACTTTTTGTTTTCTCCTTGGCGTTCTTTGGCCAATTTCGCTAATTCGTGTACTGCTGGTTTCAAAGTTGTCGGTATCTTTGTGCAAAAATACAATCATGTTGGATTTATTCGGCCAAGCCATCCTCGATTTTTATACCCAAAATAATCCGCAACCCCTTTTAACGGAAACTTCCATCTCTGAAGAAGACGAAATGGACGTGGCTTATTTGTTTCGCACGTTTAAAAACATGCCCAAATTGGAACAAAAAGCACTGCAATTGTGCCATGGCCGCATTTTGGATATTGGCGCAGGAGCGGGTTGTCATGCCTTATATCTTCAACAAAAAGGTTTGGATGTAACCGCATTAGACCATTCCGCCTATGCCATTGAAGCTTGTCGCTTGCAAAAAATCCAAAATTGTATCCAAACTACCGTTCTTGATTACAACCCCGAGCAGCGTTTTGATACGATTATTTTACTCATGAACGGAACTGGGATTTTCGGGAAACTGAATCAAACCGCAGCTTACCTTCAAAAATTAAAATCACTTTTGAATCCGGAAGGCCAAATTCTAATCGACAGTTCAGATCTTATCTACATGTTTGACGAAGATGAAGACGGTGGACGATGGATTCCTGATCATGGTTATTATGGTGAACTTGAATTTACCCTCCACTACAAAGGACAAAAAGAGCAGTTCCCTTGGCTGTATTTGGATTACAACACACTACAAAATGCAGCATTGGCTAACGGTTTCCAATGTGAATTGGTCATGGAAGGCAAAAACTACGATTATTTAGCACGACTGACGGTTTAATTTTTTGGGCAGCAATTCCGGCTTTCCGCTATATCCCTCCACTTCGTTGCGGGGATGCCGCTTCAATCCGGGCTGCGGGGTACAACAATCATATCTCGATTAAATCTGTCGTTTGGATAATATCCCATAACGCTGCATACAACGTATCCAAATCCGCAACGGTATTGTAGGCATTTATCGAAAATCGCAAAAACACACCATCGTTTAATGGCATTACCGGAATTTGAATCTTGTATTTCGTATACAAAAGTTCTTTGAGCTCTAACGGTTTGGCTGTACAAACGGGTATACTCGCCATCTGACCCAAAAACTCTTCAGTCACAGGACAAATCGGCTGACTATTCACTAATTTACAAAATCGGGGATACTGTTCGAGAACCAACTCACGGCAGGCTTTGGCTTGGGTTTCCCAATTATTATCCTTTAAAAATTGAATCACCTCTGGGGTACATAAATAAGTCGAATGATCATTAGTACCCTGGTATTCGTGGTAATCCAAAAACTGACTTTCGCTAGGAAACAAACTTTCGTAGCCCCAACTTACTACAAGGGGATCGAGGTCGGATTGAAACTCTTTTTTTACATACAAAAACGAACTTCCTTTGGGTGCCAGCATCCATTTATGTAAGGTTCCTGTATAATAATCAGGATTGAGTTCGCGCAAATTCAACGGAATATGTCCAGGCACATGCGCTCCATCCACAATTGTAATTAATCCGAGTTGTTGTGCTTTATCACAAATTTCTTTCACCGGAAAAATAAGTGCGGTCGAACTTGAAATATGATTAATAAAAACCACTTTAGTACGGGAAGAATATCCTTTCCAAAATTCTTCCAAAAGTTGTTCTTTCGATTGAACAGGCAATGAAATCGGTTGACGAATGTATTTGGCCCCAGTTTTTTTACAATAAAAGTTCCAGGTACGATCCATGGCACCGTATTCGTGATTGGTGGCTAAAATTTCATCACCGGGTTGCAATTGCAAACTCCGCATGATGGTATTGATGGCCTGTGTGGGATTGGGGGTAAAGAAAAAATCTTCAGAATCACATCCAATAAATTCCGCTAGGGGTTGCTTAGCTGCTTTCAAATATACCGGTAGTTTCTTTTGAATAAAATGAACAGGGTCCGCTTCCAATTCACGTTGTAAATTCATTTTTGCTTCAAAAATAGGGATTGGCGTTGCTCCGAAAGAACCGTGGTTTAAAAAAGTAATTGTTGGGTCTAATAAAAAATGTGTTTTCATAATTTTTAGTCAAAAAAAATCCCAAACAAAATGTTCGGGACTTTCTTATTTTTCATGATGTTATTATTGCATGTATTTCATCATCAACGCTTGCAAGTCCGTTTGAACATCCATCATACTTTCTTGTGATTTTTGCGTTACTTCACCTGCTTTTTCTTTCATTTTTTTACCAACAGGACTGTTGTAAAATGCTTTCATTGCTTTGATATCTTCTTTGGTATATACTTGCATATATACTTCAGCTGTTTTTTCATTTACTTTTTTCATCAAAGCATCAAACTCAACAATAAATGCAGCACGCTTTTCTTCCGCAACTTGACCTACAATTTGATCACGGTATGAATTTAACATATTGCCTGAACCGCTGGCTTCAATTACAGCTAAACATTCTTTTTTAAAGGCTTCATCAACAGCAGGTTTTGCTGCTTCTTGTGAAAAACCAAATGTAGAAACGCAAACAAATGCGAAAGTGAAAACTAATTTTTTCATTATAAGATTTTTATTTATGTTATAAATGTAGTGTTTTTACATTTAATTTTTTAGACGTTAAAAAATATTTTTTGTTACGTTTTAAAATTAAAATCTAAAACTACTATTTATTGTTAATTTTAATGGGAAGGGTATAACTGCATCGCACAGGCTTACCCAATTGGTGCCCAGGTTTCCAGGGCGGTGACAATTTTAACACCCGGATGGCTTCCGCGCCCGTTCCATAACCAATATCTCGGAGTACTTTCAATTCGGTTAACGAACCATCTTTTTCAATGACAAAGGAAACAATTACGGTACCATTCAAACCCGATACATCAGGAGTACGGTAATTTTTGGCAATCATTTTATAAAATTCATTTGGCCCACCTGGATATTCGGGTTTGGCTTCAATACCCGTCACATTATAGATATCGTCGTCTTGCTTAAGTTCAGTTTTTGGCACTTCATTTTGAGGCATAAAAACCACTTTACTCTGACTTTGTAATTCCGATCGATTAATGCTAGTCAGTGTATACGACATCATTTTCGTTTTCACTTCCCATTTGCCTGCTTTGAAAGTGAGATTTTTTTCCACTTTTGTAATAAGGCCTGGTGCCATTCCTTCTCTACTCCATTTGGGAGACGTTGGAATGGTAGTATAGAGTTGTTGGGCAACTGCTTCGTGTGTATTGTATAGTACTGTTGGATAATTGACCGACCCGTCTTCTTCAATATAAAAATGAATGTTAAACCGGTATTCCAATGAAGCATCCCATGCCACTCCGGATTGTTTTTCTAAAAAATCTTCAAATGTAGGCCAGGTCGTTGTAGGGAATACAGGCATCTTTGGCGGTTGCATTGGTTGAGCTAGAGTTACTCCCGCTACGATACACGCCAAAAACAACAATACATTTTTCATATTACGGTATATTTAGATACTTATGTGTCTGTAAAGATACACGCCATTTGGGATGTTGCATCACATAATCCACAATCATGGGCGTGACCAATTCCTTTTTACTCCATTCGGGTTGTAAAAACAAAACGGCATTTGGATTCACTTTTTCAGCTTGTTCTTCGGCAAAAATGAAATCGTGTTTGTTATGAATGATCACTTTCAATTCATCTGCGGCAGCATAAGCAGCATCTACGGGGAGTCGATTTTTTTTAGGTGAAAGGCAAAACCAATCCCAATCTCCGGTCACAGGGTAACTTCCAGAGGTTTCAATATGCACGCGCAATTTGGCTTCTTTAAGTCCTTTGGTTAAAGCAGACATATCCCATGTTAAAGGTTCGCCCCCAGTAACCACTACCGTATCAGCATAGGATTTTGCATTCGCTACAATCTGATCTACAGCCGTAGGCGGATGCAAGTCGGCATTCCAACTTTCTTTCACATCACACCAATGGCAACCGACATCGCAGCCACCAATACGCACGAAGTAGGCCGCTGTTCCTGTATGAAATCCCTCACCTTGAATGGTGTAGAATTCTTCCATTAAGGGAAGCATCAAACCTTTATCTACGGCTTGTTGAATTTCTTTGGCTAACATAACAATCTATTTATCGCGAATGTAGATATCGATAGGCACACCTGTAAAGTTCCAATTTTCACGGATTTTATTTTCCAAGAAACGTTTGTACGGATCTTTTACATATTGCGGTAAATTGGCAAAAAATACAAATTGCGGCACCGGTGTGGGCAACTGCATACAGTATTTAATTTTGATGTATTTCCCTTTCAATGCTGGTGGTGGGAAATTTTCAATCAAGTTCAACATGTATTCATTGAACTTAGAAGTTTGAATACGTTGTTTTCTGTTTTCGTAAACTTCTACTGTAGCTTCCAATGCTTTTAACAAACGTTGTTTTGTCAATGTAGAAGTAAACAAAATAGGTACATCGGTAAAAGGTTCCAATTGTTTACGAATACGCAATTCATATTCGCGCATGGTCATGGTTTCTTTTTCGACCAAATCCCATTTATTAACGAGGATGATGATTCCTTTACGGTTTTTTTGTGCCAACCAAAAGATATTTTGATCTTGACTTTCAAATCCGCGTGTGGCATCGACCATCAAAATACACACATCACTGTGCTCGATAGCGCGTACGGAACGCATTACGGAATAAAATTCTAAATCTTCTTTTACTTTGGCTTTACGTCGAATACCGGCTGTATCCACTAAATTAAAGTCGAAACCAAATTTGGTAAAACGGGTATCGATTGAGTCACGAGTTGTTCCTGCTATATCGGTCACGATGTAACGATCTTCGCCAATTAAAGCATTGATGAAAGAGGATTTTCCAGCATTGGGACGACCTACCACACAAAAACGAGGGAGTTGTTCTTCTTCTTCAGAAGTTTCGGGTAATTCCGGTAATACTTCTACTAATTTATCCAACAATTCGCCTGTTCCGCTACCGTTCATACCGGAAAGAGTGAAATATTCACCCAATCCTAAATTATAGAATTCATAAGCATCTTTTTCACGGCTTCCTGAATCTACTTTATTGACCGCCAATAAAACGGGTTTGGTAACTTTTCGCAGCAACTTCGCTACTTCAGCATCCATAGGAGTAATTCCTTCTTCCACGTCAACGACAAAAATGATAGCATCCGCTTCATCGATGGCTAATTCTACTTGACGTCGAATTTCAGCTTCAAAAATATCTTCAGAACCTTTGATATAACCACCGGTATCAATTACCGAAAATTCTTTACCGTTCCATTCGCTTTTACCATAGATACGATCACGGGTTACACCGCTCACAGAATCTACGATGGCTTCTCTTCTTTGAATAAGTCGGTTGAAGAATGTAGACTTTCCTACATTAGGTCTCCCGACAATGGCTACAATATTGTTCATACGTATTCTAAATTGGGATGCAAAGGTAATAAAGTTGGCTCGAGCATTCTAATTTTTTGTATCTTAGTTCGTACCAATCAAACAAATAAACATGGAAAACGAACATGCTGTCCAACTTCGACTGCGCTTTTACAAAGATGTTCCTGAAACGGTTGCGGAGGTTCGCACCAAATTTGAACAGTTCAAATCAACTTGTCCAGCAGAATACTCGATAAAAGTCAACGATACACATATTTGGTTTCATATTGTGGGTGCGCAAAAACAATACTTTTCTCCGCATCTGCATTTAGAATTGGAGGAGCACCGTGAATCAGGTACACATATACGAGGATTATTTGGCCCGGACCCTACATTATGGACGTTATTTATGTTTCTTCATTTTGTAGTGGGCGGTATCTTTTTAATTTTTGGAATGATGGCTTATTCCAATTACACCCTGAAACTCCCCATTTTTTGGAACATCTTAACGATGGGAACTATGGTTGGGGTTTGGTTTATGCTGTATGTAGTTGCGCGTCAAATTCGGGAACGAGGATTAGACCAAATGCATGAACTGGAGGCATTAATGGAAAAGGCACTTCAATAAAAAACAACGGCTTGAGTTTAGCCCCGACCCGCCTACCGGCAGGCAGGTAGAGCCGGCATCCAAGTAGCGATAGCGAAGTGATACAGGCGAAAGCGGGAGGACACGAGTTAAAAAATTGAATCGTGTGCTCCTATTTTTGGTTATAGCCAAAGCGACGCAACTGGAAGGCGTTGCTACGCCAATCTTTATTTATTTTTACGAAGATTTCGAGGTAGACTTGTTTTCCAAAAAACTTCTCCATGTCTTCGCGCGCCATGATTCCTACTTTTTTCAAAGCACCTCCTTTGTGGCCGATAATGATCCCTTTTTGGGTTTCACGTTCGACCATGATTAATGCTTTGATTCGGATAATATTTTCTTCTTCTTTAAACTCTTCCGTTTCGACTTCGACCGCATACGGAATTTCTTTATCGTAGTTTAATAAAATTTTCTCGCGGATGATTTCGTTGACAAAAAAACGTTCGGGTTTATCTGTCAGGGCATCTTTTGGGTAAAAGGGAGGAGAATCGGGCAACAAGGCTAAGATGCGATCAAAAACTTCTTGCACATTGAAATTCTGTAGTGCAGAGATCGGGAAGATTTCAGCATTAGGCACTTTTTCTTGCCACAAAGCCACTTGTTCTTCCAATTGTTCTTGATTGGATTTGTCTATTTTATTCAACAACAACAAAACGGGAATTTTGGCATGAATAATTTTATTGAAAAAGGCTTCGTCTTTTAATTCTTTTTCACCTATTTCCACCATATACAATAACACATCTGCGTCTTCGAAAGCGGTTTTTACAAAATCCATCATGGAGTTTTGCAACTCATAAGCGGGTTTAATAATTCCAGGTGTATCCGAAAGCACCACTTGAAAGTCGTCACCATTTACAATACCAAGAATACGATGACGGGTAGTTTGTGCTTTAGAGGTAATAATAGACAAACGTTCACCTACGAAGGCGTTCATCAAGGTAGACTTTCCTACGTTGGGATTTCCGATAATATTTACGAAACCGGCTTTATGTGACATGGTAATGGGTTTAAATAAAAAAACCCAGCAGTTGCTGGGTTCTTAGTAGCGGGAACAGGACTCGAACCTGTGACCTTCGGGTTATGAGCCCGACGAGCTACCTACTGCTCTATCCCGCGCTGTTCGGGTGCAAATATACAACTAATATTTAAAATACAAGGGAAATCCTAAGTTTTTAATTAGGTTCTTTTTTAAAACGAAGAAACCCCGTGAGACACAGGGTTTTTCGACTTGGCAATATGGAAAAAAATTATTCTTCTTCGGCGATAGCAGAGTCTTTATCTGCTTTGACAGACAAGTTAACAGCCAATCCTTGATCATTGATCATGGTCATGTTCATCATGTCTTTGCTGTACATTTTCTTGGTCACAAATCCATTAAACTTGTTGTAGGAGATATTCATAGCTGTTAAATTGTTCATTTTTTCAATTTCAACTGGAATACGTCCATTCATTTGGTTATCGAATAAGCTTAACGTTTCAAGTGCAGTTAGATTAGCAATTTCTGGATTTAAACTTCCCGTTAATTCGTTACTATTCAATTCAAGAGTTCGTAAACCTTTTAAGCTATATAATTCTGCTGGAATTTCTCCTGTCAAACGATTATTGTAAAGCGATACCACTTGCAGATTGGATAATGAACCTATTGAAGCAGGAATTTGACCTGATAAGTTATTCATGAACAATGTCAATTCTTTTAAAGAGACTGCTCCTGAAATTTCAGCAGGGATTACTCCCGTCATTTTGTTGAAGGACAAATTAAGTACTTGTAAGTTTTTCAACTGACCTAATGTTGTTGGGATAATTCCTTCGATATTGTTTTTGAATAAAACTAAAGACTGTAGATTTTTTAAATCTCCTAGTTTTGCAGAAAGTGTTCCAGATAAATTGTTGTCTGAAAGATCAATTGCAACAACTTTATCGTTTTCTACTTTTACACCATACCAATTAGCAACGGGTTTAGTTATATCCCATTTGTTGGTCCATTGTGAACCATTGGTAGATTTATTTAATTCTAATAAAGCTTTCTTTTCTGAGTTTGAAACTTCAGCAAAAGCATTCACAGATAAAACTAGTAAAGCAACAAGTGTAGATAATCGTTTCATGGTTATTTTGATTTGGTGATGTAAAAATACACAGTTTATCCGTTTATACGCAAATAAAATCGACGAAGTGCATTTTTAAAATGAATTTTAATATTATAAATAGCTTTTTTCTTACATTTAATATTATGTCACCTATTTTGTAAAGTAAAAAATTGTAGCTTTGGATAACTAATCAATAATCAAACAAACTATGGAACTCGAAATGAACTGGCTAGCCATTTTACTGGCTGCATTATCTACTTTAGTAATGGGATTTATTTGGTATAATCCTAAAACTTTTGGAAACATTTGGATGCGCGAATCGGGCATGACTGAAGAAAAAATGAAAGGTGCTAATATGGTACTTATCTTCGGAATGTCTATCGTTTATGCCTTTATGATTTCATTAATCATTAACGTACTTACTATTCACCAGTGGGGTGCTCTTGGAATGGTTGGTGGAGATGCAAAAAAAGCGTTACCCTCTTTTGCTGCATTTATGAACGATTATGGCACAGCGTTCCGAACTTTTAAACACGGTACATTACATGGATTTATTTCCGGTTTATTTTTAGCCTTACCCGTTATCGGAACCAATGCACTTTATGAGCGTCGTTCTTTCAAGTACACGCTTATAACTGGCGGTTTTTGGATCGTTTGCTTCACAATTATGGGAGGAATTATTTGCGGCATGCCAAAATAGTCCCTTAACATTTTATTATCATACAATCGCTCTACATTTGTGGGGCGATTTTTATTTATGAATTCGAAATTACACTTCACAATTTTCTCAAACACTTCAGACCTTCCCGCTACTTGGGATACTGTTGCGCAATCCAATGCTTTTTTACAAACGCATTATTTACGTGTTTTGGAGCAATCAGCGCCTACAAACATGGAGTGCTTTTTTATAGGGATTTTTGAAGAGACCACATTGATCGGTGTAGCATTGGCTCAATATATCAATGTTCAAAAGCTCGATTCTTTTGGAGAACGCTTGCACTGTATGAAAACGCGTATGCGGAATTTTGCTTTACGTCAGTTTGCTTCAAATGTGTTATTCATAGGCAACAATATGATTACCGGGCAAAATGGTTATGCTTTTGCAAAACCTATCGCGTTTCAAGACATCAGCAGGTTATTACGTTCGATGGCGGATGAATTGATTCTTTACTTTAAAAAGAAATGCATTTGTATTCATCTTGTATCGTTTAAAGATTTTTACGAAGAATGTGCGGTTGCCTTATCCCAACATGCTTTTCAACCTTTATTTGGATTCACGGTACAACCCAATATGATTTTCACCCTCCGTTCAAAATGGAATAGTATAGACGATTATGTGGGCTCACTTTCAAAGAAATACCGTGATCAATACAAACGCTCCCATAAAAAATATGAAGGCATTGAATGCGAAGAATTGAATTTGGAACAAATTAAACATTATGAAGAGCGGATATATGCCCTTTATCACCATGTGGCTTTAAATGCTTCATTCAATACATTCTTCTTAGCAAAGCACCATTTCAGTTCGTTTAAAGCACAATGTGGCGATCGTTTTAAACTTTTTGGCTATTTCTTTGAGGGCCAATTGGTAGGATTCCACACACTTTTAGTCAATGGAAAAACTTTAGAAACCTATTTCTTGGGCTATGATGCTTCGATACAAAAAGAAAAAATGCTGTATCTAAACATGCTGTATAACATGACTGCTTTTGGAATTGCAAACCAATTTGAGCGAATTATTTATGGCCGAACAGCAATGGAAATTAAAAGTTCGATTGGAGCAACTCCCATACCAATGCATGGCTTTATGTACCATACCCAACCGTTGATTAATCGATTTGTACCTCAGTTATTCAAAAATCTAGAACCTCCTGTACATTGGGAACAACGCCATCCTTTTAAAGAGCATTACGAATAAGACTCTATTTCCATTTGTAGGGTTTCCCATTCTTCCAGCAAATTTTCTAATTCCTTTTTCTTCTTTTCATAAGCGCTAAAGAAATTAGCATCTTCTACGTGCTTATCATAATTATCTGCCAAAGCTTTGTCATCCTGTTGGATATCTTTTTCCAACTGTTGAATCATGGATTCGACTTTACTTAAACGATTTTGCAAGGTTTTTGCTTTCTTTTGATCGTCGTAGGAAAGGTTTTTTACAGGCTTGGATTCGATTTCCTTTTTAGGTTCTGCCTTACCATTATCTTTTTGTTCAAACTCACGCATATTTTGTGCATTACGTTGTTCCAAAAAGAAATTAATATCACCTAAATATTCTCTGATTTTTGTGTCTTTAAATTCGTAGACAATATTGGCCATACCTTGTAAAAAGTCACGGTCATGGGATACAATGAGGAGTGTACCTTCATATTGTTGTAAAGCCGCTTTCAATACATTTTTAGATTTAATATCCAAGTGATTGGTGGGTTCGTCCATCAACATAACATTAATCGGTTGCAACAACAAGCGACATAAAGCCAAACGATTGCGTTCACCTCCAGAAAGCACTTTTACTTTTTTCTCTACATCATCACCACGAAATAGAAAAGCACCCAGCATATCCCGTACTTTAGACCGATTGGCATCTGTAGCCGCTTCCAGCATGGTGTCTAACAACGTTTTTTCACCATCTAAGTGATCGGCTTGGTTTTGGGCAAAATAACCCAACTCTACATTATGCCCCAATTTGATGGTGCCTTCATAAGAAAACTCATCCACCATGGCTTTTATAAAAGTAGATTTACCTTGGCCATTTTGACCCACGAATGCAATTTTACTGCCGCGTTCCACCAAAAGCGAGATGTCTTTTAGCACTTGTTTTTCACCAAAGGCTTTGGACACATGATCTGCTTCTATCACAACACGACCGGGTGTTTTGGAAACGGGAAATGAAATAGCCATCACCGCATTATCATCTTCATCAACTTCGATACGTTCAACTTTATCCAACTTTTTTATCAGTGACTGTGCCATGGATGCTTTAGTCGCTTTATATCGGAAACGCTCGATTAATTTCTCCGTTTCTTCAATCTTTTTTTGTTGGTTCCGTTGTGAAGCCAATTGCTTTTCACGAATGTCTTCTCGCAGTACTAAATATTGAGTGTACGGCTTATTGTAATCATAGATTTTCCCCAATGAAATCTCGATGGTACGGTTCGTCACATTATCCAAGAACATTTTATCATGGGAAACGATAACGACTACTCCTGGAAATGTTTTCAGGAAATTTTCTAACCAAATAATACTTTCGATATCCAAGTGGTTGGTAGGTTCATCCAAAAGTAAAACATCATTGGATTGCAGAAGTAATTTGGCCAACTCAATCCGCATGCGCCATCCCCCTGAAAAGGTTTCTGTCGGATTATTAAAATCTTCACGTTTGAAGCCGAGACCGAGTAATATTCGTTCTGTATTTCCTACATAGTTATACCCATCAAGCAATTCAAATCGATGTGTAAAATCGGATAAATCTTCGATTAATTGGGCATAACCTTCACTTTCATAATCTGTTCGTGTAACTAACTGTTCATTGATAGCTGCTAGTTTGCGTTCAATGTATTTGATTTCTTCAAAAGCTTCGTACGCTTCTTCTAAAACCGTTCTTCCTTTTACAAAGTCGATATCTTGACGAAGAAATCCTAATTTGATATCACGTTCTGTGGCAATGGTACCACTATCGGGTTTGATATCTCCTGAGAGAATTTTTAGCATTGTTGATTTACCGGCTCCGTTTTTGCCCACCAATCCGACGCGATCACCTGATCCCAAACGAAACGTTACTTCTTCAAACAAGTAGGTTCCTCCAAAGGAAACCGATAAATTATGGATATTCAACATAAAAAATGTGACTTTAGTTACACGGCAAAGGTAAGCTATCTCCTACCTTTGTCTAAAATTTTTGCAAATGTTAAAAAAAGGCTGGAAAATCAATAGTATTTTAACAGGAAGTTGTCCTCGTTGTCAAGAAGAGAATATGTATGTAGAGAAAAATCCCTACAAACTAAAAACAATTTATGACATGCATGAATCGTGTAGTCACTGTCATTTACATTATGAAATAGAACCTTCATTTTTTTATGGGGCGATGTATGTGGCTTATGCTGTATCCATTGCTTTTGGAGTTGCTATTTTTGTGATCACAAAACTATTCTTGGATTTATCTACAAAAATTTCATTTATCTCTTTAGGAATTGGTATTCTCGTTTTGATGCCAGTTACAGCTCGAATTGCACGAAATATCTACATTAATTTATTTGTCAATTACGATAAGGATTGGAAGGAACATTCTTAATCCGTTTAATATCGATATAGGGATCCAATGGGGTCCCTTTTTCTATATGTTCAAAAAGGGCTTTTGCCATTGCTGGGCCTAACATTACGCCTCGCGTTCCTAATCCATTTAAGACGTGAAGATTTGGGAAATCAGGATGTGTTCCTACCAGTGGACGACGGTCTTTTACTGTGGGACGTACACCGGCATAATGCTCAATGACTTCGTATTCACAATCCAGAAAGCTATCTAAATCTGCTAACAATTCTTGACGCGCTTCTTGGGTTTTTGTATCGGTTTTATCCTCCCAATTATAAGTGGCACCCACTTTATATAAATCATCTCCAACCGGCAACACAAAAACACCGGATTTAATAATTTGTTTTAATTGTAATTGAGGTGCTTTAATCAGAAGTAGTTCACCTTTGGTTCCATCTAATGGTAAATAATTAAAAAAAGGATTTTGATGCACTCCAAAACCTTCTGCGAATATGATATGATTGGATTGAATAGTAGTATAAGTACAATGGTTTTCCTCCCATTGAATTTTATTATAATCGAATCGTTCAGAATCATAAAGTCCAGAACTTGCTAGGTAGGATTTAAACTGTTGCACCAAAACGGAGGTGTCTAAATATCCGCAATGCTTTACTTCACCAAAACCAAAGGGAGCTTGGATAAAATTTATTGGAGAATGTATAAGTTGTGTAGCGAGAAAGGGAGCTAATGAAGGTTTATCTGCAGCGGCAAACCAATTGTTTTGTTCTTCAACGGAATGAAAAATACGCAATAAGGGTAATGGATTGTCCAAATTACATTGGAGATCCAACTCCAATTGTTTATAAAAAGGTATAGCAAGATCTAACTGTTCTTGGGCTTGCCAAACGGAACTAAACCGTTTTAACACTACTGGATTATATAAACCTCCTGCAATTTGAGATGAATTTTGAGAAGCATCACTGATTACAAAAAAAGATTTTTGATGTAAACGACAATATTGGGCAAATGCGATACCGGCTAAACCAGCACCGACAATGAGATAATCAACTTTCATAGCATAAAAAAAACTCCCACCAAAGGTAGGAGTTTTCTATGTTGTAGATTGAAAAACTTTATTAGTAATTCCACATATCTTGTTCGAAATTACGGATTTTCTCTTTTACACGATCCGCTTCTAGAAGTTGCGTCTGTGCATTGTCTTTCATGTAATCTTGAATCGTACGGTCACCGTACACGTTTTCTTCTTTATAAATCACACCGTTAAAACGACGAGTATTTAATAAATGGTCAAAGGTGATAGGCATCGCTGAATTTCGATCATTAAAAGCTTTTGCATCGTGCAATAAATCACGTACTGCTGGGAAATATACCCAAAACAATTCGATGGGGTCATTGTTACCTCTAGCTTTATCACGTGCTTCAACAGCTAACGGACAAATAGCCATAAGGCGGTATTTCAATTCACTTTGACGTTTGTCAAAATACCAGAATCCTTTTACTTTATACCCAGAAATGTCAGAAGCATCCAATTCAGTTTCATTAATAAACTGTTTATCTAATACTTTCTTGCCAGATTTGTAATCATCATAATAATTGTTGATTTCATCTTTTCCAGCATCTGTAGTATCAATAAATTTGAATACTGACTCCATGTCTTTTAAAGTCTTTTTAGTATTAAAATAGTCATCACCATATACTTCAGTGATTTTACCATCTTTAATACCTTTTAATAACACTGCAAACAAAGAGCGTCTGTCTTTTCCAACAAAGGCTGTATCCACAGGATAATATAATGGGAAATTAATTCGTTCATCCAAATCAATTTGTTCCCAAATCATTTTACCCATTAATACATCGCGATCATGCACATAACCATAAGGTAGTGGTTTGTCATTATCGGATTCTAACTGAGCAGCCGTTTTTTTACCGATTTCAGCCGGAGATTTAGCATTCAATAAATTCGATTGCGCAGAAACTGTAGTTCCTAACACTCCGATGGCAATTAATAAAAGGTTTTTCAATTTCATTTTAATTCAGTTATTTATGATACAACGGCTTTAATCAAGCATTATTGTATTTCGTAGATTGCAGGAGCAGCAGTTTTAACATCAATAGAACCAGCACCGTCTACTTTTGATTTAATATCAGAAATAGTTACTTGGTCACCTTTTGATACACGTGCTAATGCAGCAACACATTGTGGGCTTAAACGATCACCGTTAACAACGATAGAAGCTTGTCCAGGAACTTTGAATACGAATTGTGTCACACGGAATTTCAAGTCATACAAGAAATCTGGCAATACTGCAGAAATTTGAGAAGCTTGTAAACGTGATTTCGCACCTTTTTGAACACCTGGAGTACCTCCAATTGCACCTAGTGGAGCAGGAATATTTTTGATACGGAAAACTTTTTTATCTGAAACTGATTTACCATCAGTCATTTTCCCAGTAACATTAATTACTACTTCAGTACCTGCACCCGGATTTAAGTCGTATTTACCTTTTCCTAAGTTTTTCAAACCTTGAGCAGAAGCTGTTACGTTATTATCAGAAATACCGGCAATAGAGATGGTCATTGGGTTAGGTAAACCACGGTATACTACGTTCATTTTGTCTGCAGAAATATTTGCATTATTTGGACGAGGTACTACAACGTATTTTCCTTCGAAAGGTAAATTAACTGGTTTTCCATCTTCCATGAATGTAAAGCTACCGTTCAAATTTTGTTCACCAATACTACCTGCTGTAGAACTGATTACTGCTTGACCGTTAACGATTTTACCAGGACCTTTAAAGCTAGCTACTTTTACGTTTTCATCGTATTTACCGATAACCACTTTACCAGTAACTTGTTCTCCTTGGAAATAAACGTTCTTATCTAAAGCTACAATTGCTTGGAAGTTTTTCAATGACATTGTTTCGATAGCCGCTTTACCTAACAAAATTTGGTAGATATCCGCTTCTGCTTTTTTAATGTCATTTTGAGTTAACGCTAATTTTGATAAAGTTGCCACAGCTGGGAAACCTTTGAAGTGATAATCTAAATATTTTTTAGTTACACCTTCTCCGTCTTTAACGTCTTTAGTATTAAATTTAGCATCAATCTCACGAACGATAGGTGTTAATTTTACATTTTCACCTAAAACTGCTTTCATATCAGCTAAATATTTTGCGTAAGCATTTACAATTTCAGTGCCTTTTGGAGAATAACCATCACCTTTAAACCATTTCTCGTCAATGTTTGACTTATCCATAGCTTCATAAGGTAATTTACCTGTTTTTTCATCTAAAGGGAAATCCTTTGTAATATCTCCTTTAACTGTTTCTAAATAATCATAGAACGTTTTAGAGATTTCTTTAACGCGATTTGCTTGGTCCAATGCAGCTTTAAAGTTTGCATTTTCTTCCGCTTTTGATGCTAATACGCGCAACATATCTTCATTCGCTTTTTTAGCACCAGCGTTAACTTCTTCAAATTTTTCGTCCATCAAACCGAACGCCGAAAGTACCTCTTTCGACATGTTCAATGCCAACATTGCGATGAAAACCAAGTACATCAGGTTAATCATCTTCTGTCTAGGGGTTAATTTTCCTCCTGCCATTTCTTCTAATTAGTTTTAATTCGTTAAAATAAATAATGAGCGTTTAAAACTAATTATCGGTTGCTCATTGCAGTTAACATACCACCATAAACAGTATTTAAAGACTGTAAGTTAGATGTTAATGACTGCATTTGGTCTTTTAATTTGATATTGTTTTCAGCAACTTCGTTGTTGATTTGAGCATTTTTCTCAGCAGCTTGTAACTGAACTTGGTATAAACTGTTCAATGTTTCTAATTGCGTAGCCGCTTTAGTCATTTCTTCAGCATATTTTTTTGTAGAAGCTACAGAATCAACTGTTGGAGAAATTGCTTTGGCAGCACCTTCAAAGTTTTTGATACTGTTTCCTAAGCTAGCCATCAATTCACCATCGATTTTAGCTTCTTTCAATAAGTTATCCAATTTTTGAGATAACATTCCTTGAGCTTCAGTTGGGTTTTCTTTTTTCTCACGAGCTTTAGCTTGACCACCTGCTAATTCAGGATATACTAAAGACCAGTCTAATTCTTTTTCAGGAGCATCAAAAGCAGATAAACCGAAGATTAACGCTTCTGTACTTAATCCTACGATAAGCATCAAACTCGCACCAGGCCAGTGCATCAATTTGAATAACGCTCCAACGATTACAACAGCTGCACCCATACCATAGGTGAAATTCATAACTCTAGGTGGTAATAGTCCCATAATAAAAATAATTTAGTTAGTTAAGTTTAATATAATTAAGTTAGTTAATATACAAAGATTAGCGTCTACCTTTTCCAGCATTACCAGTCACTTGTGTTCCCATGTAATCTTGAACTGTACGGAAACCAATATAACTTCTTGCTGTATCTTGGTATTCAAAATCACGTGTTCCAACTTGTAAGAAGTAAGCTACGTCTTTCCAAGAACCACCACGTACAACTTTACGCTTGTTTGAAGTATCTGGAACGTTTGGATTCATTGTTGACACATATTCATAGGCGGCAGCATCATACGAAGAATCGGTCCATTCTGCTACGTTACCTGACATGTTGTATAAATTATATCCATTCGGTTGGAATGATTTAGCTTCAACCGTATACAAAGCTTGGTCAGCAGCATAATCTCCACGATTGGGTTTGAAGTTTGCCATAAAACAACCTCTGTCGTTTTTAGCATAAGGACCTCCCCATGGATAGGTTGCAGATTCTAGACCACCGCGAGCAGCATATTCCCACTCTGCTTCCGTTGGTAAACGGAAAGAGTTTACTAAATCTCTACCTTTTTTCTTGGATTTGATATATACGTTTTTGTTTAAAGTTCTCCAAGCACAAAATGCTTTCGCTTGTTTCCAATTCACACCCACTACTGGATAATCCCCATAAGCTTGGTGCCAAAAGTAATCGTTGTGCATTGGCTCATTGTATGAATAAGCAAAGTCTTTAATCCATGTAGTTGTATCAGGATAAACTGGAGTTTTTTCGTTACGGATAAACTTACTTCTTTTACCCACTTTAGCTTTAGCAGCTGCTTGAATATCCATCCATGAATAACGGAAAACCAATTTATTCACATCAATTGTACGTAATCCATTGTATGATTCAGTAGCTGGCAAATACATAGAGTCCATAACTTCTACGTAATATTCATCTGGGTATTTTTTTGTATCCGTGATTAACTTCACTTTACGATTTAATCGTCTACCTGCATACGGATCGTCTGGCGTTCCAACGCTGTAGTAATTCTCGTACATATATTTGTCGTAAGGAGTCATCTTTGCTGGATCTTGATCGTTGAAAGCAAAGTCACCAATACTTCCACCACCTTTTCCGCCTTTACCAGCTCCTGGTTTTACACCTACTTCATCAGCGAGAATAGCTAAACGCACACGAATAATAGAGTCTTTAACCCATTCCACAAATTGACGGTACTCACTATTCGTAATTTCAGTTTCATCCATGTAAAAGGAACGAACTGTAACCGTTTTTGTAGGCGCATCTTGCACATTGGCTAAATCGTCATCCGATTTACCCATGATGTAAGCTCCTCCTGGAACTAACGTCATTCCGTAAGGTTTCTCTGGATGCCATTTCTTACCCTTTACTCCTACTAATTCGCCCTTGTCACTGGACTTTCCACAGCTAGCTAACAGAGTTAATACAGATGCAAACGCAATGAACTTCTTCATATAATTTGGGTTAATTTATGTTATTTTTTTTGAGGCCGTAAACCTATCTATAATTTTTGAAAAAAACAATTATTTATTTCTTAAATTTTGATACGCAATCCAAAAATACAATTTAACTTGACTCCACAAAGGGAAATTGTCGATAAAATGCATTTTTTAATCGCTAAATTGCAAAAATGATTGTTTTTATATTATTTTTCTTACAATTTTTATCTTAATTCACTACAAAATACTTTTTCGTTGTGCCTTCCACCATCGTTCAGGGAATTCTTGGTTGCAAGCCGCCAAATAGTCTTCATGTGTACAAGGCATTAACGTATTTTTATGAAGCTTATTGTGTACGTTTGAAAAAAATGGAACTTCGATCCACCAACGTTCTGTTTTATTGCTTTTGTAAAACACAATTTCTTCCTCTTCAAAGGGAACGATATACTTTAAATAATGCTCTCTACTTCCAAAAGGATACTCATTGGAACGGAAATTTACTCCTTCAATAAAATACCATATGATCTGTGCAATCAACGGTGCTTCTTGTCGGGAAGCCTGATGATTAAAAATACCGAAAGCACTTACTTTGTCACTAATACCCGAATAACGTGCTAAAGCACAAATCTCTTTTCCATTAAATCCATTCGGTTGAAAATTGATAAAGTTACCCGAATCAGCAGACTTAACCGAAGTCAAATCCAAACTCACTAAATCCGCATCGCGAAATACTGGCTCAGCAATCGCAATATGATTGCAGATTTCACCTAAACGAAATGCATCAAAATACAACTTTTCAATCAGGTCAATTTCCTCTTGTGAATTGTAATACGTTTGATACCCAACATTACTGTAATTAAAAAGATTGGTAGGCTCTTCTACTATCATTTTTGATAAATACGAAAGAGCGGGAATGGTATCGTCTTGTTTTCCAAAATCAAAACGATTGTCAATAGCGACTAAATTCACCATTTGCTCCAGATCATCATAGCCGCGATAAACGGCATAAGTCAGATCCTGAGAACCTCCTATTATAATAGGTATAACTTTATTCTTTAATAAACGAGAAACAACTTTGCTTACCGCAAAATAGGTATCCTCAGTAGAATTACCCGGATTGACATCACCCATGTCGGCAATAACTTTATTCCAATTTCCCGGAAATAAACGGTATAATTCCATCCGGATTTCTGACAAATCTTCTTGCTCTACATAAAATTGAGAACCGCGATTTTCTGGTACCCCAATAATGGCAATATCCACTTTTTGTACATCAGGAAATTCTTCTTGGGTATGAAAAACTACTTTACTAGACAAATGTTGTGATGACAATCGTTTGATATCAATCACTAAATTCGTTTCCAGTGGGGTTAGAAAGTCAAATTCCATGTAAAACTATTTCTTTTTTGTGGTTGTTTTTTTAGCAGAAGTTTTCTTTGCAGCCGTTTTAGCCGGCGCTTTTTTCTCTATCATTTCTTTGACTTGTTCCAAAGTTAACTGGGCCGCATCAATATCTTTACTCAATTCAATTTTAACTTTCCCTTTCAAAATAACAGAACGTCCCCAACGTGCTTTTTCCACACGAATTCCTTCTGATGGCCAATCTTGAAGTACTTTCTCTTCTTCTTTTTGGAGTTTATCGACGATCAACTCTTTAATATCTGCCGCAGATAAATGATCAAAATTGTATTTTTTATTGACATTAATAAACATCCCATTCCATTTAATGAAGGGACCAAATCGTCCCACTCCTTTTTGAACAGGCATACCTTCATATTCTCCAATTGGAGCATCTGCTTGGTTCTTTTCTTCAATTAAACGTTGGGCAATTTCAAAAGTGGTATCCATAGGATCCATTCCTTTTGGTAACGAAATAAACTGTTTCCCAAAACGAACATAAGGTCCGAAACGTCCATTGTTTACCTCCACTTCTTCTCCTTCATAAACACCTAGCTTTTTCGGTAGTTCAAACAAATTCAACACTTCCTCTAAACTTACTGTTCCAATATTTTGATCCTGACGTAAACTGGCAAATTGCTTGTTCTCATCTTCTGCATCGCCAATTTGTGCCATAGGACCGAATTTTCCTAAACGAACCGAAACGGGTTTTCCTGACTTGGGATCAACTCCTAAAATACGTTCGCCACTTTCACGATCGGCATTTTGTTCCACATCAACCACATTCGGATGAAAGTGATTGTAAAAATCATTCATCATGGATGCCCAATCGCGATTTCCTTCAGCAATATCGTCAAAGTCTTGCTCTACTTTTGCAGTAAAATTGTAATCTAAAATCGTATCAAAATTTTTCACCAAGAAGTCATTGACAATCGTTCCGATATCCGTTGGAACTAACTTCCCTTTATCCGAACCTACATTTTCCTTTAAGGTTTGAGCGACTACAGCACCATTCTTCATGGTCAATTGTTGATACGCTCGTTCTTGCCCTTCAAAACTTCCTTTTTCAACATAATTACGACCGATAATTGTTGAAATCGTAGGAGCATAGGTTGAAGGTCGTCCGATTCCTAACTCTTCTAATTTCTTCACTAAAGAAGCCTCTGTATAACGACTTGGCGGACGTGAAAAACGCTCCGTAGCCGTAACCCATTGGTTTAAAAGACGCTCGCCCACTTTCATGGCTGGCAACATTCCTTCTTGCTCTTCATCGTCATCATCGTGTCCTTCTAAATATACTTTTAAAAATCCTTCAAACTTGATGACCTCACCCGAAGCTACAAATTGCTCCACATGATTTGAAGTAACTATTTTCACATTGGTTCGCTCTAGTTCAGCATCACTCATTTGTGACGCTAAAGTGCGCTTCCAAATTAAATCATACAATCGAGCTTGATCTCGGTCTGTATCTACACTGTGGCGCGACATGTCGGTAGGACGAATTGCTTCGTGTGCCTCTTGTGCTCCTTTTGACTTGGTATTGAAATTACGCGGCTTGCTGAACTCAGGTCCAAATGAACGTGAAATCTCAGCCTTAGCAGCAGCCATAGCTTCTTGCGATAAATTCACACTATCCGTTCTCATGTAGGTAATCAACCCCGCTTCATACAAACGCTGTGCAATTTGCATGGTAATCCCAACCGGTAAATACAGCTTTCGCGCGGCTTCCTGTTGTAAGGTAGAAGTGGTAAATGGAGGCGCTGGCGATTTTTTAGCAGGTTTTGTTTCTAAATCCCCTACTGAATAGGCGGCACCTATAGTTGCGTTTAAAAACTGTTCAGCTTCTTGGCGCGTTGTAAAATTTTTAGACAACTTAGCCTTAACAACTTTTCCATCTTCGTTGGTAAACTCAGCAGCAATACTGTACGAAGCTTCCGGTTTAAATTCTTGTATTTCGCGTTCCCGCTCCACAATTAATCGAACAGATACGGATTGTACACGACCTGCTGATAAACCGCTTTTTACTTTTTTCCAAAGTACGGGTGACAATTCATAGCCTACCAAACGATCCAAAACGCGACGTGCTTGCTGCGCATTTACCAAGTTATAATCAATCCCTCTCGGATTCTCAATCGCTTTTTGAATGGCTGTTTTCGTAATTTCATGGAATACAATACGCTTGGTTTTATTTTGATCCAATTTCAACTCTTCCGCCAAGTGCCAAGAAATGGCCTCTCCCTCGCGGTCTTCATCGGATGCTAACCAAACGACTTCGGCCGATTTAGCAAGATCCTTGAGTTTTTTAACCAATGCTTTTTTATCCGGAGAAACTTCATACTTAGGTTTGAATCCGTTAGTCACATCCACACCAATTTCCTTGGAAGGTAAATCGGCAATGTGTCCATAACTGGATTCTACTTGAAATTCTTTCCCGAGAAATTTTTCAATGGTTTTTGCCTTGGCAGGCGACTCAACAATCACTAAATTCTTTGCCATGCTACATTTTATTTGGGGCAAAAGTAGCCCTTTTTTTTATAATTATGGAAAAACCCACCGCATCAGCCTTCCGCACCTTGTTGAAAAACCTATTGAATCACTTTGAATTTCATGGTTTTGTTAGTTGAAAAAAAAGATGAAAATCAGCGTAACTCACTCCTATTTTTCATTCAAATAATTTTATAAAACAAAATCCGATGATGACAAATTTGACGTATTCCATCAATTACATTACACCTATTATATAGGAGTGCATCGTTATTAATTTTAGTTTAACACTGACATCTTGTCATAAATTTTGATTTTAGTATTATCTTTGCAGTCCGTTTCACGCAATTGAACGGCAAAACATTGATGGAAAAAGAAATTAATGAAAACATTCAGGGTCAGAGCATGATTCTGGATGAACGCAAAGGAAATACAAAGAAAATGTTTATTGAAAGCTACGGCTGTCAGATGAATTTCTCTGATAGTGAGATTGTAGCTTCTATTTTAGCGAATGAAGGGTATAATACCACACAAAATCTGGAAGAAGCCGATTTAGTTTTGGTCAATACTTGCTCGATTCGCGATAAAGCCGAACAAACCGTTCGCAAACGCTTGGAACAATACAATGCCGTAAAAAAAATCAACCCTACCATGAAAGTGGGCGTTTTGGGCTGTATGGCTGAACGTTTGAAAGAAAAATTCTTAGACGAAGAGAAAATCGTTGATATGGTGGTAGGACCTGATGCCTACAAAGACATTCCTAACTTACTGAGAGAAGTAGAAGACGGTCGCGATGCCATCAATGTGATTTTATCTAAAGAAGAAACCTATGGCGATATTGCTCCTGTACGTTTAAACAGTAATGGCGTCAATGCTTTTGTATCGATTACACGGGGTTGTGATAACATGTGTACCTTCTGCGTAGTTCCTTTTACGCGTGGACGTGAACGTAGTCGGGAACCGCAAAGTATCCTAGAAGAAATTCAGGATTTATGGAACAAAGGATTCAAAGAAGTGACATTATTGGGTCAAAATGTAGACAGCTATTTATGGTATGGCGGTGGTCTGAAAAAGGACTTTGTTAAAGCGACTGAAATACAAAAGGCTACTGCCGTTGATTTTGCCCAATTATTGGACTTATGCGCTACACAGTTTCCAAAAATGCGTTTTCGTTTTTCAACTTCTAATCCGCAAGATATGCATATAGAAGTGATTGAAACCATGGCAAAGCACCATAATATTTGCAAATACATTCACCTTCCCGTTCAAAGTGGCAGCACCCGTATTTTGGAGGCCATGAACCGCCAACATACCCGCGAAGAATACATGGCTTTGGTTGATAAAATCTATGAAATCATCCCTGAAATATCATTATCACAAGATATGATTTCAGGATTTCCAACTGAGACAGAAGAAGATCATCAAGACACACTTTCTTTGATGGAACATGCGAAATACGATTTCGGATTTATGTTTGCTTATTCGGAACGTCCTGGAACATTAGCAGCCCGTAAAATGGAAGATGACGTGCCCGAAGAAGTTAAAAAGCGTCGTTTGAATGAAATTATCGCTTTACAACAAAAATTAGGTTGGGAACGCACCCGCCGTTTTGTAGGTCAAGAAGTAGAAGTATTGATTGAAAAAGAATCCAAACGCTCTGACGCCCATTGGAGCGGACGAAATTCTCAAAATACCGTTGTCGTTTTCCCAAAAGAAAATTACAAACCCGGTGATTTTGTAATGGTTAAAGTTACGGATTGCACCTCGGCTACCTTAATTGGAGAAGCGACAGGCTATTCTGAAAAAATGCAGTCATAACTATGGAAATTCGCTTTAGTTATCAACCGGAATTAAAGGAAATGGCGAATGCTACACGGTATATGTTATTCAACAAACCGTTAGTTAAGCTCTTATTGATCTTTGTTTTTGGAATGATTGGACTAAGCGTTTTTTCTGCCATATATTTTAAAACCAATGAATATTGGAAATCGGCATTTAATGGTTTGATATTGGTTTTTATTTGGCTCGTTATTTATGGGTATACTATGTGGTCTGTTAAACGCAACCTCACTGACAACCCAAAAAATAAAGAAATTCAACATTTATGTTTTGATTTGGAAGGCATTGATCAAAAAGGAGACTCCTTTCATATTCATCGGAAATGGTCTGAAATTTTAAAAATCAAAGAGACAAAAAATTGGTTTTTTATCTATGTGCAACGCAATGCTGCTTTGCCCATTTTTAAAAGCAAACTCCAACCCGAAGAAATTATCGCTTTACGCGATTTGATTAAAAAATTACCCATAAAAAAGAAATTGCTCTAATCCACTGAAGTATGGAAAGTGTTCAAAGTATAAAACAACGTTTTGAAATTATCGGAAATGATCCGAAGCTGAACCGTGCCTTGGAAAAAGCGATTCAAGTGGCACCCACCGATATTTCTGTTTTGGTGGTGGGTGAAAGTGGTGTGGGTAAAGAAAGTATTCCGAAGATCATCCATTCTTTATCCCATCGCAAACACGGAAAATACATAGCCGTAAACTGTGGTGCCATTCCAGAAGGCACGATAGATAGTGAATTGTTTGGCCATGAAAAAGGTTCGTTTACTGGCGCTACCAATACCCGTGAAGGTTATTTTGAAGTGGCTGATGGCGGAACTATTTTTCTGGATGAAGTTGGAGAATTGCCTTTAACCACACAAGTGCGCTTACTCCGCGTATTAGAAAATGGCGAATTCATAAAAGTAGGTTCGTCAAAAGTTCAAAAAACCAATGTGCGTATTGTAGCGGCGACGAATGTCAACATGCACGAAGCCATTGAAAAAGGGAAATTCCGTGAAGACTTGTACTATCGTTTAAGTACGGTTGAAATCGGGCTCCCTCCACTTCGCGAACGCACTGAAGACATCCATCTGTTGTTTCGCAAATTTGCTTCAGATTTTGCCCATAAATACAAAATGCCGCCCATCAAATTGGAAGACGATGCTGTTCGTTATCTAATCAATTACCGCTGGAGCGGAAATATTCGTCAGTTGCGCAATGCCGCCGAACAAATTTCTGTTTTAGAAACAAAACGTGAAATCAGTGCATCAACTTTAGCTTCTTACCTTCCGTTAGATAATCGAAATTTGCCTAGTGTAGTTTCCAAAAGTAAATCGGATAGTGATTTTTCAAATGAAAGAGACATTCTATATAAAGTTCTCTTTGACATGAAAAGCGACTTGAATGATTTGAAAAAGCTGACCTTGGAACTGATGAAAAATGGCAAAAATGTACAGGACATTAATCCGAGTTTGATTCAGAAAATTTATGGCAAAGCAGATGAAACCAATGGATTTGCAGCCGAACCAGCAGTTGCGGTTTACCAACCCCGTGTTGAGCCCCAACAAGAGGAATTTCATGATGACGACTTGGATCAAAATTATCTTTTTGCCGAAACCGTGGAAGAGGAAGAAGTTTTACGTTTGGAACAAAAAGAAATCGAACTGATTAAAAAGGCTTTAGAGCGCAATAAAGGGAAGCGAAAAGCCGCTGCAGATGAACTAGGCATCTCAGAACGTACACTTTATCGAAAAATTAAGCAGTTTGACCTATAAATTAGTTGGACCCAGAAATCAATTCTATTTTCGAAGTCCAAATCTATTTTAAATGAAAAATCTATTGTTACTTTTTGCTGTTGCAATTAGCTTTATCTCGTGTTCGAATGATGAATCTCCTATCACTCAAGAACCTACACCACGATTAGAAAAAGTAATCGTTTTCAAAAACACGAATCAAGAACAAACATGGAATTTTAATACCGTTGGACAATTGTACGAATGCTTAAACGCAGCAGGTCAACGTTTGGAGTCGTATACCTACAACGACAAAAACCAAGTAACTAATTGGTCAAAATACACCAATGGCGCTGTAACTTCTTCGTATACTTTTGAATACAACACCGCTGGAATGCTAACAAAGATCAATAATGACGGCATTTCGATTTCGGCTGCAACAGGTGCTTATGTTTATACTTCAAATGGAATAACTCGTGAAGTTACTTTCGACGCTAACAAAAATGCAACTTTTGTTAAAGAAACGAATTCAACTTCTACTGTAAACTACCAAATGATTTACACTTCTAGTAATTTAGTTTCCTTTGCGCGCACATCAGCAACCGCTAATTTCACCAAAAATTACGCGTACAACACAAGTGCCACTTACAAAACAAACTTGGGATCAATGATTGCACAAGTAGCACTAGTGAAATCATTTATAGAACCTGACTTCTTAAGCAATGGCTTTACTTCGATTTCTGTACCAGAATCCAGTCAAAACGGGAATCCAGCAACACTTCGCTATGAGTATGGTGCCATTCCTGGCGACCGTTCTATGCTGTTTATAGGTGAAGAGTTTGTTAACAACAACCCAGGTAATTTAACATCGTATCAAGAGTATTATTACGCGAATTAATCGTGTAATTTCAAAAAATGAACTATTTTAGCTGACTTATTATTTGGTAATGAAAGCAGTTAAAATCGTTTTATTTCTTGTACTTACATTCACCTTTGCTGGATGTGGAAGTTATAGTTTTACAGGTATTCAAACCGATGCAAAAACTGTTCAAGTTAAGTATTTCCAAAATACAGCTGCATTAGTAGAGCCCGGAATTGAGCGTACTTTTACCAATAAACTTCAAGAAGCCATTCAAAACCAAACCAGCTTGGGTCTAACCAATTCCAATGCTGATCTTGTTTATGAAGGCGAAATAGTTGATTATCGTATTTCTCCGATGACGGCTACTGCCAACTACTCAGCTTCTCAAAACCGATTGACAATTACCGTTTTAGTAAAATTTTCTAATGCTAAAAAAGAAGAAGAAAATTTTGAAAAACGATTCTCTTTTTACCAAGATTACGAGGGTGATGCCCAACTCACAGGAAGTAAATTAACCGAAGTAGTTGATTTTATCTTTACGCGAATCACACAAGACATTATCAATGAATCTTTAGCTAAATGGTAAAATGAATACTACAGATTATACGTATTTAATTAATAAACCGCATGCGATCAATGAACGTCAGTTCATGGAGCTAGAAGCTGTATTGGAAAACTTTCCATACTTTCAAAGTGCGCGTACTTTACGATTAAAACACTTATACAATCAAGATAGTTTTCGTTATAACCATGCTTTGAAAGTTGCTGCAGCATTTACCACAGACCGTAGTGTTCTTTTCGACTTTATTACCAGCGATAATTTCAATACGGTAGACAACAAATTGTACGACCAAAAGGTAGCCGAATTGTTAAATATGGATGTGATCGATTTAGAAATTGTCGAACCACAACCCATACCACAAGCCTCGAATCCGCTTGAGCAATCTTTGCTTACTTCAATCAAGCAGTCGGGGGAAGCAACCACAACCATTAGCCCCTCGGAAGAAAAGCTTGGCATTGGGAAACCCCTGGAATTTAATACCTCAGAAAAACATAGTTTTCAAGAATGGCTACAATTATCCCGTTTAAAACCAATTGAGCGCAAAGAAATCCCGAAAACACCTACGGCTGATGTTCCTAATTCCGAGGAAAGAAAGAAAAAATTGAACCTCATTGATAAATTCATCGAAACAAATCCGAAGATACCTGCGATACAAAAAGACAGTGTTCTTCCCTCGAATTTAGTTGAAAATGAGGACAAAAGTTATTTAATGACCGAAACTTTAGCAAAGGTTTATTTGGAACAAAAGAAATACCAACGGGCAATTCAAGCCTATGAAATTTTAATTTTGAAATATCCAGAAAAAAGTAGTTTCTTTGCAGACCGAATTGAAGAAATAAAATTAGTACAACAAAATAATAATTAAAAAGTAATGAGCACATTTACAATCTTTTTGGTATTGATTACGATCGTATGTTTTCTATTGATCATCGTAATTATGGTACAAAATCCAAAAGGTGGAGGATTATCTTCTGCTATTGGAGGTACACAGCAATTAGGAGGCGTTCAGAAAACTACCGATTTCTTAGATAAAAGTACCTGGTTTTTGGGAGGCGCTTTGATTCTTTTAGTATTGCTTTCCAGCTTAAGCTTTTCAGGCATGGCAGGAGACAATGATAAAATTATCGACGCTAGTCAGTCAAAACCTGCAACTGAAGCAGAGGCTACAGAAAAAAAGGCAGACGATAAGGCAGCTACTCCAACAGAAACACCGGCTACTCCGGAGAAAAAATAAAATGAGTCCCGAATGGGACTTTTTTTTTACCCATTCGCTTCGTGTCAGAGGCACTGAAAAATTGACAGATTTCTTACCCTTGGCACAATTTCTGAAATAGGGTTGGCAAATTAAAATTAACATTTAAAAATAAATCCATTATGGCTTTAAACATTAAACCCTTATCTGACCGTGTTTTGGTAGAGCCTGCTGCCGCAGAAACTACAACTGCAGCAGGAATCATTATTCCAGATACTGCAAAAGAAAAACCACAACGTGGAACTGTTGTTGCTGTGGGAAATGGTAAACAAGACCACCCGATGACAGTTAAAGTTGGTGATACGGTGTTGTATGGAAAATACGCCGGAACCGAACTGAAATATGAAGGCAAAGATTATTTAATCATGCGTGAAGACGACATCTTGGCAATTATTTAATGTAAGGTTTAACTGAATTCAATTAAAACATTTTAAAAACTATGGCAAAAGATATCAAATTTGACATTGAAGCACGCGACGGTTTAAAACGTGGTGTAGATGCTTTGGCAAATGCTGTAAAAGTAACTTTAGGTCCGAAAGGCCGTAACGTTATTATTTCTAAATCCTTTGGAGGTCCAACAGTCACTAAAGACGGTGTTTCCGTGGCTAAAGAAGTAGAATTAAAAGACGCCTTGGAAAACATGGGCGCACAAATGGTAAAAGAAGTTGCTTCAAAAACCAATGATTTAGCGGGAGACGGAACAACAACGGCTACCGTATTAGCGCAAGCTATTGTAAAAGAAGGTTTGAAAAACGTTGCTGCTGGCGCTAATCCGATGGATTTAAAACGCGGTATTGACAAAGCAGTTGAAAGCATCGTAACTGATTTAGGTAAACAATCGCAAGAAGTAGGAAGTTCTTCCGAAAAAATCAAACAAGTAGCTTCTATTTCTGCCAACAATGATGATGTGATTGGTGACTTAATTGCAACCGCTTTCTCGAAAGTAGGTAAAGAAGGTGTTATCACTGTTGAAGAAGCTAAAGGTACAGACACTTACGTTGATGTTGTAGAAGGTATGCAATTTGATCGCGGTTATTTATCGCCGTATTTTGTAACCAATGCTGAAAAAATGGAAGTGGATTTAGACCGTCCTTACATTTTATTATACGACAAGAAAGTTTCTTCTTTAAAGGAGTTATTACCTATTCTTGAACCCGTTGCACAATCAGGTAAACCGCTTTTAATTATTGCAGAAGATGTGGATGGTGAAGCGTTATCTACCTTAGTGGTAAATAAATTACGTGGCGCCTTGAAAATTGCTGCTGTAAAAGCTCCAGGTTTTGGTGACCGTAGAAAAGCCATGTTGGAAGACATTGCTATCTTAACAGGAGGTACGGTGATTGCTGAAGAAAGCGGATTCACATTGGAAAACGCTACTTTAGAAATGTTAGGAAGTGCTGAAAAAGTAACCATAGACAAAGACAACACTACATTAGTAAATGGTGCGGGTAATGCGGAGATGATTAAAAATCGCGTAAACCAAATCAAAGCACAAATTGAAACCACTACTTCCGATTACGATCGTGAAAAATTGCAAGAACGCTTGGCTAAATTAGCAGGTGGTGTTGCTGTATTGTATGTAGGTGCTGCTTCTGAAGTGGAAATGAAAGAGAAAAAAGACCGTGTAGATGATGCATTACACGCGACACGTGCTGCCGTAGAAGAAGGAATCGTTGCAGGTGGTGGCGTAGCTTTATTACGTGCTAAAGCTGCCTTGGCAAACTTGAAAACTGAAAATGCTGATGAAGCAACAGGTATTCAAATTGTATCGCGTGCTGTTGAAGCTCCTTTACGTACGATTGTTGAAAATGCAGGATTAGAAGGTTCTGTAGTGGTTGCAAAAGTAGCAGAAGGCAAAGGTGATTTTGGATATAATGCAAAAACGGATGAGTATGTAGACATGCTTAAAGCAGGTATTATTGATCCGAAAAAAGTTACCCGTGTAGCTCTTGAAAATGCGGCTTCTGTAGCGGGAATGATTTTAACTACAGAATGTGCATTAGTTGAAATAAAAGAAGAATCGGCTCCTGCAATGCCTATGGGCGGCGGAATGCCTGGAATGATGTAATTCCAATTCTTTATAAAAAAAAGAATCCGACTCAAAAGGTCGGATTTTTTTATTTTCGTTTACGAAGTATTTTGAATAAAACGGGGACAGTTGTTACCATTACTATCCCGATTACTATGTACTCGATATAATGTTTTAAGTCAATATGAAATTTCACCTTGAACAATTCATACAAATAATGTCCAGCGAAAATCATAACAATAGCCCAAACTACTGAACCTAAGATATTATAGAACATAAATTTTTTACGATCCATTTCCACAATTCCAGCAATGACAGGTGCAAAGGTTCGAACAATGGGTAGAAAACGCGCAAACACTACGGCTCTACTTCCATATTTGTCAAAGAACTCTTTGGATTGGTACAAGTATTTTTTCTTAAAGAATAAACTGTCTTCTCTTTTGTAGAGATACGACCCACTTTTTTTACCAAACCAATAGCCAAACATATTCCCAAATATGGCCATCAAAGCAATAAGTAAGGCTAAAAAAGTTACATCAAGCAAATCACTACCTGTAGCAAAATCCTTCATCAATAACTCACTATAAATTCCGCATAAAAACAACAAACTATCACCAGGCAAGAAGAATCCAGCCAACAATCCTGTTTCTGCAAAAACAATGAAAAGAACTACATACAATCCTATTTTTACACCACCGATTTGCAGTAAAATATAGAACTCAGGATTAAAAAGTTGTTTCCAGTCAAAGTGATTCATGTAGTCATAATTTCAGTTGGTGAAAATAGGTATAATTTTCGAAAGGGCATCTTAATTTTTTCATATTAAAAAAAAGAGACTGGCAACCAAACAGGAAGTTACCAGCCTCAAAACTAACACACTCTTTCTAATTCAAAAAGACCTGATATTGTGCGACTAAAGCGCCCAAATGTTCGGTCAGGTCACCGTTGGTTGCATACAATGGCCGATTTTGATACGAAATAGTAACTTTCGAATTATGTCCGGCCAACAACCAATTCACACCAACATCGTAATAATTCATTGCTGAATTTAATCGATCGTAATTGGCGTGTTGTAAAGAAATATAGGGCATTAAAGTAGTAGCCCCTATTAAATTATCTTTCAATTTATATCCGAGTTGTGCATAAAAAACATTCCCCGATCCATACATTGGAAATCCATTACCAGAACCATTCAATAGATTGGTATTTGTGGTACCATTCGCTGGATTTAAAACCGCTCCATTTCGGTAATAGTTTTGACCAAAATCATAGTTCACAAAAGTTCCGTAACAAGAAATAGCAGCGCCTTTTTTACCTATAGGTGCATCATAAAATACATCTATGGCATAGTGTGCCATGCTTTCTCTCTGTATGGAATTTGGATTTGCTGCATCGGTTAAATGCCACATTGCATCCTTTTGAAAAACAAACCCAGCACCAATATTAAAAACCTTTTTCTTACCTAAATACGTACCGGTATTATACGGCGTTAGATTACTTTCTTGATCCAAAAACTGGTATTGCAAATAGCCATTCCATTGTAATTTTGGCGGTTCTGCAGAAAAGCTTGTTGTCGTTGTCAATGCAGTTGTTGCATTATAATTGGCACTTTTTTGAATAGCCATAGGCTGTGCTAGAGCCAATCGATAATCCAATTTTCCTAATTTTCCTTTTGCATAAAACGAAAGCTTACGCAAAAACTGATCGGTTACATCATTGGTAGATTGCAAAAAAATAGGTGCATCAATACCAAGTATCGAACCCACAGCTGGGGAAGAAAAGCGAGTTAAACCACTCCACCCTGATAATCCGGCACCCACAGAAAATTTACTTTTATCAACGGCATATTCTCCATACGCATCATGCACAAAAAAACCTGTCTTTCGGTCAGAGATTGAATTGAAATTATTCTCCCCAAACTGACTATAGAAAAAGACTTTATCGGTTACTTGCGCAAATAATTGCACGCGATATCTTCGAATTCCGATATCAGTTCCAGAATTTTTAGCATATCCAAAAACCGTTGATCCCGGATTGTATTCCATGTTGCGAACCCAAGTTTGTACCAGTCCTGTCAACTTGATGTAATTCGTCCCTTTTTCATTCAAATTCAACTGATGACTCTTCCAAAAATCTTGTGCAAAACTCACATTATAAGTCAATACAAACACTAAACTTAGTGTCAATATAAAATGTAACTTCTTCATTAGGCTAATTTTTTACGGGCAGCTAATTTGTGTTCCGACATAGGTTGGTGTTCCTCCAAACCTATAATAGTTACTACTCCGCCATCAATTGCTTCGTAATCATGTTTAAAATGCTCCAAACTTTCCATCACGGAATGATCGACCATTTTGGTGTTTTTCAAATCAATTGTGACTTTAAATCCTGATGGAATTTCTTCCAACTTACGTTTAATCCCCAAGAAATTAGTGAATACCGCAGCTTTACTGATTTCTACCAAATACTCATCCCCTTCAAATGAAACTTCGGTTGGCGCTTTGAAAAAAGAGGAAAATGGGGTTCCATTGAACGCATGAATGATCATTTTTAAAAGAATACCTGCAGCAATACCAACCAATAAATCTTCATACAACGTGAAAAAGATTGTGATTAAGAAAATCGATAATTGTTCTTTCCCAATATGGAAGGTATGCAAGAATTCTTTTGGATGTGCTAAACGAATCCCTACAGTAATCAACATGGCTGCCAATGCAGTATTTGGAATCAATTCTATTAAATGAGAAGCTAACAATACAAAAGCCAAAATGAAAAATCCATGGAAGAAGTTTGCCCAACGTGTTTTTGCGCCATTGGCAACATTGGCAGATGAACGGGCTACTTCGGAAATCATAGGTAAACCACCTAAAATTCCAGCTAACGTATTCCCTACTCCAACCGCGATTAAGTCTTTATTTGCATTTGATTTACGTTTAAACGGATCCATCAAATCAATCGCTTTTACGGTCAATAACGATTCCAACGTACCCACTAAGGCAAACATGATAACATATTTGATAAAAAGTCCGGTTTGCGCCATACCGCCAAAATCCACATTCACTTTAATATTATCCAATAAATTTCCAATATGAACTAAAGCATAGGTAGGTTCTGTCGTTTGAAAATCCATCATTAATTCCGCGGGAATAGCAATAAACAATACCATTAAAGGAGCCGGAATCATTTTGATGTATTTATTTTTCAAATAAGGCCATCCCATCATGATAGCCAAACTTAACACACCAATCACAGTAGCTTTAGGGTCTAAATGCGCATAGAACTCAGGGATTTTTGCAAACAATCCAAGTGGCCCAACACCTTTAGTCATGGCAGGATCAACATCCAAAAGCACTGGAATTTGTTTTGCGATAATAATTAATCCGATAGCCGCTAACATTCCGTGAATAGCCGATAACGGGAAGAAATCTACGAGTTTACCAAACTTCAATACACCGAATAAAATTTGAATAATTCCTGCAACAACAATGGCGCCTAATGCCAAATGCCAGCCTTGCTCGCCGCCACCAAATTCGGCAACAGCTCCAGCAACTATAACGATTAAACCCGCAGCTGGGCCTTTAATTGTTAAACGTGAACCCATAAGAAAACTCACTACTAATCCACCAATAATCGCGGTAATCAGCCCCATTAAAGGTGGAAATTCAGAGGCTTTAGCAATCCCTAAACTTAAGGGTAATGCCAATAGAAAAACAATAAAACCCGAAATAGAATCGGTTTTAAAACACTCTTTTAAGCCGGCTAATCCGTCGGCAGGGATATTTTTATATTGTGACATAATGATGTTTTTTAAGATGATTTATAAGGTAATTCATGATAGGTTTTAACATGGGGACCCAAAAACAAACGGGCATACAAACGTATTCCGGCAATACCCGAAACAATAAAACTTGACGAAATCAAGAAGGCCAACGCATATTGATGGCTTTCAATGTGACTAAAAATCAAATCTTCCCCGATAAAAGTGGTTGTAATTGGAAAGCCTGTTATCCCTAAAGTCGCAAGCAAAAAGAAAAAAGCAAATTTGGGATGTTCATAGACATGGCCTAGGTATTGACTGATGAGAATGCGTTTCTCCATTTTTTTCAACTTCAATAGTGCCCAATAGCCAACCGATCCCGCCACTACAACTCCTGAGAGGTAGACCACAAGTTCGTTCCACTCTACTTTTTCATTAAAAGCTATGGCTAATGCAATCCAAAAATGGTTAAGTACCACCAATGTCCATGCAACAAACGGACTTTTACGCTCTGAAAATGCTTTGAAAACAAACACGAGTCCGAACAACCCAAATACTTCAGGTAAATTCCCGATAATTTGATAGGCCAACTGGTCGCGATAAAAGAAACTCACCACACCTAATGCATAAACAGGAAGGAAAACAACATAGACTCTATTTAAATTTAAGAAGTCTAACACCTTTCCGACTTTTTTCAATGGATGCCATAAAACGAGACTTAAGAATCCTTCTAATTTGAATTCTTGTATTCCCAAAACATACAGTGCATTAGACCATTTTTGGGGTAAAAATCCTTTTTTGGAATGATCTTTTGGTTGAAAAGTATAGAATTGCTCACGGATTAAATAACTCACCACTGAAGGTGAAACCAGCAATTGATAGGTTCTTAAAAAAGCATTTCCTGCAAAATGAATCAATGCTAATGTGTCCCATCCCAAAGCAATTTCGATAAAAATCAAACCGATTTGTGAAATCGAACTGTAAGCCACCTGACTCTTAACCGTCGATTGCACATTCGCCATAACAGAAGCCGCTATACTGGTTACTAATCCCATCAAACCGATAGCAATTCGCATTGAAGTTTGATGTTCCCAAAAAGGAAATGTGCGTAACATCAAGAATACACCCAAATGAACCGATAAGGAACCGTAGAAAATAGCACTAGAAGGAGTGGGTCCCTCCATAGCGCGTGGCAACCACGTTGAAAATGGAACTTGAGCCGACTTTGCCGCAGCAGCACAAGCCAAACATAGCGCAATAAACGTCCCAATAAAGGTGTGACTTTGCAAATGTTCGCTGACCAAATCTGCATTGGCCAATTTCATAAATGTGATATTCTCATGGAACAAATGATGACTCGCCCACATGGCTAAAATCAATCCTACATCGCCAATACGGTAAACCGAATAAACTTTGAAGGCGTTGCGCACAGGCAAATAACGCTCACGGTAAAATCCAATTAACAAAAAGGAAGAAATACCAATTATTTCCCAACCGATAAATAACGTCTCAAAATTCCCCGATAAAATAGCAAGATTATACCCAAAGAAAAAGAACAATACCGTATTGAAAAATCGCTTATAACCTTTTTCACGATGCAAATAATACCGACTGTAGGTAGTAATCATACCTGTTAACAAAGTTCCCATGAAGAGATACACAGCGGTTACTTTGTCAAAATAAAAATCAACAAAAAACTCATAATTCGCTGTTTTCAACAAGGTAATTTCGTTTAAGTTTATAGAGGAATGTCCCTCCAACATCCAAACGACTAGAAAAACTGAAAGTCCGGCTAATTGAAGTACTACAGTACCAAAAGCCCACTTTGAAATCACCGCTTCATTACGTTCTGGCAAGCATAAACTCACTACAAAACCTACAAAAGGAAGCAGAATAAAATATTGCAATAACTCATTCATATCCTTTCGTCTTAATTAATGATGTAAATCGGTAAATTCTCAATCGTCTCAACCACTTTAGGCATTTCATCTTGAATTACTTCCAAATGCGGGGTGAGTGGCTTATAGAGTTCAAATTGTTCTTTTTCAAAATGAAAAATATCATGCGTTTCAGGATGCACTACTACCAATTTGACCCATTGATTTTTAAACCATTCATAGGTGGCCGGATTTTTGGTAATGGCATAATTAACTATCGCTGGAAAATGCTCCACAACAATTAAAATACGAACCGGATCATGCACTTCAATCATCTGACTCGGTAATCCGGGACGTAAATCGCCATCGATCCCATTGGCAACACCAATCAATCCCATCACATTGTGAGGTAATTTAGTTCCTGCTCCCAACTTATGATTATCAACGCGTGAAAAGTAGTATTCCAAATTAATTCCACCCGCTACAGGAGCTACTGCACCAAGAATTCCGGCCAAATAATCCCCTGTAGGATCGACTTCATAATCATAGGAATTCAAAAATGAACGACGATCTAGAAACAATTGTTTGGATAAGGTTCGACGACCCACAATAGCCATCGCGTTGGTGGCATGGTTCAATTCGGGACGCGGTTCAAATAAGGAAACCGAACGACGTTTGATTTTCTCATGAATCGTTTTAGGACTTGCTTTAGAATCAATCAAATCAAAACGACGCGACCGCTCAATGGCATTGGTTTCTAACGCTCGCAAAAAGGTCAATTCATTGTGCTGGTGCAAATGACGATTGTGCTCGGAAAGCGTTTCTTCATCATAAAAGGTAATTTCATCACGGGTTGTATCGTGCAACGCAGGTAAGAATTGCGTAGTAAACGGAATAGGAATTCCGCGTTTTTTCAATTCTTCACGCACCTTAGGATGATTCCCAGCAAAACAGGCTACTTTAGCATTCACCGAACTCGGACGACCGCTACAAGCACCGCAATCATAACCCGCATAATGGGTATTGTTGACACTGGTAGCACCATGCCCAATTACATAGACAATAGGAGCAAAATGGTCTACCAACCCGATGCTTTTAAGTAAACCTTCCATTCGATTGGCCATTTCTTCAATGGTAAATCCAACCTGCAATCCATCGACTTGATCGTCAGGATTTTTATTCTCAATAATCAATTGCGATTTTTTATGCAAGTGTTTAAATGAGGCACTCGTTGCCGGTGTCATTTTAGGATTAAAAATATTGAGAAAAAGTTTTAACGCTGATGAAAAACCTAGGGTTTGAGAAATTATCCAACCAAAAAACAAGTTGTGCGAACCTTTGTGATAGGTCAAATCTACCGCTTGCTTTTTCTTGCGATCCATTTCTTTCACCAAATACTTTGGTGTAACTGGAGCGGGACATAATTTTGTAAAAAATTTGCCATTTACCGGTTGGTAGAAAAACTCAAAATTGAAAAACGCAGCCGTTCCATACGTCACAGCATTCTTATCCAAATGCTCCACATGGCGACGGAACGAACATTCCCGATCGTCCATACAAAACAAGCCTTGAAAAGAAGCATTTTCGTTTTTAGGTTCGGGAGCAACCCATTTGATACCCGCTAGTACTTGATCGTATAGTGACCATTCAAAGGCTTCTTGCCACAAATGATACACTTCAAACAACTCATTGGATTTCACTTCTGAAAATAAATCAACGGGAGGCTGTTTGATCTTAAACGATAAGGGAGCCCAAATTTCATTGAATTTTGAATCCAAAGCATCGATTTCCAATAGCAGTTCCAACTGAATAAGCGCTTCTAATGAAATCGCTTTTTTATCCAATAAAGAAGCAGGGTTTTCTTCAATGGTTGCTACCATTCCACTCCATCCGGGATGGCCAAATTGTTGGTCAAAAAGGTATTGTTCATAATACCGTTCATCGCCTACAACAATATGTAAGAGTTCGGTGATAGACGCTTTTTTGAAAAGTAATTTCCGCGCTCGTGGTGAACGGAATAAACTTACAGCACTTTGTTTTTCAAGTGCGATAATTCCTTCTATCAATCCAGTGGCTTCTATTGGAAACGGATTGATGGAAACGCCTTGATCCAAATAACTACAAAGCAATTTAAAAAGTAAGCTATAGGTTAATTTCTCTAAATTAACCGCATACTCTTTGCGCCAATGGGCACGTAAAGCTCCTATCCGTGGATAGGAAGACTCATCGTAGGTTGTTTGAACTAACTTGTGTAGCCAAACCTCTACTTCTGATTCACTTTTGTGTTTCAGAATAATGCGTTTTAGAATTTCAGGGTTGATTTCGCCTTTTTCATAACGATTTCGAAATTCAGCTAACGAAAGATAGGTATGGTACCCAAATAAAGTGGCTGCTTCCTGTAAAGCGGTATGAAAATTACGATCCTGAAACGCGTGTAACGTATTGTGATGCACGAAATCTTTGAGCGGATTTTGTGCAGGCAAATAGTGCTTGAGGTGATGAAGAACATGGTGTTCATCAAAACCTTGTGCGGTATGTTTCATGATGTATAAATAAAAGTTAAACGATTGACTTCAATTCGGTTAAACCGATAATCAATACGAATGCCCGGGGTGGGAGCAAATAAATGACTTAACTTTTAGGCTACTAAATGAATTTTAAGCTTACAGAATAGTATATACAACGGTTGGGGTGAAGTAAACGTTGTAAGATTGTTGGTTTGAAGATACTTTGAAGAAGGGGTAAAAAAACGAAAGACACGTTCTTGAATTCCAAAATCACAGAAATCAAAAACATCATCACTTTCTGCTTCTTCAAAATCAGACTGATCGTCATTTTCGGCGAGTACACTTCCTTTATAGACAGAGGCGTGATCGCCCATTTTCTTAAGTGAACGCTCTTGTTTTTGAAGTGCTTTACTCGTAGAAACCGAGTAATTAAAGTTGAGCTGTGAGAAAAGTATAGACAATAGAAACAGCACCGAAACGAAATTTCGGTTCCAGAAGGAAACACTATATCTTCTTGTCATTTTGCTCATAACAGGGAACAAAGTTATTGGAATTTCAATACGCTAACTCTTTTTTAAAGAAATTTTTACAAAAAAAATCCCGAAAACATTTTCGGGATTCTATTCTTATTTACGATCATATTTACAACAATGATGCAATTTATCATAAACCGCATCATCGGCTTTGAGTTCGCCCACATCATGACCAACCGCTACAATCGCTTTTTTTACCGTCAAAACATCCGTTTTTTCTTCATTAAGAATTACCTCTAATTGATGGGTTTCAATATTCCATGATGCCGACTTCACACCTTTGACACTGTAGGCCGCATTTTCAATACGCTGCTTACAGGTTTCACAATTGCCATTAACTTCAAAAGTATACTTCGCATTCTTATTTTTCTTTTCTTGAGCGTGAATCCCTATACTGAATAAGGCAAACACGAGAATCATTAGATTTTTCATTGTAGTTTTTTTGTTAAATTATTTCACTTTAAATCGTAAACCTGCATAGAACATTCGTCCAAAAACAGGGGCATAGGTAATTGTTGCATCAAAATAGTTCCCAAACGGATTATCCGTTCCTAAAACAGCTCTGTTTTGACGGTAATTAAAAATATTCTCCCCACCCAAATACATTTCAAATGATTTGGAGAAAACGCGCGTAACCTGTGCATTCACTAATGAATAAGCAGGTGATTGATTCCCAAATTGCTCGTTTACTGGGTTGGTCGATGTGGTTGGTAATTGTTGCTTTCCTAACCAATTGTACGTAACATCCATTTTCCACAAGCGATTTTTATCCGTCGTTTTAGTTTCATACTCTACATTGGAAAAAAAGCGATGACGGGGTTGTAAGGGACGCTGATATCGACCTGTTTGATAATCCGTTGCGATATCATAATACTTATAGGAATTACGAATATTTAAGCGGTGAATCGGTTCGATATTAAAATCCAATTGCACACTATTCGCAAAGGAACGTCCTTGTAAATTATAAAAAAGTATTTGCTGTGCGCTTTGCATCACATCCACAACCACTTGGTTTTGAAAATCGGTGCGATACACATCCAAAGTGACTTCGGTGTTTTTATTGAAAATACGAAACTTCTGTGAAAAGCTCATCCCGTAGTTCCATGCAATTTCAGGATCTAAACCGTATAAGTTACCCCCAGCATTTTGAATAAGGAACTGTCTCGAACTTCCAAAATACTGTTGATTTTCGGCAAAAATATTGGCAGCCCTTTTTCCTCGTCCTACCGATAATCGGAAAACACCCAATTCCCATGGATTATACCGCACATGCAAACGAGGTGTCACAAAAACGCCCAATCGATTGTGGTAATCGACACGTGCTCCAAGAATATAACTAAAGGTTTTTCCATTATCAAAGGTATATTCAAAAAAGGTCCCAACCGAATTATCGATGCGACTGAAATCGGTCGTATTGACCCATTCGGTGTACCGATCTAAGGTGAAATTTAAACCCGTTGAAAATTTATTTCGGGTGTTTTGAATAATGGAATTAAAAATAAAATTGGAGTACACACTTTGTTGTTTGATGGCATACGTTCGCAAACCAAAATACGATTCTTGATTATGGTACGAAAATGCATTTTGCCACCCCATACTTTGGTAAGGCATCCCCTTAAAAACATAGCCCGTCTTGGTGGAAAAATCCAAACGTTCCGTATTGATTTCAGAACCCCAAAGTACCGCTGTACCTTTATGTTTGTTCGGATCAAAATCAACTTGTCCTGTTTGTTTTTGATCGTTTAAATATTTAAGATTAAAGAATGAAACCCAACCTTTTTCTGCGTTGGTATATTGCCAACGATTGGTCAAATTCAATTGTTTTCCCAGCGGATTATCCAAAAATCCGTCGTTATTCATATCATTTTTACCCACGCGGGTATTGCCATGAATCAGTAAACTGGATGCCCAATTCTTGCCTAACTTTCGATTAAAATGGGTATTCAACTCATACCGATTCCCGGAATCTCCGTAAGCATTTAGAAAAAAGGGAATATCTTTCATGGGCTTAATCAATTCGGTATTGATTTGACCTGAAATACTTTCGTAGCCATTCACTACACTCCCTGCTCCTTTAGTGATTTGAATGCTTTCTACCCAAGTTCCAGGCACAAATGAGAGTCCGTAAACTTGCGAAGCACCCCGCACCATAGGAATATTTTCCTCGGCAATGAGTAAATAGGGACTGGTGAGACCCAACATCTTAATCTGTTTGGTTCCAGTGAGTGCATCGGAAAAATTAACGTCAATAGACGGATTAGTTTCAAAACTTTCTGCCAAGTTACAACAGGCAGCTTTCAGTAATTCTTTGGACGAAACAGTAGTAGTATTTGTTGTTTTCGTCATCGATTTTTGAATGCCTCGGGCTTTATTTTCAATTTTTACTTCGTCCAACTTTTCTTGGGCAAATGAAAAAACGGAAAACAACAGCGCTTGAACAATCGCTATTTTTTTCATTGTAATAAATTTAGAATTCGACTATTATACATTGAGGTCGAAAACTAAATCAGGCGTAAAAAACGAATTGGGAATAGAGCTGATACAGCGGAGGTCCGTGGGCATCACAATAGTAATCCAGCACTTGTGCATGAAGTGGAGGCTGATTACTTTCCAATTGGGTGAAAAAAAGTGGATTATCAAAAACTACTGCCTGAAAATCGGGCACCATCGTTTTTACTAAAACCTTTGCTGTAGTGTCTTTAAAGGTGAGTTGCTTGTCTTTACAACATCCCTTTTTTTTGGGGGCAACCTCAGTTTTTCCGCAACAACTTTGTTCCAACTCTTGCGTAAGTTCTGTGATTCCAACAACGGTTTCCACTGAAGCGACTTCACCCGCACAGTAATGCACATGCAAAGCAATACCCATTTGGGCAACTAAAATTAAAAGGGTAAGTATACCGCTAAGAAATTTTTGAAATCGCATGTGGCAAAGGTAAAACAACTATTTCAATATTTTTATAAAATGCTGTTAAACAAGTCAAATCGCCGACTTCATCCGTTTTTGGTAATACAAAGCCGGCACAAAAATCAATAACAATAAAGGCTGAATAAGAAACCGTCGGATATAAAACAACTCCATATGGAGCGAAGTTTTAAAATTAAATACTACGATTGAAAAGGCAATCAACAACAGAATTCCAATACTGAGATAGAGTTGGGCTACAAAGCGCACCAAACGACGGTCTTTGAAAAGCGCATAAATAATACCCATTGAAAGTACAGAATTGACAAAATACCGTAACATTAGATTAAAAAGGTAAATGATGGAATCGAATGGTGGCAAAGGTTGATTTTGAAAATCGCCTTTAAAATAAACCAACAAGGGATCATAAAACAACGTTGTTTCTGTTGCGCGAATGAAGAGCAAAAGCACAAGACATATCCCTATAATTGCAAATTGTCGTTTATTTTGAAACATGTGTAGCAGCCAATTTAGAAAAGCGATTTACCCAAACCATCCATAATAGAAATACGATTCCATAAATGGCAAACGGAAACAAAACCCCATGAAGCAAATGTTCCGCGTTGGGGTAATGATATAAGGCGATTGCTAGCAATGCAATACGTGAAATATTTGCAAAATGAATGAGCAGAACACCTGCAGGGATAAACCAGATAAGTGCTTTTATTTTTCCCCGGAAAGCGATCACAAAACTGACAAAAAGGATAATCACACTTACTGCGTTACAACCTTCTATAATTCGAGCGATCCATTGTCCTTTGTAAAATAATTTCACACCTACTTCTTTGGGATTGGGTTCGGTATGCGCTGTCGAATCTACCCATTGCAAAAGAGATTTTGATTGCTCGGCCACCAATTGCGTCATGCTATCTACTTCTTTGGTTTTGGCATCAAATTGATCCAAATAGGTGGCGTAACCGATAGTAAGCACAAGGTACGTTACTGCAAAACGCAATAAAAAATAAAGAAAGGGACGGTACTGATTTACGGAGGTATTCAAATGCCTTTTTAACAAAATTTAGGTAAAAATACGAAAACGCATTGGTTACTTTTGCAAAAATATTTTGAAAATGAGTTTTGAAGGATTACAGTCAGGCGTAGTTTCCATTTTGAATCAAGAAGGAAAATCCCGCGATGAAAAATTACAAGAATTGTGTGCTTATTTAAGCACGAATGTTTCCTATTATAACTGGGTTGGATTTTATTTTGCCAATCACGAAACCAAAACATTGCACTTAGGTCCTTATGTTGGCGCACCAACCGACCATACGGTGATTCCATTTGGTAAAGGAATTTGTGGTCAAGTAGCTGAATCCAATGCCAATTTTGTGGTGCCTGATGTTGCTGCACAAGACAATTATATCGCATGCAGTTTTACGGTAAAATCAGAAATTGTTGTCCCGCTGTTTGTTAACGGGGTAAACATTGGTCAAATCGATATCGACAGCCATGTTTTGGATCCGTTTAGCGAACTAGACGAACGCTTCTTGGAGTTTGTGAATCAAGAAGTTGCCAAATTATTCTAAAAGGAAAGTTTTTATTTGTGCAATCCAAAAATAAACTTACCTTTGCAACCGAATTGGGAACGACCCAATCTACATAATAATTATTTAAAGAAATATTAGCATGTACTTGACTAAAGAAGTTAAAGAACAAATCTTCGCTAAACACGGAGGAGCTGCTGCAAACACTGGTTCAGCAGAAGGACAAATTGCTTTGTTCACATTCAGAATTAACCACTTAACAGAGCACTTGAAAAAAAATCGTCACGATTTTAACACCGAGCGTTCGTTGGTTAAATTGGTAGGTAAACGAAGAAGCTTACTCGATTATTTGAAAAATAAAGATATCAACAGATATCGTGAAATTATCAAAGAATTAGGTATTAGAAAATAATACAAAACTAAAGAGGTGCCTGCGCGCCTCTTTTTTTTAAATAAAAATAGAAAAAAGTTTCAGTTTTTCATTGGGTTACAACAACTAACAACAACACAACTAACCTTAATGTTTAAATGAATTGAATTTTTATGATTCCAAAAGTAACCCAAGAAACGATTACTTTGGTAGATGGAAGAACCATCACCATTGAAACCGGTAAATTGGCAAAACAAGCGGATGGATCAGTTGTAGTACGCATGGGTGACACTATGTTATTGGCTACAGCGGTTTCTGCACGCACTGCTAATCCCGGTATTGATTTTTTACCTTTAACGGTGGATTACCGTGAAAAGTTTGCCGCAGCGGGACGTTTCCCTGGCGGTTTCTTTAAAAGAGAAGCACGTCCAAGTGATGCTGAAGTATTAACGATGCGTTTGGTTGACCGTGTGTTACGTCCCTTATTTCCGGATGATTACCACGCTGAAACCCAAATCATGATTCAGTTAATGTCGCATGATGAAGACGTAATGCCCGATGCATTAGCTGGTTTGGCTGCTTCTGCTGCTTTAGCAGTTTCTGACATTCCTTTCTACAACTTGATTTCTGAAGTACGTGTGGGTCGCGTTAATGGCGAACTTGTTATCAATCCTAGTCGTGCTCAACTAGAATTATCGGACATCGATATGATGATTGGTGCTTCTAAAGATTCGGTTTGTATGGTGGAAGGTGAGATGAAAGAAATCTCAGAAAAAGAAATGGTTGATGCGATCAAATTTGCGCATGATGCCATCAAAGTTCAAATTGAAGCACAAGAACGTATGCGTGCTGCTATCGGAACTCCAGCCTATCGTGAATACGAAGCTGAGAAAGAAGACAAAGCAGTTTACGAAAAAGTACGTGCTGCTTGTTATGACAAATATTACGCTATTGCTCAAGAAGCTTCTTCAAAGCAAGAGCGTGGTGAAAAATTTGGCTTAGTTAAAGAAGAAGTAGTTGCATTATTCACCGAAGAAGAATTGGCTGAAAACGGTGATTTAGTGAGCAAATACTTATACAAATGTCAAAAAGAAGCGGTTCGTAATGTAATCCTTGATTTAGGAATTCGTTTGGATGGTCGTAAAACGACAGAGATTCGTCCGATTTGGTGTGAGGTAGATTATTTACCAAAAACACACGGTTCGGCAATCTTTACCCGTGGTGAAACGCAAGCTTTGGCAACCGTAACACTTGGAACTTCTCGTGAAGCAAACGTGATCGACTTACCTTCAGAGCAAGGTGAAGAGCGTTTCTACTTGCATTATAACTTCCCTCCTTTCTCAACGGGTGAAGCCAAACCATTACGTGGTACTTCGCGTCGTGAGGTAGGACATGGAAACTTGGCGCAACGCGCTTTGAAAAATATGATTCCTGCAGATTGTCCGTATACAGTTCGTGTAGTTTCTGAAGTTTTAGAATCGAATGGTTCTTCTTCAATGGCAACCGTTTGTTCGGGTACTTTGGCCTTGATGGATGCAGGGGTTCAAATGATCAAACCCGTTTCAGGTATTGCGATGGGATTAATTACTGATGGTGACCGTTTCGCGGTACTTTCTGATATCTTAGGAGATGAAGATCACTTGGGTGATATGGACTTCAAAGTTACAGGTACAGCGGATGGTATTACCGCTTGTCAAATGGATATCAAAATTGACGGTTTACGTTATGATATCATGGAACAAGCCTTGGATCAAGCGCGCGAAGGTCGTATGCACATTTTGGGCAAATTGACAGAAACATTAGCCACTCCAAGAACCGATGTGAAACCACATTCGCCAAAAATCATTACACGTACAATTCCTGGCAACTTCATTGGTGCGTTAATCGGACCGGGTGGAAAAGTGATTCAAGAATTACAGAAAGCTTCGCAAACTACTATTGTTATCAACGAAGTGGATGAGCAAGGTATTGTGGAAATCTTAGGTACCAACCAAGATGGTATTGATATGGTATTGGCAAAAATCGATTCGATTATCTTCAAACCACAATTGGGAGAAACTTACGAAGTACGTGTCATCAAGATGCTTGATTTCGGTGCAGTAGTTGAATATACACAGGCTCCTGGTAATGAAGTATTGTTACACGTGTCAGAATTGGCATGGGAACGTACTGAAAAACCAACTGACGTAGTGAATATGGGTGATGTTTTCGAAGTGAAATACTTGGGAATTGATCCAAAAACACGCAAAGAAAAAGTTTCTCGTAAACAATTATTACCACGTCCTCCAAGAGAAGACAAAAAACCGGAAGGCGGATCACGCGAAGGTGGACCTCGTAAACCGTTCCACAATAAAGGTGAAAACAATGCAAACCAAGAAGGTTAATTTTAATTAATTCTTTATATAATCCCCGATACGAAATGTATCGGGGATTTTTTTTTTGCCATTAAATTATTGAGCAAGTTATGGTATTTGTTTATTCAACCTTTTTTTACTTCAAACAGGATTATTACTCCCTGCGCGAGGGGGAGGAGCGGCATCCCGCCAAACGCTACTGCGGGCGGATATAGCGGATCACCCGACCCCGCTAATTAAAAATTATTTTTCAAGCAGGATTTTCAAGCGGGGGCGCGCCATAATAATTCGAAACGAGGATTTGAATTTGTTTTTCTATATTTGAGTGTTTATGTATATCCTATGGAATTGATTCTCGTTATATTGGCAGCTGTTGTGGTTTATGTTCTGATTCAACAACAAAATATGAAATCGCGGTTGGAAACCTTAATGGATCACTTTTTTAAGTTGGCTGGTGATCGCGATGCGCTGCAACAACAAGTTAACGAACTCTCCAATACGATTGAGGCGTTGAAAACTCAGGGTGTACAGCCTACAAATTCGGAGGTTGTTGAAGCACCTGAAATTATTGAAGAAACTTTACCTACTCCACCTTCAGAGGAAGCTGTTATAACGATTCCTCCTATTATAGAACCGGAACCTGAAATTGAAACGGTAACAACTCCTGTTTTAGAACCGGAAATTGTTGAAGAAAACACGTTGACTGAATCGAGTCCGGTAACCGCATTTAGTGCGCCAAAAACCACTGAAAATGAGGCAAGTCCGCGCGCTTATAGTCCGCCCCAACCCGAAGAACCCTCTGCTTTTTCGCTGTTACTTAAAAAATGGGAGCGCCAATTTGCCGACAATTGGACTGGAATTTTGGGTACCGCCATTATGGTTTTGGGTGTGGGTTATTTAAGTATTTACACGGCCTTAAAAGTGAGTCCGCTTTTCCGAGTGATGATTATTTGGGCGTATGCTGGACTATTGATGGGATCGTATCTCATTTTAAAGAAAAAACCGCTTTGGGAAAAAACGGGATTATGGCTGCGCAGTGCGGGAGCGAGTTTATTTTTGTTTGGTTGCTTTGGAGCGTCACAAATTCAGGCGCTTCGATTTATAGAGCCGATTGCGCTGAGTTATGGATTAATCATTTTGGGGATTGGACTCAATTTATGGATTGGGTACCGCATCAAAAAGCAAACTTTTTTATCGCTACATGTGGTGTTGAGTTTACTAATCTTATGTGTGATTCCTGAGAAACTACTCCTCACTTTTCTAATTGCATCGGGAACCGCCACAGTGGGAATTTTATTGTCTTACAAGGAAAAGTGGGAATACCACATTGTCACAGTAATTAGTGCTTTTTTACTCTTTGACATTTGGTTTACGGCAGAAGGCACAAAATTGACCGCTTTTGAAAATAAAATTGCGATTTTAGGAATTGTTATGGTTGCGGTGAGTTGCATAGCGATGCAATACCGAAAGTTATACGACCAAATTACCTTTGATAAAGCGGGATTTATCACCCATTTAGTGAATTGGGGCTTGTTTGCCGTTGGTTTATTACTGCATGCAACGGGTAGTAAATTCAAAACTATCGTTTTGGTTGTGGGCGCTATCGCCTGCTTTTGGGCTTCACGAATTGCAAAAAAAAGAGGCATACAGTGGTTGTACCAAGTCGATTTTATGGTGAGTTTCGTATTGCTCTCCTTTACCATTATTACGCTTAACGAGTGGAATGTAGGCGTGGCACTGGTATTCATCGGACTCACAATTGTATTCAATGCTGGGTTATTGCTTACCTTCCTCGAGGAACAACCGCTTTTGCATCGCATTTTAAAAATTGGGTATTCGATCTATGCCGTTTTAACGTTAATCATCAGTTTGCGGGTGGTTATTGCTACTCCCGATTATGGTCTTTGGATGTATGGTTTACTTGGACATTCGGTGTTAGCGCTTGGACTTCATGTGTATAGTTTGGGGAACGCAAAATGGAATGGATTTGACACATTTTTGGGATTAGCATCTATTTCCTTTAACGGTTTTTTTGCTATCGGACTCCAACTTGTAATGGTAGCATTGGTTTTCCATCATACGACGGATAATGCATTCATTTATGCTTTGCTCGGACCTGCCTTATTATGGAGTGTGCTTTATACGTTCCGTGATAGTTTGCTATTGAATTTGGGTCGACTCTTCTTTTTCGTACTCGCTGGAATTGAAGTGATCTACTTAAGTTATGAAGGTGCAGAAAGTTGGAACGACTTGATTCGACTTTTTGCCATTTCAATGGTAATCGGACTCCAATTGCGCAAACCGGTTTTGCTTGAGAATCGATTCATTATTCGTTTCACAATGGGTTTAGTAGGCACCATTTTATCTATTGTTTTAAATTTCAAATATGGTGACTATCAACCGGTATTGAGTACTTTGGTATTCTTTGGATTGGCGGTTGCAGCGATACGAATAATGATACATTTGGCTAGAGTTGAACCCACCAACTTGGAACTTCCAAAGTTTTTTAAAGTTCTTTATGGCATATTATTTTTAAGTCTATTGTATTTCATTGTCTATCATTATGATGATTTGACAGCACTTGAAATGATTCTTTGTTATGGTATCGGACTTAGTTTACCCGTTTTGAATTTGGCACAAATGCACCGTTTGGGAATGAATAATCCAGAGCTCGATGCCTTTATTGTTTCGAAAAAAATGGATTCCGTGGCCTTGTTTCTCATCACCCAATGTATCGGTTTCTGGGGCATATCGGAAGTATCCTCTTCTTACGCTATTGTTTACTTCGGGGCAGTTCCATTGCTTTACCTTATGGGTTATTCAAAATCAGCTTGGTTTGAAAAATTGGGATTTTTTGCTTTTCTACAATTAGTTTTCAATTTAATTTACAGCCTTCCCGTACTACTCGAATTTACAGGAGCATATGACACATCACAAACGGTTTATTTTGTGATTGGATTTGTACTTACTGTGGGATATTCCGTTTTCCAATACCGCACAACAAGATCGGATGCGGCGGAGTATTTGGTAAAATCTGTATATATCCAAAACCTTTTCCTTTTGTTTTTAGTATACCAATCCGTGGTTGAATTGTACTTTGGATTGGCATTATTGGGGATTGCTTTAGTAAATTATGCGATCCGTTATCGTTTGGAAATTGGCATCCATCGCTATACACCCGATGCTTTTGCGCTCATGGGATTAGTAACTTCGCTGAGTTATTCTATAAACGCTTCCCATCAATTTTCACTGCTTCAATGGAGTGTATTTGGGGGAATTTTAGTTGGAGCCATCGCTTGGATGCTATTGATGCATAAAACGGCACAAAATCCTTTAGTAATTGGATTGCGTCAAATTAGTGTGAACCTCTGGCTTTCTATACTTGTATTTAGTCAGCTGGATCAAAAATGGATGCCGTTCTATTGGGCCATGATGGCCATTGTTCACTTGTATTTGTATTCGCGCAATTACACTTTTCATCGCGCAGTTCCTTTGTTATATTATGGCTTAGCCAATTTACATTTGGGAATCTTAGGCTATTGGTATTACCAACCGAGCTATTTGCCCTTTTATATAGCGCTCATGGTTGGACTTGGGGTTTTTGTAGGATTAGCATACAAATGGTTACCTTCATTTTCATTAAAAAACAGTCTCTTAATTTACCCTGTAACCCTGAGTATTGGTTTGTTTTTATACCTTACGTTTGATAAGGGAGCCCTGACCTTTTTCTGGGTCTTGGAAGCCCTCGGATTATTGGTATTGAGTATTACTTTAAAAGAAAAATATTTCCGTTATGTATCCTTATCAGTAGTCGGTTTATGTATCGTACGGCTGATGTTCTTTGATCTTTCTAATGCTGACTTTTTACTACGAGCACTCGTGTTGCTAGGCGTTGGAATCGTATTATTGGTGATGAATAGTTTATTTAAAAAATACAAAGATCGACTGGATTAATTCAGTAATTTATGTTTTTTAAAGGGAATACCTTTTCGTATCAAATAAGCATGATAGGCACTGGGAACATCGTGAGTCCATTTGGGTAAAATCAAAATGATAAGATAAACATCCAAATGACTAATTACTCCAAAAAAGACGGCAAGAAAGAACGGAATTCCAGCGTGAGCAAAACCAATTAATGAAACAAATACAACTAATAATGTAATCCCCCATATTTTGGATAAAAAGGCATGGGTACAGGTTTCACGGCCAAATTTTAGAAAGCTAAAAATATAGGTAAGCGCTTCCATTACCAAAACGGTTAAAACCGCTGTATGATGTGCCGCAATGAGTTCGGGATTTAACAACCATGCACTGACTGCAATACATACCCAAAAAACCATATCGGTTTGACTGTCCATTCTGCGTAATTTGGCAGTAGCACACCCCAATTTGCGCGCAATAATTCCATCAAAAACATCACTTGTGAAGCCAAGGAATATAATTAGAAGTAAAATCGATCGAACTGGTCCTACATCCAACAACACAAGAGATAGGGCTAACGGTCCCAAGAGCAATCGAAATAGAATAAGGAATACAGGAATTTTTTTCATTTTACATATTTTTTAAATAGTTTATAAATTGTAACATCACATATTTCATTTGCTTTCGCAAAAGACTTTCAGGCTCATACCATCCGACACATTTATGATACACCCAAGACAATAACCAAAGCATCTTTTTTTGCATGACTTTTCGATAGTTATACAAATTTTAGCCAACCAACTGGATTAAAATCGGCTCACCATTCCCCAAGAAATGAGTGTTCCACCAAAATGGGCTTCATTTTTTTTATAAAAAAGTGTATACGGTTGAAACGAACCTGTGATGTAAAATCCGAAACGATTCCAGTTCAACTTTACGGTTTGAGAAGCAAAAAGGGTATGTAAATCTGTTTTTTTATCTAAATCGTGTTGGAATTGATCAGGATATTGGGACGAAACTTTATAATAAAGCGCAGCCCAGCCTAAACCCGAATTGGACTCCAATGAAAATCCGTCAGGATTAGCACCTTGATACCAAACTTTACTGTATCGAAGGCCTAATTTTAAACCCACTCTTGACGATTCAAATTGAATGAGTGAATCGGCATACCGATAGGAAATAGTCCGCGGTTTTTCTAGAAAATTTAATTCCAGACCATAATCTAAATATTGATTTTTTGCTAATCGATTGCGCAACCAATACCCGACTTCAACACCATGCACAAACTTATTGCTCAAATTACCTTGCGGATAATTGAACCCTATTTCGACATAGTTTCTTCGAAAGGTATCGGGTGATTTCACAAAAATGGTGTCTTGAGCTTGGCATAGTTGTAGCCCAAAAATTACGAGTAAAACTATTTTTTTCATCGGGATAAGGATTTAAAGATGGAATAATATGAACCCGAGTTTCCTGCCCCCATAATAAAGAGCATGCCGCTATGGTCAAAGGTTTTCAGCACCACTAAACTTGAATCCGGTTGCCGATACAATTGCAGTTTACTTTTTTGAGTCATCATCAATAAAGGCGGAAAATTTAACGTCTCATATTCGGTATAGAATTCAAAACATTCCCTTTTTAATTTTCCTTCATAATGCATATAATGATGGCCTCCTAATCGATCACGAAAATGGATTACCAAGGCTTTGGATGTCACTTCCAAATGATAAATCGAATCGGCATTGTAGCGATTCAGTTCGAACAATTCGATTAAATTTCTAGCATTTGCAACGGAATCGATGGGTTGGATTGCATAATTGTCTTTCCAACCTTTTCCTTTTGTTTTAACTTTCTCAATTTCTCTAAATTTCAGTTGGCTGACTGAACAAGAAGTTGCCAAAGCACTAAAAACAAGTAAAAGTGTCAAAGATGTAAATGATTTCATAGGTATAAACTTTGAATTACAGTTCAAAATTAATTGTGATTATCGCTTATCAGTTTGTGTTTTTTACTAATTTTGAAGAAACTTTTTGCGATTTTCACAAATGAATACCCAAGAATTACTCTTTAAAGCGCTTAGAAAAAAGATTGGCAACCGTTCACTGCACGACACATTGGTTGAGAGCTTGGGCATCAGTTATGATGCAGCCCATCGTCGTGTAAGTGGGAAAAGTAAACTTTCCATGGACGAAGCCTTACAATTGAGCAAAGCTTTTGGTATTTCGTTAGACCAATTGGAACAAAACCAGAATCATTTAATTTGTAAAAAGTCGACAGCAGTAACCTCGCAAACGGAATTGGCGGCCTATTTGGAAAATGCCTACACGCATTTAGCGGAGTTTAAAAATCAGGTGACTTTCTATTATTCTGCCAAAGATATTCCGCTCTTTTATACTTTGGGAAGTAATTTACTATCCAAATTTAAGTGGTATGTATGGTTAAATTTATTAGCAAAACCAGAGGAAAATAAAGCTTTCGACCAATTTTATTTAGAGCAAAGCATAGCGGATTATACTCAAAAATTAGAAAATCTCTACCGCCAAAGTACGGTGCACGAACTCTGGAATGATTCTACCTTAAACAGTACGCTGTATCAAATTGATTATTATTATGAAGCCGGTTTATTGACGGCGCGTCATGCGCAAGAGTTATTAGAAAACCTGGTTACCTTGATTGATCATTTGGAACAAAAGGTGAATGACAATCCCAACTTCTTTTTATATTATCATGAATTACTGCTCATGAACAACAATGTATTGGTACAAAGTGAGCAACTTGCAAAATTGTTTGTACCCTATACGATGATTAGTTATTTAATTACGGATGATCTTTATACTACACAAGAATCAATAGTTTATTTTCAACGCCAATTGGGCAATGCAAAGTGTTTAAATGCTTCAGGACCTAAAGATCGTTTACAATTTTTTGCCAAAAACAGACAACGTATTCAGTACTTTAAACAGAAAATCAATCCCCTTTTGTAATTTTTTTCAAAAAAGCACGCAACGTTTCTACCACTTTTAAGTCTTTAACTAAAGAAGCCTTGCAAAACACCACTATTTGGAACTAAAAAAACTCATTGAGGGATGTAAAAAATGTGATCCCTTATACCAAAAACTGCTTTTCGAAACGTATTCGAAAACACTTTTTCATGTGAGTTTGAAGTATTGTCGCTCATTCGCAGATGCAGAAGACAACACCCAAGATAGTTTTATTGCTATTTATCATAAAATCGAACAATATCAAGGCAAAGGATCATTTGAAGGTTGGATGAAGCGTATTGTGATTCATCATGCAATTGATCGGTATAAAAAAGAAATCAAAGTGGATTCTATGGAATCTCAAAAACTATGGCTTTTGGATGAACCCCAAATATTCATGCCCGAAACTATACCGATTGAAGTGTTATTGCAAATGATCCATGAGTTACCCGATCAATACCGCATTGTTTTTTCATTGTACGAGTTAGATCAATACAGTCATTCTGAAATTGCAAAATTATTACAGATTAGTGAGGGCACATCAAAATCTAATTTACACCGTGCAAAGCAACAATTGAAACAAAAAATTGAGTCATTAACCCATCCTGAAAGTAATCATGGAACCTAAACCAAATAACCTAGGGGAATATATTAGAGCGCAAATGGACCATTTGGATGTTCAATTGCCCGCATCTTCATGGGATGCAATTGAACCGCATCTTCCTAAGAAAGAAAAGAAAAGACGCTTTATTATTTGGTTTTGGTTAGGCGGACTACTTTTTATTTTTGGAACAGGAATTTATTCTTGGCCTACCTCGAATAACACATCATCATCACAAAGTAACCCAAACACTTCCGGAGCAAATACAACTAAAGAAAACCCTATGTATGCGCCAGAAATAAAACCTGAAAAAACTTCGGGAGTAGTTATGGGTAAACGCAATTTAAAAGTGCAAAAACAAGGAAGCATAACAGCACAAAAAAAGACTGAAAGCTTCACTTTTTTAACTCCAAAAAAAGGTCGAAAAAATCAGAAAAAAGGAAACTCATACAAGGTTAAAGTTACAGAAGAATATTCATTACCAAATAAAAAAAATACACCGCAAGTAGTTGATTCCATAACTAGTAATCCATCTGAGATCGCTTTTATTCTTGACGGTACCCTACAACCTGAAGCAATGGATTCCCTTTGTTGGGACTTCCCAATTATGAAAAAAAACACCCGTAAAGAGAAAAAAGAAAATAATAAATCTGAAGAAGACCAAGAAGCTAAGCAAAAACATACCTTCTGGATTTTCCCTTATGCGGGCCCAATGCTTCTGAGTGTTTCAGGTGATGACCAACTTTTAGTTAATCAAAATGCTTTAAATAAAAAGCAAGAAATTACACTTACATATGGCCTACAAATACGATGGATGCTCAATGAAAACTGGGGACTTCAAATTGGAATTGGTAAAATGCAGGGCAAACAATCGTTGACGTTTTCTAATCAAAATATTGCATTCAATACGTATAACTTAGAAACATCTTGGACACAAAACGAACTCAATAACCAATTTATCGGCTTAACTGATTTTACGTTAAAGCGTGACTTCACCTACTGGGAAATTCCTATGGAAGCCTATTATGAATGGGGACAAAAGAAATGGAACATTGCAACTAGCGCTGGATTTAGTTATTTGGCACAAACCCAAAACAGTATTACTGGTATCAACACAAATGGGTCTTCCTTTTACATTGGAAATGTGTATAGCGACACCCGAAATAGCATGACTATTAATGCCAAAGTACATTTTCAATACTTATGGAAAAAGAATTGGCGTTTTGAAATTGTACCTACTTTTCAATACCATTTTATTACCAACACACAACAAACGCAATTGATGAACTATTGGTTTTCGATTCGTAGTGGCGTATCCTATCAATTGCCTTTTTAATTGTAATCTCGAAATAGAATTATATAAACCAAAATAAATTACTATGAAAAAAAATGTATTACTCAGCTTAGTGTTAGGATTAATTGTATCAGCAACTGCTTGTTCACCTGACAATGAAACTTCACAAACACCAAATGTAACGGTAACAAAAATGGTAGCGACCAACTACAATACTACTGTTTCGCCTTACACACCAAACGACTCAACAACTTTTAATCTAGACAGTCAAGAACGCATTGTTAATTCTGAACGTCGTTTTGCGGCAAATAGTTCGGTTGCCACAACAAATTACACCTATTCCAATGGAAAAATTAGTCAACTTGAAGGTACTGTAAATGGCGTGATCAATTCGCGTACGTACTACAACTATACAGCAAATGATTTGACAGAATACCGAGTGGAATCCATTTCAAATACAGGCATGACCACGAACATCAATAAACATACTTTTCATACTGTTCAAGACACTATTTATTCTGACTGGGAACGCAGTACAAACGGTGGAACTTCGTATTCTACAATTCTAAATTCGAAAATGGTCATCGAAAATGGAGACCGAACTTTTTATGAAAGTTATGACCCCATTAATTTACAATGGAAACGAGTTCGCATTACATTTGATGCGAATCATAATCCATTAACACAAACCGAATCTCTTTTAATCAATGGCGTTTGGACGGTGACTCAGGTAGACAATTATACTTATGCTACACTTAAAAGTCCGTTTTACAAAGCTATGGAAGCTACTTTCGGACGAAACACCTTAAGCAGGATATATCATTTGGTACCCGGAGCAATCAATGCAGTTTATGCGCGTAACATTGCACCACATTGCATAGATACCTATACAACTACTTGGGGCGGAGCAGGATCTGTCCTCTTTCAAATAAGTAATACAGCCTTCTCTCCAGAATATGCCAAACGATCAGTAATCAACTGTACAAGTGGTCCAATCACAACATCGCTCGGTTATAATTACTATTTTTAAAAAAAAGTGACTTTTATGTAACTTTTTAGAAATGCATTACGTAAAAGTACTTGAACACTTAATTTTAATAAGGAGAAAACGTAATGAGACAGCTCAAAATCACCAAGCAGGTAACTAATCGTGAAACTGCTTCCTTAGACAAATACCTACAAGAAATCGGAAAAGTAGATTTAATTACTGCCGATGAAGAAGTGGAATTGGCACAGCGTATTAAAGCAGGTGACCAACGTGCACTTGAAAAACTTACTAAAGCTAACTTACGTTTCGTTGTATCCGTAGCAAAACAATACCAAAACCAAGGTTTAACGTTACCCGACTTAATCAATGAAGGAAATCTAGGATTGATTAAAGCGGCACAACGTTTTGATGAAACCCGTGGATTTAAGTTTATTTCCTATGCGGTTTGGTGGATTCGTCAATCGATTTTACAAGCGTTGGCCGAACAATCACGTATTGTTCGTTTACCATTAAACAAAATTGGTTCGATTAATAAAATCAATAAAATGTATGCTTTGTTAGAGCAATCTAATGAGCGTCCACCTTCTGCAGAAGAAATTGCTAAGGAATTAGACATGACGGTAAACGACGTGAAAGAGTCAATGAAAAACTCAGGACGTCACTTATCAATGGATGCACCTTTAGTTGAAGGAGAAGATTCCAACTTGTACGACGTATTGCGTTCAGGAGAATCTCCAAATCCTGATCGTGAATTAATTCATGAATCGTTACGTATTGAAATTGAGCGTTCGTTAGAAACCTTAACACCAAGAGAAGCCGACGTGGTTCGTTTGTATTTTGGTTTAGGGGATCAACATCCAATGACATTAGAAGAAATTGGGGAAACTTTTGACTTGACGCGTGAACGTGTGCGACAAATTAAAGAAAAAGCGATTCGTCGTTTAAAACATACGTCAAGAAGTAAAATCTTAAAAACGTATTTAGGATAAAACACTATATTTGGATTTCTAAAAATGAAACTCCAAGTTTACGATAACAACAGTTTCAAACTGTTCGTTTTTTGATTGATGATTGAAACTCCGGCTGATTACCGGAGTTTTGTTTTTTTATTAAAATTAAATTAAACACCTTCAACTCATCATTCATAATTTATAATTCTAATTAACTACTTTTGTAGCACAACACAACAAATTTAAATTTTCATGAAAAATACCTTGATTGCGCCTTCCGTATTGGCTGCTGACTTTGCCAATCTTCAACGCGATATCGAAATGATTAATCAATCCCAAGCCGATTGGTTTCATATTGATATTATGGACGGCGTTTTTGTACCCAACATTTCATTTGGCATGCCCGTTTTAGAAGCGATTCAAAAACATGCTAAAAAAACGATTGATGTGCACTTAATGATTATCGACCCCGATCGGTATATCAAAACCTTTGCGCAACTTGGTGCCAACATTTTAACGGTGCATTATGAAGCTTGCACTCATTTACACCGCACTTTACAAGCCATAAAAGCGGAAGGGATGCAGGCTGGCGTTGCATTGAATCCGCACACACCTATCGAAGTTTTAAACGATATTATCCAAGATGTTGATTTGGTTTGCTTAATGAGTGTGAATCCGGGGTTTGGCGGACAGTCTTTTATTGAGAATACTTACAATAAAATAGCCCGTTTAAAACAACTTATCCTTGAAAAAGGAGCCAATACCCAAATTGAAATCGATGGTGGAGTAACCGATCAAAACGCAACAAAACTGAGCACAACAGGTGCCGATGTGCTTGTAGCAGGTAGCTTTGTTTTCCGCGCTGATGACCCAATTGCTACTATTCAAAATTTGAAAAATATCACCCAATAAAAAAGGCTTCTTCGGAAGCCTTTTTCAATACTGTGCTAATAAATACTTGATTAAATCAGTGGTGGTAACAATGCCCACCAACAATTCATCCATAACTACTGGTAACGCATGAAATTCTTTGGTTGCTAAAATCTCGGCAACTTCTCGTATCGAAGTTTCCGGTGAAACTTTCACTAAATTTCGAGCCATTACCTGCTCAACGGTAAACATATTATATACCGTAACATCCACTTCTTGGGCATCTTCATCTACGGCATCCGCAAATGAAATCCGTAATAAATCTGTTAAACTTAACATCCCCACAATTCGATTCCCATTCACAACAGGAATATGACGAATATGATGTTTCTTAAAAAGCGTTTCCGCCTTTGTCAAATCATCAGTTACATAAAGTTTAATAACATTGGTGGTCATGATTTGGGTGACCGGAACATGCTTTTTCATAAGGCTTCTCACTTTAATACCCTAAAGTTACAGCCGAATAAATAGCCAAAACATGATATTCATCATTTATAAAGATTGCCTCAAAATCAACCGACTTGGATTCTCTTCCAATACCCGTTGTTGTTCCCAGACAAGTGTCGCCAAACGTTTTCCCATCGCAGAAAAATCAGTAGATATGGTGGTTATTCCATGGGCAACTACTTTTTTTAACGGCGTATCATTATACGAAATCAAACCAATATCCTTACCTATTTCCCACTGCAATGCCTGCGTCTTTTCTACTACATCCACCAAATCGCGATCATCTGGAATGACATACACGGTTCCTCGTTCGGCTTGTTGACTACTAAAGGATTGCACTATTTGAAAAGGCATCGAATATTCGGCACAAAACCGTTGAAATCCGCGCACCATTCCTAAAGGCTCTTTATTTCCAGGAAATACCAAAACCAACCGTTCGTAGTGTTGAATTCGATTCCAACCCAAAACCAAAGCCTCGTACATCGCTTTATCAAAATTTTGATATACCGAAGGATACTGTTGCAAAGACTCCCGTGTTTGATCCAAAATATACACTTCATTTTTCGGCAATAAGCTTATACTCGATTCAATCCCCTCCAAATTTGAAGGCATAATGATGTACTTCGAGTAATTCCCTTGGGCATCATGTATCAGTTTACGAAACATCCCCAAATTAAAATGATGAAAATAAATATCAACTTCAGCTTTACCTTCTAAAGCGGTAATAAAAGCTTGATAAATGTCTTCTTTAAAAGCATTCAGTTCATCAAACAATAAAAAATACCGCTGTTCATAATCAAATTCTTCAGTCTTTACATAATAACCTTTTCCTGTAATCGCATAGATTACCCCTTTTTTCTTTAGTTCTTCATAAGCAAATAAAACCGTGTCTCGTGACAATTGATTTTCTAAACAGACTTTATTCACCGAAGGCAATCGGTCATTTTTAAACAATTTCCGATCTACAATCGCTTGTTCTACCTGCCCAACTATCTGTTTGTATATTGGTGTAACCAACTGTTTGTCAACATGAATTAATCGCATAATTAAAAAAACCGGTAGGTTGAATAAGAAAACCGGTAGGTACTGGTATGCAATTTACAACATTGTCGCTTACATTTGATAAATTCAAAATAAATTAGGGATGAAAAATGAGATTTCGCAATTAACCACACACTCTATTGCTAGATTGTTTGGTTTCACCCAAAAAGAAAAAGAAGTTTATGTGCGAACTATCCGGAATCAAAACGGCATGGAACTTACGGTAAGTGACCTTGGTGCTACTATAACTTCACTCAAAGTCCCTATGAGTGAATACTCAACTATCGATGTTGTTTTGGGTTTTGAAAATGCTGAAGATTATGAAGCCTCTTTCTCCTTACCGAGTCCGCCTTTTTTAGGCTGTGCTGTCGGACCCTTTGCTGGACGCATCAACAAAGGTAGATTCACGCTCAATGGCGCTGTAATCCAACTGGATTCAAACCTTGGCATGCATCACATCCATGGGGGTAACCGAAACCTAAGCAATCAAGTTTGGCGATTTAAATCGGCAACTCTTGATGACAATCCGAGTTTGACCTATACAATCACAACGCTGGAAAATCAAGGGAATTATCCCGGCGCAACCACCGTGATGGTTACCTATCAACTTTTAGAAAACAATGCTTTAAAAGTGACCTTTCATGCCACAGCCACACAAGACACATTGGTCAATCTTACCCAACACAGTTATTTTAATCTCAATGGGCACAATCAATCTGTAAAGGGTATGCAACTCAAACTCTTTGCGGCAACTTATTTGGATACCGATTATGAACTTATTCCTTCGGGGAAATTTATTCCCGTAAAAGATTCGATTCATGATTATTCCTCAGTTTCTGAATGTCCCCAATCCATTGACACGACATTTGTAATCAACCAACCGCTTGCTGCCACCCTTTTTAGCCCAAAAAATAAATTACGAATGGATGTTTTTACCAACCAACCTGCCGTACATGTGTATGTTGGTGGAAATTGTTTCAACCAAATTAAAGGAAAAGAGCAAGCCGATTATCATCCGTTAAGTGGGATTTGTTTTGAAACACAAAACTATCCCGACGCTCCTAATCATGCGCATTTCCCGAATGCATTTCTAAAAAAGGGAGAAGCCTATTTACAGGAAACCTTATTTCAATTTAAAAAAACGGAATCGCTATGAAAAAATTAGCTATCCTTCTCCTAGTTCAAATTGGAATAAGTTGTTCAAAATCGGATGAGTCATCTTCCCCAACACCTATTCCAACCCCAACAGATACATTCATTCGCGCGGCAGATATGTCTTACCTTCCATTGATTGAAAGTGAAGGCACCACCTACAAAAACAATTCGGTCGTAGAAGACCCCATTCTTACCCTTAAAAATGCAGGATGTAATACCATCCGGATTCGTTTATGGCAAAATCCGTCGGATGGTCATTGTGGCTTGAACGAAGTCAAAACTTTTGCCCAACGAATTAAGCAAGCCGGATTGAAAGTATGGCTCTCTGTGCATTATTCTGACACTTGGGCCGACCCCGCGAACCAAACCAAACCTGTCGCTTGGCAAGCGTTTGACTTCACAACTCTCAAAAATACAGTCAGTACATATACTACCTTGGTGATGACCGAAATTCAACCCGATATCATTCAAATAGGGAACGAAACTAACGACGGTATGCTTTGGCCCGAAGGTAAATTATCAACCAACGAATCGCAATACCTACAGCTTGTCACCACAGCTTGTGCTGCAGTTCGCGCCAATTCGTCCACCACAAAAATCATGTTGCACCACGCCGGCATGAGTGGATCTGATTGGTATTTTAGTAAAGTCGCTCAAATCGATTACGATTATATCGGACTCTCGTACTACCCCGTGTGGCACGGTACGGATATGAATGCACTCCAAACCAAAATGCAAACCTTGAGTCAGCTATACAACAAAAAAATTATTGTGGCAGAAACCGCTTATCCCTTTACATTGAATTGGAATGATTGGACCAATAATATCGTCGGACTCCAAAACCAATTAGTTCCTGGTTATGATGCAACTGCTGACGGTCAGAAGAATTTTCTTTTAGAAATAAAAAACAGAATCAAACAAGTTCCCAACGGACTCGGATTTTGCTATTGGGGAACCGAATGGTTGGCTTTCCGCGGACCAAATTCCACCAATGGATCTTCTTGGGAAAACCAAGCCTTATGGGATTTTAATAACAACGCACTGCCCGCAATGAGCGTGTTTAATGCAAATTAATTTACTACGATGTTTAAAAAAATAGTTTTTCATGTTTTGTCACTGCTCCTAGCAGGGTTACTTTCCACATCAGCGCAAGAATCGGCATTTGCTAAAGGTGCTGATGTGAGTTGGTTACCTCAAATGGAAGCCAGTGGTGTCCAATTTAAAGACGAAAAAGGAAATCCGAAAGATTGTCTACGCATCCTTAAAGAACTGGGCATGAACAGTATTCGTCTTCGGGTATTTGTGAATCCTAATGATGACAAAGCGAGCGGGCATTGTAGCCAAGAAGAAACTGTGCAAATGGCGGTACGCGCTCAAAAACTGGGATTTCGCATAATGATTGATTTTCATTACAGCGATTCCTGGGCTGATCCCGCCAAACAAAACAAACCCAAGGCATGGGAAAATCATTCGTTCCCTGAATTGTTAAACGATGTTTACACCCACACTTTTGAGGTGCTTTCAGCGCTTAATAAAGCCGGCGTAACCCCAGAATGGGTTCAAATTGGAAATGAAATTCCGGGCGGATTGCTTTGGCCGGACGGATGCACTCATAATTGGAAACAACTGGGTCAACTCTTAAACAAAGGCTACGAAGCAACGAAAGCTGTAAACCCTAAAATCAAAGTAATTGTGCACGTCGATGAAGGGAATAATATCGAAAAGTTCAATGCTTTCTTTGATCATGTTACCCAAGAAAAGGTGAACTATGATGTCATCGGACTTTCTTATTATCCTTTTTGGATTAAAAAAGACTATACCGAAACGATTGCCGATTTGGAAACGAATTTGATTAACTTGTCTAAAAAATACAATAAAGAAGTGATGGTTGTGGAAGTCGGCGGTGAAGTTTCTAAAGTGGAAAATACCTTTAAACTACTTGAAGCCACAATTAATGCCGTGCGTAAAGTTCCCAACAACAAAGGTTTGGGCGTTCTCTATTGGGAACCTCAAGGCATTGCGAGTTGGAGCCACTATAGTTTAAACGCTTGGTTGGAAAATGGCCAACCTTCACCAGCATTACAGGCATTTAAAAAATAATCGTCATGAACAAAAGTTCGTTTCTTTGGCTTACTCTTTTATTAGTTTGCCTTTCGGCGAAAGCCCAATATAAAACCAACCTCGATACCGATTGGCGCTTTCATTTAGGTCACGCTGCCAATCCTGAAAAAGATTTTAATTACAGTATCGCTACCCTATTCTCCAAATCAGGTGGTGCAGCCAAAACCGCCATTGACCCAAAATTTGTGGATACAACGTGGACGAAAGTGACTATTCCACACGATTGGGCCGTAGATTTACCTTTTGTATATTCACCCAATTTTGATGTGGAATCCCACGGCTACAAACCCATTGGTGGTTTATATCCCGAAACCAGTATTGGGTGGTACCGCAAACATTTTTCGGTTACGCCCAAACCCGGAATGGATCGGTACGAACTTCAATTTGATGGTATTTTTCGGAATGCATCTATTTGGTTGAACGGATTTTATGTAGGCACGAATCAGAGTGGCTATGTAGGCGTTTCTTATGATGTGACCGATTATATTCAAACCGACAAAGAGAATATTCTGGTAGTTCGTGTAGATGCTACCCAATACGAAGGCTGGTTTTATGAAGGCGCCGGCATTTACCGCCATGTTTGGCTCAATCAATTCAACAACCTACATGTAGCCGATGGTGATTTCTATGTTTATGCTGACGTGAGAGGGAACAAGGCAACCGTACATTTAGAAACGACGGTTCAAAACAAAAACTTCTCCCCTTCCTCTTGTACAGTTTCAACTTTTCTCAAAAATCGAGAAGGAAAAATCATAGGGAAATCTAGCGAACAATCGTTGCGTTTGGCCACCAATCAATTGGGAACCGTTAAACAACAAATCACAATAAACAATTGCATCCGTTGGGATATCGACCAACCCTATTTGTACCGAGCTGTGACTGTAGTTAAGCAAAATGGTACCATTGTGGACCAACAAGAAACCAAATTTGGGGTACGCACATTTGCTTTTGATAGTCAAAAAGGATTTTTCTTAAATGGAAAACCACTTAAAATTAAAGGCACCAACAACCATCAAGATCATGCAGGCGTTGGCAGTGCCTTGCCCGATGACCTTCAATATTACCGTATTAAATTATTAAAAGAATTAGGTTCCAATGCCTACCGAGCCAGTCATAATACCCCCACACGCGAACTCCTTGAAGCTTGTGACAGTTTGGGAATGCTCGTTTTGGACGAACAACGATTATTAAATAGCAGTCCGGAATACATGGATCAATTCACGCGATTAATTAAACGTGACCGTAATCATGCATCTATATTTTTATGGTCGATTGGCAATGAAGAAGGTTGGATACAGAAAAATGAATTCGGTAAAAAAATAGCCCTCACACTTTTAGCCAAACAACGTGAACTCGACCCCTCGCGCACCAGTACATATGCCGCGGACATGGGGAATGAATTTGGTGGCGTCAATGAAGTAATCCCAGTGCGTGGTTTCAACTACCGTCAATTTGCAGTAGCTGATTATCACAAAGACCATCCCAACCAACCCTTGCTTGGTACCGAAATGGGAAGTACCGTCACCACACGTGGCATTTATGAAAAAGATCCGATTCGGGCGTATGTTCCCGATCAAGACATCACCGCACCTTGGTGGGCGAGTAAAGCTGAAGAATGGTGGAGTCTTGCTGCAGTCAATGACTACTGGATGGGTGGTTTCGTATGGACCGGCTTGGACTATCGCGGCGAACCCACACCGTATAAATGGCCTAATATCAATTCCCATTTTGGAATTATGGATGTTTGTGGCTTTCCAAAAAACATTTATTACTATTATAAAAGTTGGTGGACCAATGAAGATGTAATCCATATTTCACCGCATTGGAATTGGCCTGATAAAATAGGTCAACCCATCGAAGTCTGGGTAAACACCAATGCCGATGATGTCGAACTCTTTTTAAATGGAAAAAGTTTGGGTAAAAAAGTTATGCCGCGCCACAGTCATTTGAAATGGTCTGTCCCCTATGAACCTGGCAAATTAGAAGCTGTAGGGTTCAAAAAAGGAAAAAAGATGACGACCTCCATAGAAACCACAGGGACACCCTATCGGGTGATTGCTTCACCGAACCGCACCACCCTGAAAGCCAATGGAACCGATGCGGTGATTGTTAACCTTTCGATTGTAGATGAAAAGGGCCGTGAAGTTCCCGTGGCTGACAACCACATTCAATTCCAACTCTCAGGTGATGCCAAAATCATTGGTGTAGGAAACGGCGATCCAAGTTCGCACGAACCCGACCATTGTCCCGAGGGTGCTTGGCAGCGCAATGCTTTTAACGGCAAATGCCAAGTAATCCTTCAAGCTGGAAAAACTTCGGGTACGATTACCTTAAAAGCATCGGCAAACGGACTTACTTCCGAAACTATTACGCTTACTCAAACTAATTAATTCGCCATGAAAAAGCAACTCGTGCGTCAAACACGCGACCATTTTCAAACCCTATTTCATCACGAACCCGAGGCTGTATTTTTATCGCCAGGTCGAATCAATATTATTGGGGAACATGTGGATTATAATGATGGTTTTGTCTTACCTGCCGCCATTAACAAATATGTATGTTTTGCCCTTCGTAAAACCGAAACCGATACAATTACCTTTTTTGCTAAAGATTTAAATGAATCGTATGCTCTTTCCGTAAACGACAATTTGGCTCCTATTTCTACTATGTGGGTGAATTATCTAATTGGCGTATTGGACGAACTTAAACGCCGTAATTGTGTGATTTCAGGATTTGAAATGGTGTTTAGTAGTACCGTTCCTATGGGAGCAGGGTTATCTTCTTCTGCAGCTGTTGAATGCGGCTTGGCCTATGCATTGAATTGCCTTTTCGATTTGAATTTGAGTAAGCAAGACATAGCGCTTATTGGTCAACAAGCCGAACACCGTTTTGCCGGAGTGAAATGCGGGATTATGGATCAGTTTGCTTCGGTTTTTGGCAAAAAAAATAAAGTCATCAAACTCGATTGTACAACTTTGGATTATACCTATTATGATGCTCATTTAGGAGACTATAGTTTGTTACTTCTTGATAGTTGCGTCAAACATTCCCATCTTACTTCGGGCTATAACGACCGAAGAAATGAAGTGGAAGTAGGTTTAAAAATCATACAATCGCATTATCCTGAAGTACGTACTTTTCGGGATTGCACCTTGGATATGATTGAAAATCTAAAATCCGAATTAGGAGAAATTATCTACCAGCGTTGCCATTTTGTGGTCAAAGAAATCGCACGAGTAGATGTAGCGGCCAATGCTTTAAACTCACATCAATACGCCCTTTTAGGTCAAACGATGACCGAAACCCATTGGGGATTATCTAAAGAATATGAAGTCAGTTGTCCAGAAATTGATTTTTTAGTAGCGAAAATTCTTCAACTTGATGGTGTACTTGGTGCCCGAATGATGGGCGGTGGCTTTGGAGGTTGTTCCATTAATTTGGTTACAAAAGCACAAGAAAAAGATATCATAACCCAAATGAAAACCGCTTATTTTGAACAATTTGGGATTACCTTAAAATATTATCCTATCAAAATTTCAAAAGGAACTTCAAAATATACAAAAGCATAATGGTATTTAATCAAAATGACCACCCTCATCGCCGTTACAATCCCTTATTGGGCGAATGGGTTTTAGTATCCCCTCAACGGGCAAAACGTCCGTGGCAAGGACAAAAAGAAGCAACAGTCACGGTACAACTGCCCCAACATGACCCAGCATGTTATTTATGTTCGGGGAATGTTCGCGCCAACGGAATTACCAACCCAAATTATAGCGATTGCTATGTGTTTGACAACGATTTTGCGGCTTTATTGAATGACGAAGTAGAATTTGCCCAACCCGAATCCAATTTCTTTACGTTGCAACCCGAACGCGGCATCAATCGTGTGGTTTGTTTTTCTCCAAATCATAGTTTGACATTAGCCGAAATGGATGTCCCCTCTATTGAAAAAGTAATTACGACATGGCAAGAGGAATATCAAACTTTAGGACAATTGGATTATATCAATTACGTTCAAATTTTTGAAAATAAAGGAAGTGTGATGGGGTGTAGCAATCCGCATCCGCATGGACAGATTTGGGCACAATCATCGCTTCCCACATTGGTAGCTAAAACACACGACCATTTGTTGCACTATTACCAACAACATGGGCATACCTTGTTGGCTGACTATAGTAAAGCCGAACTCCAAGCCGAGGAACGTATCGTGTTTCAAAATGATCATTTTGTTCTTGTAGTTCCTTTTTGGGCAACATGGCCTTATGAGACCTTGCTGCTACCGAAACGAGCTATGGCGAATATCCTCGAACTTACTCCCGCAGAAAAGTCGAGTTTTGCAGAAGCCATTCAAGCCATTACCGTGAAATACGACAATCTTTTTGAAACATCATTTCCCTATTCAGCTGGGATACATCAAGCGCCAACCGACGGAAACGATCACCCCGAATGGCACCTACACATGCATTTTTATCCTCCACTTTTACGAAGTGCCAGTATTAAAAAATTTATGGTGGGCTATGAAATGTTGGCCGAAGCCCAGCGCGACATTACCCCTGAACAAAGTGCAGCAGTTTTGCGCAATTTATCTCTTCACCATTATAAAAATCGTATATAATGAAAACATTAGCGACCCAAGATTATATTGTCTTTTTCCTGTATTTCGTAATCATTGTGGGCTACGGCCTCTTTATTTATAAGAAAAAGAAAAAAACAGAAGCCGACAGTAAAGATTATTTCTTGGCTGAAGGTTCACTGACATGGTGGGCCATTGGTGCTTCTTTAATCGCGAGTAACATCAGTGCTGAACAATTTATTGGGATGAGCGGTAGTGGTTTCAAAATGGGACTAGCTATTGCCACTTATGAATGGATGTCGGCACTAACCTTGATAATTGTGGCTGTGTTTTTTATTCCCGTATATCTAAAAAATAAAATCTACACCATGCCACAATACTTGAATCAACGCTATAACGGGCAAGTAGCCATGATTATGTCGGTGTTCTGGTTGTTATTATATGTCTTGGTAAATCTAACCTCAATTTTATACCTTGGCGCCTTAGCCATCAGCAGTATTTCGGGTTTAAACCTAACGTTATGTATGATTTTCTTGGCGGTTTTTGCCTTAATGATTACCCTTGGCGGCATGAAAGTCATTGGATACACCGATGTGATTCAAGTTTTCTTTTTAATATTGGGAGGATTAGTAACAACGTACTTGGCGTTAAATTTAGTGGCCGAACAATTTGGTGCTACAGGAGTGGTAAATGGATTTTCTTTAATGAAAAATAATGCTTCGGATCACTTTCACATGATATTTGACAAAACCAATCCGAACTATATGGACTTACCAGGATTGTCGGTTTTAATTGGAGGAATGCTCATCATCAACTTAAATTATTGGGGGTGTAATCAATACATCACACAACGTGCTTTAGGTGCCGACCTAAAGACAGCACGTGGAGGCATCTTATTTGCGGCCTTTTTAAAACTTTTAATGCCTTTGATTGTGGTTATTCCTGGAATTGCTGCCTATGTTTTATATCAAAAAGGGTATTTTGGAAGCGAACTCCTTCAAGACGGAAGTTTGAATCCCGATCGTGCCTATCCAACATTACTAAACTTACTTCCTGTAGGATTAAAAGGATTGTCATTTGCAGCTTTAACTGCAGCGATTGTTGCCTCTTTAGCAGGAAAAGCCAACAGTATCGCAACGATTTTTACATTGGATGTATACAATAAAAACCGAGCAATCCCCGCATCTGAAGCACAATTGGTTAAAGTGGGTAAGCAAGTAGTGGTGGCCGCTTTATTGATAGCTATTGTGGTAGCCCCTTTATTAGGTATTGACAAAAAAGGGGGCTTTCAGTACATCCAAGAATATACGGGCTTTGTGAGTCCGGGAATTTTTGCCATGTTCATTTTGGGCTTCTTTTGGAAAAAAACAACTTCGAATGCAGCCTTGTTTGCAACGATTGGCGGATTTCTATTGTCATTACTTTTCAAATTCTTACCCGGTATGATTTCTTTAGAATTCCTATACAGTTCGGGATTTGCAGTCCCTAATGCTGATGGAATATATGAAATCCCTTTTGTAGATCGTATGGGATTTGTTTTCTTAATTTGTGTTCTTGGTATGGTTCTTATTAGCCTTTATGAAAACAAAAAAGGGGTAGTAACTAACGGACTAGAAATTGAAACTAGCTTATTCAAAACGACACCAGCATTCACGGTGTGGAGTTTGATTATTTTAGGAATTTTAGCAGCTTTATATACGGTTTTCTGGTAATCAGATCGCATGTACACTATTAAGCATCCGACTCACTTTTCGAAATAAATTGGGGAAATGCGCTCTAAACTCTGAAGGTGTTTCATAATAGTGTTCGATAACCACTGCCAAAAACTCGTAATCATTGGTAAAAGCGTAATCCCGGAAATACTTGGATTCGACTATTTGATGTTGTACCTGAGGATTTTTCACAAACTCCATCATAGCATCAAAATGTCGCTTGAATACCGATGCAGTCGTGCTTCCTTCTTGATAGGCGTTTCGTTGCAATACATGGGTAAACTCGTGAATTCCTAAATTTAGGTTATCATTCTCTATAGAATGTCCATCGAGTAAATCGGCCCATGAAAACACCACGGCGCGCATTGCAGGGTTGAATTCCCCTTTATGGTATTGCTCGGTAATATTGGAATAATACACTTCAGGATATACGATTACGCGTTCGAACACATCCGTAAGATAATCCCGAAAACCAAAGGTGAGCATAACATAAGTTCCTGCAATAAGCATTCGAACCTGTTCGGTGATTTCAAAATCGCGTCCATTAAATTCATACACTTCTAAAAAATGTGCTACTCGATGTTCAAATTCGACGCGACGTTTTGGAGATAAACGGCGATAAAAAGAAAAGTAATTATATAGTAAACTTGTCTGTGAAAGTGCTAGTTTTTTGGTTTTCCATCGAAATGGTAAACGAAGTGGACGTCCAAACAGGGATGCTAAAAAATAATCAAGGATATTGATAAAAAAATAGAAAATGAGTACGGCAAAAACCAGTACTACCATTAACAACAATAAAATAGCGATAACTTCTCCCATGTGCAGGTAAATTTCAAAGATAAGGAAATGGGTTGAAAGTAATTGTAAAATGAATCCAATACCATGAAGAGGATTCAACTTCGTTGTTCCCTCAAAGCTCCGCTTTGAAAATAAAACAGCTGAAAAGAAATTTTAAAATAAATTTTAATTTCTTTTCAGCTGTTTTATTTATTCGTGACCGCGAAGGGATTCGATTTTTATTACTAAAAAAATATAAAAG